>JBEBGN010000214.1:0-4694 GCA_040081395.1 Longimicrobiales bacterium
CACCGCCACGCCGAAGGGCTGCGCAGCCGAGGCGACGGTTCCCACGTCATGGAGCACGACGGGGAGCCCGTCGAGGAGCACGACGAGCGACATGCCCGACGTGGGGAATCCCTCCGCAGGGCCGGAGTACCCGGACAGGGTGAAGGCCTGGCTCGCGGGCAAGCTCGCATTCGCGCGGATCACATCGAGGTCGAAGGTGATGAAGCGATTGGCGTGCATGCCGAACCCGGGCTGCGCTACCTCGTCCGTGAAGGTGCCATCGCCATCGAGGTCCAGGAGCAGGGCCGCCCCGGTATGCTTCTGGTCGGCTCGTACGGCCAAGAGGTCGCCGCGGTCGAATCCGGTCGTGCGATCGAGACCGCCCAGGGCATTGAAGTCGGCCGTGGGCAGCGTGCCCCCACCGGCCGCGAGGGTGGTCGCCCCTCCATTGAGGGCAGTGCCCACCAGGTTGACGGGGTTCCCCGGCGCGTCGACGGCATCGGCGTCGGTGCCGACGGATCCGATCACAGCGCCGAGGGGGATCGTCGGGGCGGCGGTGGCCTCGATGAAGAGCGTATCGACGGCGCCCGCCTCTGCCCACACGGTGTCGAACACGATGCCCGGGACCGTCGGCAAGTTCACCGTGGCGAAGTTCCCCGACCGCGAAGCGAAGGTCATCACGGCGAATCGGTCCCCATCGGTCGGCGTGAAGCCGAAGCTGGTGACGTTCAGCGTGCCGTCGAGACTCAGGGCCCCGTTGCCGAGGAGTTGGTCGTACGCCCCGGGCGTGAGGCCCCCGATGCCTATGCCGAGCTGGGCCGTAGCCCCCCAGTTGGCGGCCCCCGTAATGGTCAGGATGCCCGTCCCGAATCCCGGCTCGATACGGCCGTCATTCGCGAACGCCACGCCAGCCATCGTCAGAGTGCCCTCGCCGGCGATCATGCCCGCGCTCCCGTTCGTGAGCGTACCGCCCTGGACGACGATCGTGCGGCCATTACGCACCTCGATGCGTCCGGTGTTGAACAGCGACGACGTCCCCGCCGTCATGTCGATGCTGATGTCGCCGTTCTCGGCATGGATGACTCCGGTGTTCACGTGCGAGACGGAGGGGGGTGCCGCGAGGATCAGCGACTGGAAGTGGGTCCAGATCACACCCTCGTTCGAGAGCTGGCCGAGAAGCTGCGGGGTTTCCGCATTCCCCTGCGCCGCCACGGTGGCACCGCCCACGTTCGTGAAGCCGCCCGCGGCGGAGAGCACCATCGGGATGCTGTTCGTGACGATGTCCTGGAAGGAGACGAATCCGCGGTTGATCACGGTTCCCGTCACGGTCAGCGTGTGCCCCGAGCCCCCCATCACCAGGGAGGGAGCGCTACCAGCTCGGCCGAGCTTCAGGTGGGCGATGGTCGTGCTCGCCGACAAAGTGACCACGGGGGTGCCTGCTAGATCGATCACCACCGAGTCGCTCGCCACCGGCACGGCATTCTTGCTCCAGTTCCCCGCGGTCCCCCAAGCGGTGCTCACCGCACCGGTCCAACGATTCAGGTTCGGGGGCGCTGGGCTGGTGGACGTGGCAACGAGGTAGAGCGTGTCCGTCGTGCCGGCCTCGGCCCACACGGTGTCGAGGGTCACCCCGGGGAAGGTCGGGACGTTCACCGCGGCGAAATTGCCTTGGCGTTGCGCGAACGTGAGCACCGCGAACTCATCGCCATCCACGGGCGTGAGGCCCGGGGCGGTCACGTCGAGCGTGCCGTTGCCGTTGAGCACGAGGTCGAAGCTCGCGTCGAGTCGGTCGTACTCGGCGCCAGCCGCGAGCCCCTCGAGCTCGATGGCGATGCGGCCGGTGGGGCCCATGGGCACCGCGCCCATCCAAGTGAGGATGCCGGGTGAGCTTCCCGGGGCGATGGTGCCGTTGTTCACGCCGGTCGGAACGCCCGCCCTCACGTCGACGGTGCCGCCGCCCCCGATGATGCCGGTCGACGTGTTATCGATGAACCCGCCGGAGAGGTTCGTGACGGAGAGGAGGGTCGAAGCCTGCACGTCGAGGGTGCCGGAGTTGGTGAAGGTCGGAGACGAACCCCCCAACCGCACGTCCAGCGAAGCGCCATCGATGAGCGTTACGAGGCCCTCGTTCACATGGTCGGCGTCGATGGGAGTGCCCGTGGCCGACTCGCGCAGCAGCTTGGCCGCACCGAGAATGGAGATCTCCCCCTGGTTGAGGAGTGTGCCGTCGAAGATGGCGCTCACTCCAGGGGCGATCTGGATGACGCCAGACGGTCGGTTTACGATGCTTTGCGGGTTGGCGCCGGGCCCGATCCGCACCGAGTCGCTGCCGCTGATGAAGACGGTGCCGAAATTCTCCACCGCGGCCGTCTGGTAGTTGGTTCCACCCGTGCCGTCGAGCAGCATGTTCCCCGCGGCCCGCACGAACAACGAGTCCTGACCGACGATCTGCGGGCCTGATGCGACCAAGGTGCCCAGCACGTCGATCTTCGGCGTGACGCGCACCTGACCCAGTTGCGATAGAAGCTGCAAAGAAGATTGCGGCCCGATCGTCAGGCGACGCGGAACGCCGAAGTACTCGAGTTCCGCATCGTTGAGCACGATGTGGGGCCCATCGATCGCGAGGTCTTGGCCGAGCTGGAGGCTGGAGCCGCTCCCGAGGTTCAGGAAGCCGTCCCCGACGAGGGACCCCACCCACATATCCAGCACACCGTTGCTCGGAAAATTCAGCACCGCCGACGCCGCAATGGTGAGCACGCCGCCGTTGACGAAGTCGCCACCGACGACAGGCTGGAAGAACTGCGCCCCCGCCGCCACCTCCCAATGGCCGAGGGTCTCGACGTCGGCTTGGAAGACGGCCAAGCCGGTCGTGCGGACCGTGCCCTGGTTCACGAGGAGTCCCGCGTTGATCGTCGCGTCCGCCATCTCCAGTCGTCCGCTGGTGAGGACGTCTATGGCCGCTCCGTTCAGCACCGTCAGGACGCGACCCGTCCCCATGGCGAGCGTGGATGTACCCGTCGGTCCACCGAGCAACAAGTACGCGATCGAGTCATTGACGTCGAAGGTGACCGTGTAGGGACCGATGGCGGCGATCGCAACCGAGTCGGTCGGGAGCGGGACCCTGCCCTGGCTCCACTTCGAGGGGTCGCTCCAGTTCCCACTCCCACCCAGCCAGCTATTCGTCCCGCCGCTACCCGTGGGCGCCGCCGTCACGCGCACCGACCCGTCGTCGAAGATGCCTTCGCTGGTCGCGCGCACGGTCGTGGTGCCCGCGGCCACGCCGGTCACGGTTCCCGTCGATGCACCCACGGTCGCGATCGCACCCGATCCCGTCGTCCACGTCACGACGCGCCCCGTCAGCAGGTTGCCCTGACCGTCGAAGGTCTGCGCGGTGAACGCGGTGGTGTTCCCCGCCTGCACGACCGCGCTGTCGGGCGAGACCAGCACGGACGCCACAGGTATCGGCGCGGCGGTCACGCGCACGATCGCGTCGTCGAAGACCCCCTCGCTCGTCACGCGTACTGTAGAGACCCCCGGTGCCACCCCGTTCACGAGGCCGGCCTGCGTAACCGTCGCCACGGCGGAGTTGCCGGTCGACCAGAACAGCGTACGTCCGGTCAGCAAGTTCCCGCTTCCGTCCCGCAGCTCCACCGCGTAGGTCCGCGTCGAGCCCGCCACCACGTCCGCGCTATCGGGCAGCACGCGCACCGAGTCCACGGGGGGCACGATCACGACGATGCTCGCGGTGTCCGCGTGCGCGCCCGCCGACGCAACCACGCGCCCGATGCCGGGCGCGAGCCCGGTCGCAGTCGAGTCGACGACGGCCACGACCGCCGGATCGAGCGCGGTCCAGAAGATGGTCGGTGGCGTCGCACCCGACGTGGTCGCGCCCGCCGAAAGCGGACCACTGATGCCGACGAAGAGCGTATCGGGCACCGTACCGAGGGTGAGGCCGGTGACGAACAGGTTGGCCAACGGGCCCCGCACGATATCCGCGTCGAGACCGGTGACACGATCTCCCGCCATCACGCTCGCCGCCGGAGTCCGTCCGCTGAACTGGACCGCTTCGGTGCCGTCGCTCGCGACGTGGATCAGCGACAGATAAACGATCACATCGATCGGGGAGCTGCCGGCGGGTACGTCCAGGTCGATGGACCAGCTCGTGGCTGACGGCGACACCTCGAATTGCTGCTCGCGCAGGAGCGCGCCGTCCGCGGCGCGGGAGACGACGGTGCGAATCCTGTTGATCGGAAGCGCACTGGCATCGGCCGGCGACGGGATCAGCGCCGGCTGGAGGGCGATGACCGCCTGGTCTGGGACCGCCGTCGGGCCATCGTTGCCCACGCAGGAGCCGATGGCGACAACGACGAGGAGCCGCGCGAGGAGAATCCGGGGGGAGCGCATGGAGACATCCACTATGTCGACCTCCCCCGGGGGACGCCAACACTCGTAACCGCCACGAGGGCGACGGCCACGCCCGCCACCCCCAACCCCACCACGGCCTCGCTCAGCCAGGGGGACCGCTGCGGCAGATCGAGCACGCGCGCGGATACGAGTCCGACCATGCCCCCCACCATCGCCGCGATCGCATGGCGAGGACCCGCCCAGTCCGTGTACAGGCCCGCGATGAGCGGGACTGCAAGCCCCGCGGTTAAAAGGGAGTAGAAGATGGTCAGTAGGCTCACCATGCTCGGCGCCGCGACGGCGAGCCCCAC
>JBEBGN010000215.1:0-4693 GCA_040081395.1 Longimicrobiales bacterium
GGCGCCCGCCGCGTTGGTGAGCGTGCCCGCCACCGTCAGGGTCGTGCCCGCGAACGCCGTGCTCGTCAGCTCGATGAGACCGTTGTTCGTGAACGAGCTGTCGACCGCCAGCTCTGCTGTGCCGCCGCTTCCCCCGCCAACCCGCACCACGGATGTTGGGGTCGTCGTGAAGGTGCCGTTGAATGTGACGAGCCCGCCCGTCCGGATCAGGCCCGATGTCGTGACCGGTTCGTCGATTACTGTGCCCTGGAACAGCGTGAGCGTGTCCGCCGCGAGCACGGTCACGCCTCCCGGAATGGTGATCGAGCTCGTCAACGTCATCGGAACGCGTACGGCCGAGGGCGCCACCGCGAATGTCGTGGTCCCGCTGACGCTCAGGACGCTGCTGAGGGGCCCCGTGACCTGTCCCTGATCCAGGTCCAGCGTGCCGCCCGACGCCTGCCACTGGCGGGTGGCCGCCAACGTGATCGTGCCCGTGTTCGTGAAGCTGGCCCCGGTACCGGACTGCGTGAGCGTAAGGTTGCCGCCCGATACGTTGATCGTCCCGCTGTTCACGTGAACCGCGCCCACGCGGACGAGCGTGAGCGACTGGCTGGTCATCGTGACCGTGCCGGCATTGTTCAGCCCGGCTGCGAGCGTCCGCGTGCCGCCCGCGGCTGCCAGGACGTTCAGGTTCGCACCCGCAGCGTTCGTCAGCGTGCCGGTCACGTTCAAAGCCGAATTCTGGCCGGACGTGCTCGTCAGCTCGATCAGCCCATTGTTCGTGAACGAGTTCGATACCGTCACGTTCGCCGAGCCCGTCACACCACCGATCCGAAGCGTCGAGCCCGCGAGAGTCGTCAGCAAGCCGTCCACGACCGGGGTGCCGCCAAAGTTGATCGTGCCCTGGTTCGTGATGGGCAGCGTCACGTCTGCGGTGCTCAGGTTGATCGTCCCCTGATTCAAGAGCGGACCTGTTCCGCCGATGTCGACCCCTGAGACCACCAAGACGCCGTTGGCGCCGATCTGGCTGGGACCTCCCAGGGTGAGCCGTGCGGACAGGGTCTGCGTCCCGCTCGCTCCGCCCAGGGTCAGGCTCTGCACGGTCGCGTTCGTGGCCATCGTCACCGTGTAGGTGCCGGGAAGGTTGATCACCACCGAGTCCGCCGCGTCGGGGACGCTTCCCTGGCTCCAGTTCGCAGCCGTGTTCCACGTGCCGCTCTGGTTGGTGACCCAGGCGTTCAGGTTGCTAGCCGGTGGACCCACCTGCGTGATCGTGACATTCAGCGGCGTCGCGTCGGACGAGCAGCCGTCGCCGCCGACTCCGACCGCGAAGTCGACGTTGTCACCCGCTGCTAGGCTGCGCACGGAAGAGTAGGCCGGGTTCGTGGTGGTCGACGCGACCGTGTACAGGGCGACGCCGTTCACCAGCACGCCGGCGTCGGTGTTGCCGGAGCTCCCCGCGAAGAACTGCACGTCGACGCTGTAGCTGCCCGCAGCGGGCGCGGTCCATCGGAGCACGGAGTACTGGTTGGCCAGGCACGCCGAATGGAGCGTGACCTGGTTCGGCTGAACTCCCTGGTTCACGCCGCCCGAGATATTCTTGGCGAAGCTGGGCGTGCCGAGGCTCTCGATCGCGGGGTCGATCCAGGCGTCGAAGCCCGGGAAGCCCTGCGCGGTCGGATAGAGCGTGAACGCCGAGCCGAGCGTCGCCGTCCACCCGGATCTCCAGGCCCCGTTCGGGTTGAGCGTCGCCGAGAAGTCGTTCGCCGCGTTCCATGTCGTCGCCGGCCCACTCGACGCGACGATGTACAGCGTGTCGATTGCGCCCGCTTCGGCCCACAGCGTGTCGAGCGTGACACCTGAGACCGTGGGCAGGTTCACCGCCGCGAAGTTGCCGACGCGCTGCGCGAACGTGAGCACGGCGAACCGGTCTCCGGCCGTCGGCGTGAAGAACGGCGCGAGCACGGTCAATGTCCCCGTGGGGCCTCCGGTGCCGTTCAACACCAGGTTGAAGCTCGCGTTGAGCTGGTCGTACCCGGTGCCGGGGGTGGTGCCCTGGAGCTCGATCTCGATGCTGCCGGTCGGCCCCATCGGCACCGCACCCATCCAGGTGAGCGCCCCGGTCCCGAAGAGCCCGGGCGCGATGATGCCGTTGTTCACGCCACTCGGCACGCCGGTGCGGACGTCGACGGTGCCGTCGCCCGCGAGTACGCCCGTGGAGGCATTGACGATCGAGCCCGCAGGAGTCGCCAGATTCGAGACGGAGAGCGTGGATCCTGCGCCGACCAAGATCGAGTCGGCGTTCGTGAACGTGGGCGACACGCCCCCGAGCACGACGTCGAATGAGCCGCCAGCAATCAACTCGATGAGGCCGCTATTCACGTGATTCGCGGTGGCGTGGCTCGAGCCTGCAGGGAATAACCCGCGTTGCAGCGTCGTCGGTCCCGCGACGAGGAGTTCCCCTTGGTTGACGAGCTCGCCGTTGAGGATGCGCTCACCGCCCGGCGCAAGCTGGATGATGCCCCCGCTGCGGTTGAGAAGCGACTGCGTGTTGGCGCCGGGCCCGAAGCTCACCGAGTCGGCTCCCGACAGCAGGATGATGCCCTCGTTCGATACTGCTTCCGTCAGGAGCTGAGTCGCTCCATTGCTGCCGTCGACGGCGACGACGCCGCCAATCGCCACGATGAGCGAATCGTCCATGATCATATCCGGTCCCGACACGAAGAAGGCACCCTGCACCTCCAGCGTGGGGTACACGACGCCCTGTTGCGTCGTGCTCACTATCTGGATCACCGACTGCGGACCGATCGTAAGGCGACTGAGGGCGAACTCGTCGATCTCGCCGTCGGAGATGATGACGTGCGGCCCGTCGATGGTGAGGTCCTGGTCGAGGATCAGCTTGCCGCCCAGGCCGATCAGTGCGACTCCCGCGTCAAAGAACGTGGCGGTGCCGCCAGCAAACTCGAGGTAGCCGTCAGGTCCCATGTTCAGGACGGCTGTGGTATCGATGGACAGGGCCGCTTCGTTGTAAAAGGACCCGCCGCCCGGCCGGGTCATGCTCATGGACGAGCTGAGGCCGGAAATCTCCCAGACGTCGTAGTTCTCGATGTCTGCGTTGAAGGTGGCGGCACCCAGGACGCGCACGGTTCCGTTGTTGACGATCAAGCTCGCTGTGACCGTGCCGCTCGTGACCTGGAACAGGGCCAGGGAGCTCAGGGAGATGTCCGTCGTGACCGTGAGGTCGTTGCCGCCGACGTTGAGGTAGATGGGGTCGACGGTGCCACCGATCACGAGTCGCGCGACGGTCGCGTCGACGTCGAGCGTGATCGTGTGGTCGTCGTTCACCGTCAGGTAGACCGTATCGCCGGCCTGCGGAATGCGGCCCAGGTTCCACCCCGTGGGGTCGCTCCAGTTGCCGCTGCGCATCGCGTTCCAGGTGATGCCGCCACCGCCGGTCGGTACACTCGTCACGCGCACGGTCGCGTCGTCGAACACGCCCTCACTGGTGGCACGCACCGTGGTGGTGCCGGTCGCCACGGCCGTGACGAGGCCCGAACTGTTGACCGTCGCGATCGCTGGGTTGCCCGTCGCCCACGTCACCACACGCCCCGTGAGGAGGCCGCCGATCGAGTCGCGCGTGACCGCCGTGAACGCCGTCGTGTTGCCCGCCGCCACCACGGCGCTGTCGGGCGACACCAGCACGGAGCGCACCGGCACATTCACCACCCGTACGACAGCGTCGTCGAATTGTCCTTCGCTCGTCGCCCGCACCGTGGTCGCGCCCAGCGTCACACCGGAGACCACCCCGGTGATCGAGTCGACCGTCGCAATGGCCGCGTTCGCGGTGGACCAACGAACGACCCGTCCGCTCAGCAGGTTGCCACTCGGGTCGCGGAGCTGTGCCGAATAGGGACGCGTCCCCCCGAGAAGCACATCGGCGCTGTCCGGGAGGGCGCGCACCGAGTCGACGGGTGGCACGATGACCACGATGCTCACCGTATCCGCGAAAGCTCCTGCGGAAGCGACCACCGCGGCCAAGCCCGGGACGATGCCCGTAGCCGTGGAGTCCACCGTGGTCAGGACCGCCGGGTCGAGTGACGTCCAGAAGATCGATGCGGGCGTCGAGCTGGTCGTCGTGGCGGTCGCCGACATGAGGCTGCTCGACCCCACGAACAGCGTGTCGGGATACACGCCGATGGTCACACCGGTGACCGAGAGGTTCGAAGGGGGCCCCCGCACGATGTCCACGTCGACGTTGGTCAACGTCACGCCGGCCGTGGCTGCGAACGGGAGGGAGCGCCCGCTGAACTGCGTGGTCTCCGTGCCGTCGGTCGCCACGTTGTTCAGATACATATATAGAACGACGTCGACCGGCGTCGCGGTGGCCGGGACCTCGATGTCGAGGGTCCAGGACGCGGCGGTGGGCGACACCTCGAAGCGCTGCTCCCGGAGCACCACCCCGTCTGCAGACCGAGCAGCCGTCGTGCGGATCCGGTTCACCGGCAGGGCGGTTCCGTCCGCCGGCGAGGGGATCAGCGCCGGCTGGAGCGCGATCGCGACCAGCGCGCTTTCTCCCGGATCCAGGGGCCCGTCGTTCCCCACGCAGGAGCCGATGAGGAGGGCCGAAGCTGCGGAGCCGATGAGCGCACGGATGCGGGCGGAGCGGATCACAGTGACGCGACGGTCCCTGGACGAAGGGTGGGGCGGGGGG
>JBEBGN010000216.1:0-4689 GCA_040081395.1 Longimicrobiales bacterium
AAGAACCGTGCAAGCTTGAACGGAACTGCACGGGGTCATTCGCACGCTATTCCGCGCGGCCTTGCAAGGCAAGAAAGTCGATTTCCCAGGCGAACCTCATCTGTGGGGTCTACTCTACACCCGGCAACCACTTTGTGGCGTCGACGCCGGACGTGCCACATGCGATCCAGCCGCCGGAAGTGGCTGTACGGAGGCCCCCCCAGGACCTAGCTTCCGCAACGCATGCGTTTCCTGACCGTACTCCTGGCGTTGGTGCTCGTGACTGTGCCCGTGTCGGCCTCGGCACAGCTCTTCCTCACGAGCGATCCCGGCCGCTCGGTGCGCACCCGGGCAGACCTCGGGCGCCTGCTGGCCGAGTACGACGCAGCCCTGGCCTCCCCCGCCTATTCCGACGGCGTGAAGCAGTCGATCCGCGTGGACGCGGACCGCATTCGCACCCGGCTGCGGGACGGTGACTTCCGCGTCGGCGATCGCGTGTACGTCTCCATACAGGGGGAGATCAACTATCCGGACACCGTGACGGTCGAGTCCGGTCCCATGATCGCCCTCGAGCCCTTCGGTCAGATCTCGCTCGCGGGCGTGCTCAGGTCGGAGATCGTAGACCACCTGACCGATGAACTCGGGCGCTTCATCCGAACACCCGTCGTGCGCGCTCAGGGGCTGATGCGCCTGTCGGTGCTCGGCGACGTGGGGCAGCCCGGCTTCTACACGATGCCCGCCGAGACGCTGCTGGGGGACGTGATCATGATGGCGGGCGGGCCCGGCGCGAACGCGGTCCTCGACGAACTACGTATCGAGCGCGCGGGCCAGGCGCTGTACGAGGAGGAAGCAGTCCAGGAGGCGCTCCGAGCGGGCCTCACCCTCGATCAGCTGAACCTGGAGGCCGGGGACCAACTATTCCTGCCTACCGCGAGCGCCGGAAACTTCCTGCTGGGGACGGTCATGCCGGTCATTGGCGCGATCGCGTCGACCACCTTCCTGCTCTTCCAGCTCGGCATCTTCTGAACTCGGTGGCGCCCAAGGCGCCCCGCATCAGCCCGCGTTCAGCTCCCGCAGCACCTCGTCGTGGAGCAGCCCGTTCGTGCTGATGCCCGACCCGCCGTGGATGGTCTCCCGGCCGTCGAGCGTGGTGAACCGACCCCCCGCCTCGGTGGTGATGGTGAGGAAGGGACCCGCGTCCCAGGGCTTCATGACCGGGTCGACCTGGGCCTCGATGCGCCCGGTCGCCACGAGCGCGTGACCGTAGCAGTCACCCCAGGTGCGTGAGAACGCGCTGCGCTGCTGGAGCCTGCGCCACCCCGGTCCCTCCGAGCGCCGGAGCAGGCGCTCCACGTCGGTCGTGCAGATGACCGCTTCTTCCATGCGTGACACGCTCGAGACGCGGCAAGGCTTCCCATTCCACTTGCAACCGAGCCCTTTGCCGGCGGAGACCATCTCGTCGAGGGGCGGAAAATACGTCACGCCGACCACGGGTTCACCGTCGGCCTCGATGCCGATGAGTACGCCGTAGAGCGGCACGCCGTGCATGAAGGAGCGGGTACCGTCGATGGGGTCGAGGATCCACCGCACGCGCGCGCCGACATTCGACTCGCCGTACTCCTCGCCGAGCACACCGTGCTCGGGATACTTCTTGGCGACGCGCTTGCGGATAAGCTCCTCGGCCTTCCGGTCCGCGATGGTGACGGGGCTGCCGTCGCTCTTGTCGTCCGCGTCCACGAGGCCGCCGTAGTAGCGCAGTGTGAGCGCACCCGCCTCGTATGCCATGTCGATGGCGAATGCGAGCAGCTCCTGACCCTCGCTCTTCTTCCTCGTCGGCTTCTTCGTGGGCTTCTTCGTGGGCTTCCGGGTCGCCTTCTTCGTCGGCTTCTTCACGTTCTTCTTCACGCTTTGGCCTGTGCTCTCCGGCCGACCGCGGGGCGGCTGGCCTTGTCTCGGTACATGTCGGCGTCAGCCGAACGGATGAGGTCGTTCACGGTCGCCATCTTGTCGGGGTCGAACTCGGCGATGCCCGCACTCACGTGGATGCCGAACTTGGCGAGGGTCTCGTGCACGGCGGATCGAGCCTTCACCCGCTCCACGTAGGCCCGTACCCCCTCGAGGTTCGTGTCGGTGAGCACGGAGACGAACTCGTCGCCCCCGTAGCGCGCCACGAGGTTCATCGCCCGGTTCTCGTGCGAGAGCACCTCGGCGAACCCCTTGAGGATTTCGTCTCCGGCCACGTGCCCGAAGGTATCGTTGTAGTGCTTGAAGTTGTCGAGGTCGAACACCGCGATCGCGAGCGCACGGCCACGCCGGGCTGCCGCGACTTCGTGATCCAAGTGGATCTGGAGGCGGCGTCGATTGGGCAGATGCGTGAGGGGATCGGTGATCGACAACGCGTGCAGGTTCGAGTGCAGGCGGGCGTTCTGGAGGGCGACGGAGCCTTGGGCCGCCAGGCGCTGGAGCACGGCGGTGTCGAGTGCATCGAAGCGGCGGGGCTGGCGGCTTCCTGCGGTGAGCACGCCGGTCACGCGACCGTCGGCTTCGATCGGGACGCCGACGGCGGACCCGCGCGCGAGATGCTCTTTGAGGTGGTCGGGCACGAGTTCGCTCGCAGCGATGTTGTCGACCACGAACGGATGCCGCTCGTCCAGGAGCACCCGGGCGATCTCGCCCTTGATGTCCCACTCGAGCCCCTTGGGGAGGTTGATGTCGCCGCCCGACTCGGCCACCCGACAGATGAACTCCGCCCTCCCGTCGGTGAGCCACACCGAGGCACCGTCGACGTCCAGCAGGTCGAGCGCCGCCTGGACGATCCGGCCGAGTACCATCTCGGGGTCGAGCTCGCGCGTGAGCGCCCGGCCGATCTCCTCCATTTCTTCGGCTTCGCGCCGGCGCCGCTCCAGCTCGGCGAACTGGAGCGCGTTCTCGACGGCCACGGCGGCGATGTCGGCGATCGCTTCCAGGAGGTCGAGGTCGTCCTGGGTGTACACGCCGGCTTCGTAACTCTGCGCGCTGATCGCACCCAAGACGCGACCGTGGTGGATCATGGGTGCGGTGATGGCAGCCACGGCGACCTTGGACTCGTCGCCGAGCACCATGAGCGCGTCCCCCTTCAGGGCGTCGTTCTCCAGCGTGGCCTGGCGGCTCCGGATCACCTTGGAGTCCGAGCCCCGGTACGACACATCCACGCGGTGTACCTGACCCCTGTCGACATAAAAGACCACGCGCGCGAGGTCACGGCTCTGGTCGTAAAGCGCGATGTAGAACCCTGCCGCCTCGACCGCCTTGGCGGACTCGCGGTAGATCTTCTCGTACAGCTCGTCCTCGCTGAGCGTGGCAGCGAGAGTGCGGGCGATATCGAGCAGGACGCGGTAGCGGTCCGCGTCCCCGGGTCGACCCTTCGCGGGGCTCGAGGCGGGTGGAGTCATGAGCGCCTGAACATGGAGGGTCGGAGAAGGCGCGACAACACAGTCGTTGACGCGAGAGCCCTTCAAGATTGAGAGGTTGCGAAGGGCGCATGGTGCCATGGTCGGGTCCCACGAGGCCGGCTCGCTTTGACGCATGCGCACGACTCCCTACAATGATTCGATCCACGGGACCCGGAGGAGGATCCGATGCCCGCTCCCGCGAAGGTCCGCTACACCTACGCCGACTACCTCGCGACGCCGGAGGACTCGTCGCGGTACGAAGTCGTCGACGGGGAGCTGTTCGTGACCGCGGCCCCCCGCTTCCGGCACCAAGAAGTCGTGGCCAACATCCTGTGGCTCCTGGGGTCGCTTGCGCGTGAGCACGGGCTCGGGAAGGTGGTTGGGGGCCCGATCACGGTGCGCCTGCACGACGAGCTCGTCACCGAGCCGGACGTCGCGTTCCTGCGTGACGATCGATTGAACCTGGTCCAAGGCGGTCGCATCCACGGTGCTCCCGACCTCGTGGTGGAGGTCCTCTCCCCCTCGAACCGGCGCTTCGACCGGGATCTGAAGCGGGCCGGCTACCTCGACCACGGCGTGCCGGAGCTGTGGCTCGTCGACGCGGACGAGAACACGATCGAGGTTTGGCGTTCCGGCGTGGAGCCGCGGACCCTGTTGGGAGGGTCCGTCGATTGGCGTACGGGTGCGCTCACGTTTGAGATCCCGCTCGCGGAGATCTTCCGGGGCTGAACGCCGCGACGCGCCCGAGTTGCTCCCACCGCCAAGGCGCGGACGGCGCTAGCCCTTCCGGTCGGTCCTGTTCTTGATCTCGTGGCCGATGGCTGCGATGAGGCGCGCCTCGCGCAGGTCGGGCTGAGCCCGCGACACGAGCGTGCGCAAGGTCCGCATGACGGATTCCGGCTTACGTGACTTGAAGAAGTCGATGGCTCCGAGCCCCTTCTCGAGCGCCGCGAAGGTGCTCTCCATCTCCTCTTGGGTCGGCGGTCTGGTCGCGCGCCGTCCCTTCGGGAGCGGGCCGGTCCCCTCGCCGAGCGCCAGGAAGGTCTCGTAGGCGAGCAGAAGGCACGCCTGGGCGAGGTTGAGGCTCTTGTACGCGGGGTCCGTGGGGATCATGGTCACGGCGTGGCACCGGTCGAGCGCCTCGTTGGTGAGCCCGCGGTCCTCGCGGCCGAACACGATGGCCACCGTCTCCTCGGCGGCATGGGCGGCGATCGAGGTCGCGGCGTCGCGGGGGCGCCCGTACGTGCGCCCGGCCGTGCGCGCCCGCGCGCTGGTGCCG
>JBEBGN010000217.1:0-4680 GCA_040081395.1 Longimicrobiales bacterium
CGGCACCAGCGCGCGGGCGCGCACGGCCGGGCGCACGTACGGGCGCCCCCGCGACGCCGCGACCTCGATCGCCGCCCATGCCGCCGAGGAGACGGTGGCGATCGTGTTCGGACGCGAGGACCGCGGACTCACCAACGAGGCACTCGACCGGTGCCACATCGTGACCATGATCCCCACGGACCCCGCGTACAAGAGCCTCAACCTCGCGCAGGCATGCCTTCTCCTCGCCTACGAAACCTTCCTCGCGCTCGGGGAGGGCACCGCGCCGCTTCCCAAAGGGCGCCGCGCAACCAGGCCGCCGACCCAGGAGGAGCTCGAGAGCACCTTCGCGGCGCTCGAGAAGGGCCTCGGCGCCATCGACTTCTTCAAGTCACGCAAACCCGAATCCGTCATGCGGACCTTGCGCACGCTCGTGTCGCGGGCTCAGCCCGATCTGCGGGAGGCGCGCCTCATCGCGGCCATCGGCCACGAGATCAAGAACAGGACCGACCGGAAGGGCTAGCGCCGTCCGCGCCTGGGCGGTGAGAGCAACGCGGCGCCGGCACGCGTTCAGCCCCGGAAGATCTCTTCGAGCGGGATCTCAAACGTGAGCGCACCTGTACGCCACTCGACGGACCCTCCCAACAGGGTCCGAGACTCCTCGCCTGACCGCCAGACCTCGATCGTGTTCTCGTCCGCGTCGACGAGCCACAGCTCCGGCACACCGTGGTCGAGGTAGCCGGCCCGCTTCAGATCCCGGTCGAAGGGCCGGTTCGAGGGGGAGAGGACCTCCACCACGAGGTCGGGAGCACCGTGGATGCGACCGCCTTGGACCAGGTTCAATCGATCGTCACGCAGGAACGCGACGTCCGGCTCGGTGACGAGCTCGTCGTGCAGGCGCACCGTGATCGGGCCCCCAACCACCTTCCCGAGCCCGTGCTCACGCGCAAGCGACCCCAGGAGCCACAGGATGTTGGCCACGACTTCTTGGTGCCGGAAGCGGGGGGCCGCGGTCACGAACAGCTCCCCGTCGACGACTTCGTACCGCGACGAGTCCTCCGGCGTCGCGAGGTAGTCGGCGTAGGTGTAGCGGACCTTCGCGGGAGCGGGCATCGGATCCTCCTCCGGGTCCCGTGGATCGA
The DNA here is from genome assembly GCA_040081395.1 of Longimicrobiales bacterium. Lineage (GTDB taxonomy): Bacteria > Gemmatimonadota > Gemmatimonadetes > Longimicrobiales > Gaopeijiaceae > UBA2982. The sequence goes on from JBEBGN010000217.1 coordinate 1,122, forward strand.
ATCATTGTAGGGAGTCGTGCGCATGCGTCAAAGCGAGCCGGCCTCGTGGGACCCGACCATGGCACCATGCGCCCTTCGCAACCTCTCAATCTTGAAGGGCTCTCGCGTCAACGACTGTGTTGTCGCGCCTTCTCCGACCCTCCATGTTCAGGCGCTCATGACTCCACCCGCCTCGAGCCCCGCGAAGGGTCGACCCGGGGACGCGGACCGCTACCGCGTCCTGCTCGATATCGCCCGCACTCTCGCTGCCACGCTCAGCGAGGACGAGCTGTACGAGAAGATCTACCGCGAGTCCGCCAAGGCGGTCGAGGCGGCAGGGTTCTACATCGCGCTTTACGACCAGAGCCGTGACCTCGCGCGCGTGGTCTTTTATGTCGACAGGGGTCAGGTACACCGCGTGGATGTGTCGTACCGGGGCTCGGACTCCAAGGTGATCCGGAGCCGCCAGGCCACGCTGGAGAACGACGCCCTGAAGGGGGACGCGCTCATGGTGCTCGGCGACGAGTCCAAGGTCGCCGTGGCTGCCATCACCGCACCCATGATCCACCACGGTCGCGTCTTGGGTGCGATCAGCGCGCAGAGTTACGAAGCCGGCGTCTACACCCAGGACGACCTCGACCTCCTGGAAGCGATCGCCGACATCGCCGCGGTGGCCGTCGAGAACGCGCTCCAGTTCGCCGAACTCGAGCGCCGCCGGCGCGAGGCCGAGGAAATGGAGGAGATCGGCCGGGCGCTCACGCGCGAGCTCGACCCCGAGATGGTGCTCGGACGCATCGTCCAGGCGGCGCTCGATCTGCTGGATGTCGACGGTGCCTCGGTGTGGCTCACCGATGGGAGGTCGGAGTTCGTCTGCCGCGTGGCCGAGTCGGGCGGCGACATCAACCTCCCCAAGGGGCTCGAGTGGGACATCAAAGGCGAGATCGCCCGCGTGCTCCTGGACGAGCGGCATCCATTCGTGGTCGACAACATCGCTGCGAGCGAGCTCGTGCCCGACCACCTCAAACAGCACATCGCGCGCGGATCCGCCGTCGGCGTGCCGATCGAAGCCGACGGCCGCGTGACCGGGGTGCTCACCGCGGGAAGCCGCCAGCCCCGCCACTTCGACGCGCTCGACACCGCGGTACTCCAGCGGCTGGCCGCACAAGGCTCGGTCGCGCTCCAGAATGCCCGCCTGCACTCGAACCTGCACGCGCTGTCGATCACCGATCCACTCACGCATCTGCCCAATCGGCGCCGCCTGCAGATCCACTTGGATCACGAAGTCGCGGCAGCCCGGCGTGGCCGTGCGCTCGCGATCGCGGTGTTCGACCTCGACAACTTCAAGCACTACAACGACACCTTCGGGCACGTGGCCGGAGACGAAATCCTCAAGGGGTTCGCCGAGGTGCTCTCGCACGAGAACCGGGCGATGAACCTCGTGGCGCGCTACGGGGGCGACGAGTTCGTCTCCGTGCTCACCGACACGAACCTCGAGGGGGTACGGGCCTACGTGGAGCGGGTGAAGGCTCGATCCGCCGTGCACGAGACCCTCGCCAAGTTCGGCATCCACGTGAGTGCGGGCATCGCCGAGTTCGACCCCGACAAGATGGCGACCGTGAACGACCTCATCCGTTCGGCTGACGCCGACATGTACCGAGACAAGGCCAGCCGCCCCGCGGTCGGCCGGAGAGCACAGGCCAAAGCGTGAAGAAGAACGTGAAGAAGGCGACGAAGAAGGCGCCCCGGAAGCCCACGAAGAAGCCGACGAGGAAGAAGAGCGAGGGTCAGGAGCTGCTCGCATTCGCCATCGACATGGCGTACGAGGCGGGCGCCCTCACGCTGCGCTACTACGGCGGCCTCGTGGACGCGGACGACAAGAGCGACGGCAGCCCCGTCACCATCGCGGACCGGAAGGCCGAGGAGCTCATCCGGAAGCGCGTTGCGAAGAAGTATCCCGAGCACGGGGTGCTGGGCGAGGAGTACGGGGAGTCGAACGTGGGCGCGCGGGTGCGGTGGATCCTCGACCCCATCGACGGCACCCGCTCGTTCATGCACGGCGTGCCGCTCTACGGCGTGCTCATCGGCATCGAGGCCGACGGGGAGCCCGTGGTCGGCGTGACCTACTTCCCTCCCCTCGACGAGATGGTCTCCGCCGGCAAGGGGCTCGGCTGCAAGTGGAACGGGAAGCCGTGCCGCGTCTCGAGCGTGTCACGCATGGAAGAAGCGGTCATCTGCACGACCGACGTGGAGCGCCTGCTCCGGCGCTCGGAGGGACCGGGGTGGCGCAGGCTCCAGCAGCGCAGCGCGTTCTCACGCACCTGGGGTGACTGCTACGGCCACGCGCTCGTGGCGACCGGGCGCATCGAGGCCCAGGTCGACCCGGTCATGAAGCCCTGGGACGCGGGTCCCTTCCTGACCATCACCACCGAGGCGGGTGGGCGGTTCACCACGCTCGACGGCCGGGCGACCATCCACGGTGGGTCGGGCATCAGCACGAACGGGCTGCTCCACGACGAGGTGCTGCGAGAGCTGAACGCGGGCTGATGCGGGGCGCCCCAGAAGGGCGCCGTAGAGCTCAGAAGATGCCGAGCTGGAAGAGCAGGAAGGTCGTCGACGCGATCGCGCCGATGACCGGCATGAACGTACCCAGTAAGAAATTTCCGGCGCTCGCGGTGGGCAGGAACAGTTGGTCCCCGGCTTCCAGGTTCAGCTGATCGAGGGTGAGGCCCGCGCGGAGCGCCTCCTGCACCGCTTCCTCCTCGTACAACGCCTGGCCCGCGCGCTCGATACGTAGTTCGTCGAGGACCGCGTTCGCGCCGGGCCCGCCCGCCATCATGATCACGTTCTCCAACAGGGTCTCGGCGGGCATCGTATAGAAGCCGGGCTGTCCGACGGCACCGAGCACCGATAGGCGCATCAGCCCCTGAGCGCGCACGACGGGTGTGCGGATGAAGCGGGCCAACTCCTCCGTCAGGTGGTCTACGATCTCCGACCTCAGCACCCCCGCCAAGGAAATCTGGCCGAACGGTTCGAGCGCAATCATGGGACCGGACTCGACCGTCACGGTGTCCGGATAGTTGATCTCGCCCTGGATCGAGACGTACACCCGATCGCCGACGCGGAAGTCACCGTCCCGCAGCCGCGTGCGAATGCGATCCGCGTCGACACGGATCGACTGCTTCACGCCCTCGGAGTAGGCGGGGGAAGCAATGGCGGCATCGTACTCGGCCAGCAGGCGCTCGAGATCTGCCCGGGTGCGCACCGAGCGGCCGGGATCACCCGTGAGGAAGAGCTGTGCCGAGGCCGACACGGGCACGCTCACGAGCAGCAACGCCAGGAGTACGGTCAGGAAACGCATGTGTCGCGGAAACTAGGTCCTCGGGGGGCCTCCGTACAGCCACTTCCGGCGGCCGGATCGCATGTGGCACGTCCGGCGTCGACGCCACAAAGTGGTCGCCGAGTGTAGGGTTGACCCCACAGCTGAGGTTCGCCTGGGAAATCGACTTTCTTGCCTTGCAAGGCCGCGCGGAATAGCGTGCGAATGACCCCGTGCAGTTCCGTTCAAGCTTGCACGGTTCTT
>JBEBGN010000058.1:0-16715 GCA_040081395.1 Longimicrobiales bacterium
CCTCTACTCGGTCGGCGACGTGGCGTACGTGGGAGGGGGCTTTGGACGCCGGGGTTTGCACTCCGTGATCGAGCCGGCGGCGGCGGGCGTGCCGGTCCTCTTTGGGCCCCATCACGGGCGGTCGGCGGCGGCCGGCGCCCTTCTCTCGGTTGGGGGCGCCCTGGCGGTGGCCGACCCGCGCGAGCTCGCAGAGGCGGCGAAGCGCTGGCTCCTGGGCGGGGCCCTCCGCGAACAGGCCTCGGAACATGCGTTTGTCTATATTCAGGGCCATCGCGGAGCCGCCCGCCGCACGGCGGATCTCCTGGACCCTCTCCTGCCGCCCCGACCCCCGGTATGACCCCAGCCGCGACAGTTCCGATCATCACCGCCACGGAGCTCAAGGCTCGTTTGGACGCTGGCGACGTGCCCCTTCTGGTCGACGTTCGCGAGACCTACGAGGCGGACATCGCCGACCTGCCAGAGCACGGACAGGCCCGCATTCCCACGGGGGAGTTCCCGGATCGGTACGAAGAACTGGACCGGGCCAAGGAGATCGTGCTGTATTGCAGGAGCGGACGCCGAAGCGATTGGGCGGCCAAGATCCTCCTGCAGAACGGGTACGAGCGCGTGTTGAACCTGAAGGGCGGCGTCCTCGCCTGGCGCAACGAAGTCGATCCGGACCTGCCGGCCTACTAGACGACGCCGATCCTTGAGACCCGTCCGTCGTTCGCTCGCCGCGCTTGTCCCGGTCTCGCTCGCGCTCCTCGCGTGCGAAGGCGGGGCGGTTCCTCTTTCGCGACAGGCCGGTGCTGTGCTGGCCGAAGCGCTGGTTCCGGCGAGCGTGGCCGCCGAGGTGACGGGGGCCAATACCGCAATCGTCGAGCCGACGCCGCAGGCGCAGCCTGCCGCATCGCCGTCGGCGCAGTTGGCTCCCGCATCTGCCGGTTCGCGCTTCCCGCGCCCTCGCGCTGTGCGAGGGATCTACGTGAACGCGTGGGCCGCCGGGTCGGCCAACCGCATGCGCGCCCTCATGGACATGGCGCTCCGCACCGAGGTGAACGCCTTCGTCATCGACATCAAGGATGCGAGCGGCTTCATCAGCCATCACACGGAAGTTCCGCTCGCGCACGAGATCGGGGCGACCCAGGACCTCCGCATTCGCGATCTGTCGGGACTGCTGGCGCAGCTCGAGGAGGAGCGGATCTATCCGATCGCGCGCATCGTCATCGTGCAGGACGCGATCTTGGCCAAGTATCGGCCGGAGCTCGCCGTGGCCGACACGGCCGGTGGCGTCTGGATGGACAGCAAGGGGATCACCTGGCTGAACGCCTACGAGAGGGGCGTGTGGGAGTACCACCTGGAGATCGCGCGGGAGGTAGCCCGTATGGGTTTCCCGGAGATCCAGTACGACTACGTGCGGTTCCCGGACGCGCCCGAGGAGGACATGGCGCGCGCCGTGTTCGGCGGATCGGAGGGGCGCACCAAAGCCGCCGCCATCCGCGAGCTACTCGACTTCACGCGCCGAGAACTCGCCGACCTGAACGTGCAGTTCACCGCCGACGTGTTCGGCGTGACCACATCCGCTGACCGGGACGTGGGCATCGGTCAGGTGTGGGAGTCGATGATCGATCGCGTCGATGCGGCTCTGCCGATGATCTATCCGAGCCACTACTGGACGGGGAGCTTCGGCTACGCCACCCCGAACGCGTATCCGTACGAGATCGTGCTCCGTGCCCTACGCGACGCGCAACGCAAATCGGCGCGCATCGAGGGAGCGGGTGCGACCATCCCCTGGCTCCAGGACTTCTCGCTAGGCCAACCCCCGTACGCGGCGGCCGAGGTGCGTGCCCAGATCCAGGCGACCTACGATGCCGGCCTCGAGGAGTGGATCCTCTGGAACCCGGGAAGCCGCTACACCGAAGCGGCGCTCGAGCCGGTGGCCGGCTTCGAGAATGAGCCGCTCATCCGAGTGGCCGGCGCGCTCGCTCCGGTCTCACGGCGCCATGCGGTTCTCGACTCGGTGGCGGGGGTCAGGGCCCAGGACGACGACGGGAACTGACGGTCGCGGCGGACCGCGCTATCCAGTGGCGGGCGCGAACTGGAGTTCGTGCAGCCGCGCATAGAGCCCGCTCATCTCGAGCAACTCCTCGTGCGTGCCCTGCTCCCGCACCTCGCCGTGGTGCATGACCACGATGCGGTCGGCGTTCTGGATGGTGGAGAGCCGGTGCGCGATCACCAGGGAGGTCCGGCCTTGGAGCAGCTCGTCGGTGGCGGCTTCGATCCGGGCTTCGATTTCGGAGTCTACCGAGCTGGTCGCCTCGTCCAGCACCAGGACTGCCGGATCGAACGCGAGCGCGCGCGCGAAGCTGACCAATTGGCGCTCGCCGACCGACAAGGTCGCCCCACGCTCCCCGAGCGGCTGATCGTAGCCCTGTGGGAGTCGGTCGATGAAGGGGGAGGCGCCCACACGCTCCGCAGCCGTCCGTACCCGCTCGTCGTCGATATCCGAGGCGCCGAGGCGGATGTTGTAGCCGACGTCCTGGCTGAACAGGAACACGTCCTGGAGGACGAGGCCGATGCGCGAGCGCAGATCGCGGATCCGCACCTCGTGGATCGGGACGCCGTCGAGCAGAATCCGTCCCCGGGTGGGGTCGTAGAAGCGCATCAAGAGATTGATGAGCGTGGTCTTGCCCGCTCCGGTGTGGCCGACGATCGCGACCTTCTCACCGGGACGAACATCCAGGCTCACGTCGCGCAGCACCCAGTCCGGCTCTCCCGCCGTGGTGGTGCCGTAGGCGAACCAGACGTGGTCGAACTGGATGTGGCCCTCCGGCGGGTCGGGGAGCGGCCGAGGGTTGGCTGGGTCCACGACCGCGATGTCGTGATCGAGCAGCTTGAACACCCGCTCCGAAGACGCCATCGCGCTCTGGAGCAGGTTGTACTTCTCCGACAGGTCCTGGATCGGCTGGAAGAACCGCCGCGCGTATTGCAGGAACGCCGCGATCACGCCGATGGTGACCGCTCCGTCCAGGCTGCGCACACCCCCGAACCAGATGATCAGCGCGAGGGCGAGCGCGGTGAAGAACTCCATCAGCGGGAAGAAGAGGGCGTAATACTTGATGGAGCGCAGGTTTGCCTGGAGGTGGTCGTCGTTCAGCTCGGCGAGCTTCGCGGCGTCGGCCTCCTCGCGATTGAACAGCTGCACCACGCGAACGCCGGTGATGCGCTCGTGCATGAAGGCGTTCACGCGGGCGATGCGCACACGGATCTCACGGTACGCCTCACGGATCTTCGCGCGGAACGCGAACACGGTGATGAACACCAGGGGCAACACGGCGAAGGTGACCAAAGCCAGTTGCCAGTTCATCCGTAGCATGGCGACGGCGATGAACGCGAGGGTGAAGAGGTCGCCGAATACAGTCACCAGGCCCGAGCTGAATAGCTCGTTGAGCGTCTCGACGTCGTTGGTGATGCGCGTCATGAGACGCCCGATCGGCGTCTTGTCGTAGAACTTGAGGTCCGCGCGTTGGAGCTTGTGGAAGATCTCCTTGCGCAGGTCGTACATGACGGACTGGCCCAACCAGGTGGTAACGAGCGACTCGACATACTCGAGCGCGAAGCCGACGACGACCGTTCCGAAGAACGCGAGCGTGAGGACGCGGAGGAGGTCGGTGTCCCCGTTCGGGATCGCCTCGTCGATGACGCGCTGCGTGATCCAGGGGCCGATGACGTTGGCGCCCGCCGCGAGCAGCAACACCAGCAGGGCGAGCGCGACCTGCTTCCAGTACGGGCGGAGGTAGTGGAGCAACCGCCGCATGAGGCGGGCATCGTATGCTTTGCCGAGCGCCTCCTCTTCCTGGAAGGCGACGTCCGTACTCATGCCCGCCGGTCGAGCTCCTCGAGCAGCGCGTTCACGTCGACTCCGGCCGCGCGCAGCGCCACCACCACGTGGTAGACGAGATCCGCGGCCTCCTCGGTGGCGCGGCCCGTGTCACCCACGGCGAGGGCCGCGACCAGCTCGGCGCTCTCCTCGCCGAGCTTCTTCAGCCGCAGGTTCGTGTTGTCGAGCAGCTTCACGGTGTAGCTACCCGCAGGACGCTCCACCTGGCGGGCCTGCAGCGTGCGGTCGAGGCGCGCGAGCGCCGAGACGGCGACGTCGGCACCATCGCCGAAACAGGTACGTTCTCCGGTGTGGCAGGTCGGGCCGGCTGGCCTCACGCGGGCGAGCACGGTGTCCGCATCGCAATCGGCGTGGAGCGACACGACCGCGAGGGTGTTGCCGCTCGTCTCCCCTTTGCGCCAGAGCTCGTTCCGGCGGCGCGACCAGAAGTGCATCTGTCCGGTGGCGAGCGTCTTCTCGAGCGCCGCGCGGTTGGTGAACGCGACCATGAGGACCTCCCCCGTGGCGGCGTCCTGGACGACCACCGGGAGGAGAGCGTCCGAGGTCCCGGTGCCCGTACCGAACGCGAGCGCGTCCAAGTCGCGGGTGGTGGAGATGGTGCGGTCGCTCATGGGTTACTCCGCAGCGGGCGCACGGCGATTCCCCAGCCGGTCAGCTCCGACTTGAGCGCCCCCACCGTGGTGAGTCCGTCGTGCAGGATGCCCGCGACCAGGGCGGCGGAAGCATGCCCCTCCGTGAATGCGTCGCGCAGGTGCTCGGCCTGGCCCGCGCCCCCCGAGGCGATGACGGGTACCGGCACGCTGTCGGCGACCTGTCGCGTGAGCTCGAGATCGTAGCCGCTCCGGGCCCCGTCCTGGTCGATCGAGGTCAGCAGGATCTCGCCGGCGCCGCGCGCCTCGCATTCGGCAGCCCATTCGATCGCGTCCAGATCGGTCCGTTCGGTGCCGCCGTGCGTGTAGCAGCGCCACGATCCGTTCTCGCGGAGCGCGTCGATGCTGGCGACGATACACTGACTGCCGAAGCGCTCCGCCCCGAGCGACAGCAGGCCCGGCTCGCGCACGGCGGCGGAGTTCACGCTGATCTTGTCCGCACCGGCGCGCAGCAGCGGACCGATGTCGGCCGCCGAACGCACGCCCCCCCCCACGGTGAGCGGCACGAAGAGCCGCTCCGCGGTGCGTCGCACGACTTCGAGCAGGGTGCCGCGCGCCTCCTTGGACGCGGACACGTCGAGGAACACGATCTCGTCCGCGCCCTCTGCTTCGTAGCGGGCGGCCAGCTCCACCGGGTCGCCGACGTCACGCAGGTTCTGGAACTGTGTGCCTTTGACGACGCGTCCGTCCTTCACGTCCAGGCACACGATCACGCGAGGACGGAGCATCAGCCGAGCCGCTCGATCTTCACGGAGCCCTTCGTGCTGAACACCTGATCGCCCTTCTGGAGCGCTTGCCTGAGCGCGAGGCCCGTCGCTTTGATGGCGGCCTCGACCTTGTGGTGCTTGTCGCTGCCGCGGAGCACGCGCACGTGCAGCGTCGCGCCGAGGTTGGTGGCGAACGAGTGCAGGAAGTGCGCGTACAGCTTCGAGGGGAGCCGCCCCACGTAGTAGGGCCGCCCGCCGATGTCGATCGCGGCGGAGGCGAGCGCTTCGTCCATGGGCACCTCCGCCCAGCCGTAGCGCGTGCACTGCTCGGGCACCTCGTCCTTGAGCGCGAGCCCCAGGACGATGGCGACATCCTCGATGAGGTGGTGCTTCAGATCGCCGGTCGCCTCGAGCTGGATGTCGAGCCCGCCGTAGCGCGCGAGGGTCTCGACCATGTGCGTGAGGAACTGTTCGTCGGTGGTGACCTTCGCGACCCCCGTGCCGATGCGTACATCGGCGACGATGCGCGTCTCCTTGGTCTCCCGCTTCAGCTTGCTCATCGGACCTTCGCCGTGTTTGCGCCGCCCCAACGGGCGGCGACGTCCCCTGCGTTCAACGTATCGGTATAGAGGGCCATGCCCAGCACGACCCCGGCTGCGCTCGCCTCGTCGAGATAGGCCAGCTCGTCCATCGTGGTCACGCCCCCCGAGGCCCAGACGGGGTGCGGGCTCAGCTCGATGACCTCGCGGCACGCCTCGCGGTCGATCCCCTGGAGTCGGCCCTCGCGTGCCACGTTGGTCGACAGGATGCCTGCGAGCGGAAGCTCCGCCAGCCCCGGAAGATAGGTCGAGATCTCGAGGGGGGACTCCTCGGTCCATCCCCGCCTCAGAATGCGCCCGTCCTTGGTGTCGAGCGCGACCATGATGCGGCCCGGGTAGGCCCGGGCCAGGCCCTTCAGCCAGGCAGAGTCGTCGAGTGCTCGGGTGCCGACGACGATGCGCTTCGCTCCGGCATCGAGCAGTGCCTCGGCGCGCGCGTCGTCGCGAATGCCGCCACCCACTTGGGTCGCGGCCGGCGTCGAGCCGATCACGTCGAGGATGATGCCCAGGTTGTCACCGATGCCGAGCGCCGCGTCCAAGTCGACGATGTGGAGCGTGCCGAAGCCCGCACCGTACCAGCGTTCGGCCGCCGCCACGGGGTCGGGAAGGGACACGGCCACGTTGTCGGGGTGCCCCCCCACGAGCTGGACGCAACGACCGCCCTTGATGTCCACTGCTGGCGCGGCGATCACGAGACCTCCCTCGCGAGCGCGACGAAGTTGGAGATGATGCGCCGGCCCGGGCCCGAACTCTTCTCGGGGTGGAACTGGAGCCCCCAGGTGCGCGCACGTCGCGCTGCCGCCGCGGAACGGAGGCCGTCGTACTCGGACCAGGCGATGGCGCTCTTCGGGTCGCTCGGCACGCACTCGTACGAGTTGGCGAAGTACGCCACCAGGTCGGTGACCCCCGCGAAGATCGGGTCGGCGCTCGTCTCGACGTCGTTCCAGCCCATCTGCGGCACGATACGCGCGTCCAGCAAACGGACCTTGCCGGAGAGGAGCCCGATGCCGTCGCCGGCGGCTTCCTCCGAGTCCTCGAAGAGGAGCTGCATGCCGAGGCAGATGCCGAGGCAGGGGAGCCCCGACTCGAGTGCGTCGCGTACCGGGGCTCGATCCTTGGGCAGCGCGGCCGCGGCCGGCCCGAAGGCGCCTACCCCCGGGAGCACGAGCGCGTCCTGGGCGAGCGCCTCCTTCCAATCCGACGTCACCATCACGCGCGCGCCTGCCTCCTCGAGGGCTTTGCCGAGGGAGTGCAGGTTCCCCGCACCGTAGTCGAAGAGCCCGATGTTCACGGGGCGCTCCTGCGTGAGGTCACCATCAATTGGTCGAGCGCCTCCAAGAAGCGCTCCATGAGGGGCCAGGGTCCGACCGTGACGCGGAGGGCGTCCCCCAGGTCGGGAACGTCGACGAACGGGCGCACCTGGACTCCTTGCTCGCGTAGGGTGATGGCGTCCTGCTTCGCGGCGCCTGTCGGCGCCGCGACGAGGATGAAGTTCGCGGAACTCTCCAGTTGGCGAAGCCCGCGGCGCTCGAGCTCTTGGCGGAGCCGCTCGCGGTTCTCCAAGCACTCCGTCACCGTGCGCTCGACCCAGCCGCTCCGGTCTCGGACAGCCACTGCGGCGGCCTCGGCGGTCAGGCGTGCGACCTTGAAGGGGCCTCGCGACTTCTCGATCTCGTGCACCACGTCGGGGCGCGCAACGCCGAAGCCGCAACGCAAGCCGGCGAGGCCGTAGGCCTTCGAGCAGGTACGCGCCACGAGCAGGCGCGGGCGCTGGACCGCCTGCCCGAGGAGCGACTCCCCCGCGAAGTCCGCGTAAGCTTCATCGACCACCACGAGCGGGCCCACCGGGCCGCCCAACTCCAGGAGCCGCTCGACCCACGCCCGCGGCGCGAGCGCGCCGGTGGGGTTGTTCGGGCGGCACACATAGATGATCGACGGCGCGCTCGCCAGTAGGGTCTCGGGGTCTGCCAGGGCGTCGCGCCACGGCACCGGGACCGGAACCATGCCGTTCATGCGCGCAAACTCGTCGGCCATGACGAACGTGGGAGCGGGGAAGGCGACCCGTTCGCCCGGACCTCCCGCGGCACGGAACGCCGAGTCGAGCACGTCGTCCGAGCCGGCCCCCGTCGTCACGTTGTGCTCCGTCACACCGAAGTCCGCGCCGAAGCGCTCCGCGACGGCGCGCTTGAGTGTGTCCGCGTAGACCTCGGGGTAGCACCGCACGTCGTCCGCCGCCGCGGCGCGAATGCGCGCGAGCGCATCCGGGTTCGGTCCCCAGAGGTTCGTGTTGTCCGAGAGGTCGACAGGGACGGGGCGCCGACCCGGGTCGTAGATCGTGAGGGAGGCGTAGTCGGGCCGCGGAAAGGGGGTCACGGGGCCCTCCGGGCGAGCGCCGCCGCGGCGTGGGCCGGAAGCCGTTCGGCCTCCGCCAGCGCGGCGACATCCAGGGCCATGCCGGCGGCACCCTCTGCCGTGACCTCCTGAATGGTGAACGAGCGCAGGTAGTTCATGGTCGAGAGCCCCGAGAAGCTCCGCGCCCTTCCCGCCGTCGGCAGCACGTGATTGGCGCCCGTCAGGTAGTCCCCGAACGCCACCGATGCAGCCGCGCCCACGAATGTCGTGCCGCTCGTGCGCACCTTGCGCGCGTCGGCGCTCGCGGACGCCGTCATGACCGACAGGTGCTCCGGCGCGTACCGGTTGGTGAAGTCCACGGCTTCGTCCATGGAGGTCGCGAGAAGGATGGCGCCCGAGGTCGCGAAGGCCCGGCGGCAGATGTCCGCACGTGGGGCCGTCGCCAACTCGGCTGCCAGCGCGGCCTCGACGGCGGAGGCCAGGGCGTCAGAAGTCGTCACCAGCACGCAGGCCGCGTCCGGGTCGTGCTCGGCCTGGGCCATCATCTCCAGCGCTACCAGGCGAGCGTCGGCCTGGTCGTCCGCGAGCACAAGCACCTCGGAGGGGCCGGCGGGGGAGTCGATGACGACGTCTCCGGCGACCTGCCGCTTCGCCTCCGTCACCCAGCGGTTCCCCGGGCCGACGACCGCGTCCACCCGCGGTACGCTCTCGGTCCCGAAGGCGAGCGCGGCGACCGCGCCCGCGCCCCCGAGAGAAAAGAGCCGGTCCGCGCCGCCGATCGCGCAGGCTGCGAGCACCTCGTGGGGCGGCGCGCCGTCAGGACCGGGCGGCGAGCAGACGACCACCTCGCGCACGCCCGCGGCGCGCGCGGGCACGACGCCCATCAGCACCGAGCTGGGGTAGGCCGCACGCCCACCGGGAGCGTAGACGCCCACGCGATCGAGGGGCGTCCACGTGCGTGTGATTCGGACCCCGGGCTCGACTTCGAGGGTGACGTCGGCCGGCCGCTGCGCTTCGTGGAACCGTCGGATGTTCGCGGCGGCTCGCTCGAGCGCCGCGCGCACGCGCGGGTCGAGCGCTGTCACGGCGGCCTGCCAAGCTTCCCTCGGCACCTCGAGTGCGTCGAGCCGTACGCCATCGAAGCGCTGAGCCATGTCGCGGAGCGCCGCGTCGCCGCGGACGCGCACGTCCGCCAGCATACCCGCCACCGCGGCCGCGACCTCGGCGTCGTCCGATGGCTTCCGGTCGAGCAGCCGCTCGAGAGTCGCCGAAGGGAGCTCGCCCAGCCGCCCGCGCACGAAGAGCTGCAGGCTCACGGCATCAGCCTCTCGATACGAGTGACCAGGATGCCTTGAGCACCGAGCGCCTTCAGCTTGGCGATCGTCTGGTACACTGCTTTGGCATCCACGACCGCGTGCGCCGCCACCCAGGCGCCCGAGTCGAGCACCTCCACGATGGTCGGGCCGGAGAGTCCCGGAATCACCGCGCGTACCTCGGCCAGTTTGTCTCTCGGCACGTTCGCCATCAGGTAGCGCTTCTCCTGCGCGCGGATCACGGACTCGAGCGCCGTAGACACTTCGTCGATCAGGGGGCGCGTCTTCTTGTCGGCGAGTGCTGCCGGGTTCGCGATCAGGCGCGCGGTCGATTCGAGCACCGTGCCGATCTCGCGGAGACCATTCACCTTGAGCGTCGAGCCCGTCGAGCTGAGATCGACGATCACGTCGGCCACACCCAGGTGCGGCGCGATCTCGGTGGCGCCGCTCACCGGCGCGATCGTGATCGGAATGCCCAGCGACTCGAAGTGCCGGGTCGCGCAGCGCGGAAACGAGGTCGCCACGCGCGTACCCTTCGGGAGCTGTGTGGCCGAGGTCACGTCGGATTCGTCACGCGCCGCGACCACGAGCCGGCAACGACCGAAGCCGAGGTCGAGCACCTCGGTGACTGGGCGGCCGCTCTCGGCGACGCAGTCGGCGCCTGTGACGCCGACTTCGGCGGCTCCGTCCGCGACGTACTCGGGAATGTCCTGGGCGCGCACGAAGATCGCCTCGAAGTCATCTCCCAAGGCCGCCACCAGAGCGCGGTCGGCGGCGAACGCCGGCCTGAGCCCGGCCAGCTCGAGGAGCTCCAGGGCTTTCTGGGAGAGACGTCCCTTGCTCGGGAGCGCCACGCGCATCGGTCGATCGATCATCCTGTCCATCCTGTGTCTTCAGTAGTGCCGTAGTAGTGCCGCCACGACGAAAAAAAACCGCGCCCCGTCCTCTGACGGGTCGCGGTGGGTGCCACCTCTGGGATCTTCGTCCTAGGCGCGCACGACCTTCCCGCAACCCGTGAGGGCCGCGTGATGATGATGGTGCCGGGCGTGGATCCGAATGTTCATAGGTCGCCCAAGTTGCCGCGGGGGCAGGGGGGCCGTCAAGGCTTCCGGCTACCCGCGAACCCTGCGCATGGCAGCCTTGATGCGGATCGACAGGAGGGGTGGGTCGATCGGCTTCCGCAGGTAGTCGTCGGCGCCCATTTCCATGAGCTCGACCTCGGTGGCGTGGTCGGGCGCGCCGGTCAGAACCACCACCGGGAGCCCCATGGTGGCTATGGACTGCCGAACCGACCGGAGCACGTCCCGCCCGCCGATGTTCGGCATGTCGAGGTCGAGAAGCATCAGGCTGAAATGCTCCCCGCGGGCGAGGCGCACGAGTGCTTCGGCGCCGTCACGCGCCTCCGAGACCTTGTAGCCCATGGCCTCGAACACGCTGCGCGCGATCATGCGGGTGGTTCCGTCGTCGTCGACCACGAGAATATGCGGCTCGTCTCCCGCCTCGGTGGTCGGGGGCGCCACCGGCGTGCTCGTCCGGACCACCTGTCGTACCGGCGCGGCCATCACCGCCGAAGCCATGGTGGCAGCGGCGCGAGCCGGGTTGAGCGTGGGCTGGGTGGGCGCAGTCGGTACGTCACGAACGATCGTCTGGTGCTGGGTCGGCGCGGCCGTCTGGGCGGGCGCCCCGGCCGACGGCGCATCGGACTTCTCGTCCTCCTCGCTTTTCTCCACCTCGCCGATGACGCGCTCGACTTCCTGAAGCGTGGTCTCGCCCGCGCGAACGCGCTCGAGCGCGGACTCACGCAGGGTCACCATCCCGTCCGCGATCGCCTGCTTGCGAAGCTCGGACGACGGTGCTCCGGACTCGATCAGACGCTCGAGTTCCGGTGTTGCGACAATGAACTCCGTCACCGGAAGGCGACCGTGATAGCCGCTGCTCATGCATTCGTCACAGCCCTGCGCGCGCATGACGGGCTGCGTACCGTACCGCGCTGCGAGCTCCGCCTCCTGCGACGTCAGGTCCTGTCCCACTCGCTCCGCGCAATGAGCGCACACCTTGCGGACGAGCCGCTGGGCGAGCGCCCCCCGAAGAGTCTCGCTCACCGTGGCCGCGCTCAATCCGAGGTCGAGGAAGCGCCGGATGGCACCGACCGCATCGTTGGTGTGCAGCGTGGAGAGGACGAGGTGCCCGGTGAGGCTCGCCTGCGCCGCGATCTCGGCGGTCTCCGCATCGCGGATCTCGCCCACGAAAATGACGTCCGGGTCCTGCCGCAGGATAGCGCGTAGGGCGGACGAGAAGGTCATGCCCTGCCTCTGCTCGACCTGAATCTGCGTGAGACCACCGAGCTCGTACTCGACCGGGTCCTCGACCGTCATGATGTTCACGTCTTCGGTGGCGATCTCGCGAAGCGCGCCGTAGAGCGTGGTGGTCTTGCCAGAGCCGGTAGGCCCGGTCACGACCACGATGCCGTCGCGGTTCGAGAGCGCGCGACGCAGGCGTGCGATCTCGCGCTCGCCGATTCCCGTGTCGACCAGGGTGCCTCCGCGCTCGGTGTCGAGCACGCGGATCACTGCCTTCTCGGCGCCCCGCGTCGGGACGGTCGAGACGCGCAGATCGTACTTCCTGCCATCCACCACCATGCGGGCGCGGCCATCCTGCGGCCGCATCCGGTCGGTGATGTCGAGCTGGGACATGATCTTGATGCGAGACACCACCCGCGCGAGTACCGGCAGCGGCAGCTGCATGGCGTTGTGCAGCACGCCATCCGTGCGCAGGCGCACGACGCCACTCGCCGCGAGAGGCTGGATGTGGATGTCCGATGCGCGTCGCCGTACTGCCTCGTGCAGGATGATGTTCGCGAGGCGCACGACCGGGCCGGCAGCAAGCTCGGACTCGAGGATCTGCTCGGGCACGGGGCCCGAACCCGGCATCTCGAACTCGACGCTGGCCATATCGGCCTCGCGCCCGAGCCGCTCGAGCATGGAGGCGGCCGCCTGATCTGCCGAGTAGGTCGACTCGATGGCTCCGCTGATCGCCGAGGGCGGAGCGACCGCGAACCGTGCGATCCGGCCGGAGGTAAAGCCGACCTCCTGGTCCGCATTGAGGTCCGTCGGGTTCGACGTCGCGACCACCAGGTACCGGTTCTCGTCGCGCACCGGGAAGACGCAGAACTTCCGCGCGATGCTTCCGGGGAGGAGCTTCGCCGCGGTCGGCTCGGCGCCGGTCAGGTCCACGGTCTCCATCGAAAACGCGGTCGCGATCGCCCGAGCGAGATCGTTCGGTTGGATCGAGCACTCGCGGCAGGCCACGGTCCACACGTCGTGCAGGGTGGCGTCGGGTGCGAAGACGAGGCGGTCGGCGTTCGGCAGCCCGGCCCGCTTCACCGCGGTGGCCATCCAATGGGCGATCATGCGACCCCCTGCTTCGTCAGGAAGTCGCGCACGGCAGCGTACTCACGACGGGCCTGGGCGACGAGGCGACCGGCCGGGGCCAGGTCGCCGCCACATGCGAGGTGCTCGAGCCCTTCGGCGAGTTCCGAAAGGTGTCTGGCGTGGACGTTCCCCGACGAGCCCTTCAGCTTGTGGGCGGCCTTGCGGAGCCCTTCGGTGTCCGAGGTCGCGACGGAGGCCTCGAGGGCCGTGAGCAGCCCGTCCGATTCCTCGACGAAGAGTTGGAGGGTGGGCTCCACGATCTCCTCGATACCGGCGGCCTGCATCGAGTTGCGGAAGCCCTCCAGGTCCAAGGGGGCTCGCGTACCAGTCGCCACGTCGTTCATTCTCGCCTCGATCGGTCCGGGTCCGTCGGGGACCGGCGGGGGAGTCGGGGACCCCCATCGCTTCGTCGGCACCCCTACGGGGAGTATCGGCCGGCGAGGCCCGGGACTTCAGCCGATCAGGCGGATGCCTGCAGCTCGGTCGGCTCGCGGTCGACCAGTGTGTCGACCAAGCGGATGACCTCCTCGGTATCGGGCCACGCCCCTCGGGCGACGAGGCGACCGTTCACGATCATGGCTTGAACCGGCACTCTCGCCAGCGTGCGCACCGCGTCCCTGAAGCCGACGCGATGGCGTCGAAAGTCACGGAACAGGAGGAGTCCCAGCGCCACCGCGTTTCGCGGGTCCACGACGTCGATGTCGATCGTGTCGCGGTACCGAGTCTTCAGCGCCCGATACAGCGGCCCCATGGCTTCCATGGCCGCGCGGCGCTCGGGGAATGCAGGGCCCGAGCCGCAACCAAGGAAGTCCCCCTCGACGCGCCCGCAGCAGCCGCTCCCCGTGAGTTGGCCACCCTGCTCTCGGACCAGGATGACACTGCAGCGCGTGGCATCCACTTCCTTCGTGAGATCGATCACCGGGCTCCGCGGCTGAGGAAGACCACCACACGAAATCTGGGGCGCATGACGCGGGCCGGCCATCGAGGCCTCCGTTATCATCCTCCCCATGGATGACGCCATCCGCATCCGGGGCGCCCGGCAACACAACCTGAAGGGCGTCGACCTCGACATCCCGAGGCGGGCGCTCACGGTGCTCACCGGTCCGTCGGGCTCCGGGAAGAGCTCTCTCGCTCTCGACACGCTCTACGCGGAAGGGCAGCGGCGCTACATCGAGTCGCTCTCCACGTATGCGAAGCAGTTTCTCGAGCGGATGGAGAAGCCGCTCGTCGACTCGATCGAGGGCCTCTCCCCCGCGGTCGCCATCGAGCAGAAGAACCCCACCAAAACGAGTCGTTCGACGGTGGGCACGGCGACGGAGGTCTACGACTACTTGAGGTTGCTTTGGTCGCGCGTCGGCCACACGCACTGTCCTGAGTGCGACCGACGGGTGCACCCCGACACGGTGACTTCCGCGGTGGACGCCGTGCTCGCGCTGCCTCAGGGCACGCGCATCCAGGTGGCCTTCCCCCTGCCGATGAGCGAGCGCATCACGCACGCTCTTGTCGTGTCGAACCTGCGCGCGATGGGCTTCGTGCGCGTGCTCGCCGACGGTGCCGCGCTGGACGTGTCCGTGCCCGAGGCCGAAGACGTCGAGAAATCCGGGGTCGATCTCACGCAAGCGGCGGAGCTGCTCGTCGTGGTGGACCGCATCAAGGTCGATCGGGCCGAGAGTGGGCGACTCGCCGACTCGCTCGGTACCTGCTTCGTGGAGGGGGACGGCGAAGCGGTCGTGGTCGTCGCCGACTCGCGCGACGGTGAGCCGGTCCGGTTGCTCTTCACGGAGCGCTTCCGCTGTCCGGCGCACCCGGACATCGTGTTCGCGGACCCGCGTCCCCAGCTCTTCTCGTTCAACAACCCCTACGGCTCCTGCCCCCTGTGTACCGGCTTCGGGGCCACGCTCGACTACGATCCCGAGCTGATCATCCCGAAGCCGTCACTGTCCATCGCGGACGGCGCGGTCGATCCCTGGACGAAGCCGCGCTACAAGCGAGAGCGGGAGCGGCTGCGGGTGTTCGCGCTCGCGAAGCAGGTGTCGCTCCACGCACCCTGGGAAGAGCTGCCCGAGGTCATCCGTGAAGCCGTGCTCTACGGCACCAAGGGATTCACCGGGGTGGTCCCCTTCCTGGTGTCGCGCGAAAAGAAGCGCTACAAGCAGTACATCCGGGTCTTCCTGCGGCAGTACCAGAGCCCGAACACGTGTCGTGCATGCGGGGGAGCCCGGCTGCGCACCGAGGCGCTGCGGGTGCGGGTTGGCGAGCGCACGATCGCGGATGTGGCGGACACGCCGCTCGAAGATCTGCGGCCCTGGATCGAGGGCCTCGAGCTGTCGACCATGGAGGCCCAAATCGCGGCCACCATCCTCCGCGAGCTGCTTGCACGCATCGGCTTCCTGGTGGACGTGGGGCTCGGCTATCTCACGCTCTCGCGACAAACCCGCACCCTGTCCGGCGGCGAGTCTCAGCGCATCAACCTCGCGAACTCGCTCGGGGCGGCCCTCGTGGACACGCTGTACGTACTCGACGAGCCTACCGTCGGGCTCCACCCCAAGGACACGACCGCGCTGCTCGCGCTGCTCGCCCGCCTGAGTGCCATCGGCAACACGGTGGTGGTCGTGGAGCACGACCCGATGGCGATCCGTGCTGCGGACCACGTCGTCGAGATGGGGCCGGCCTCCGGCGAGCATGGAGGGCGCGTGGTCTTCGCCGGGCCGCCCTCGGCCCTCGAATCGGCAGACACGGCCACCGGCCGATACCTGTCGGGGCGCTCGCCGAAGGTCGCGGCCAAGCGCAGGCGCGTGGACGGCGCCTGCCTGACGCTGCGCGGCGCGCGACAGCATAATCTGCGCGGCGTCGACGTCGACATCCCGTTGGGTACGCTCACGGTAGTCAGCGGCGTGTCCGGCTCGGGGAAGTCGACCTTGGTACACGATGTGCTCTTCCGCGCCGCCGAGCGCGAACTGGCCGGTCGCACGACGGCCAAGGAGCACCTCGGCGAAGAGGTCGGGGAGTACGACGCGCTCGAGGGGCTCACGCACATCGAGGAGGTCGTGCTCGTCGACCAGTCGCCGATCGGGCGCACGCCCCGCTCCAACCCCGTCACCTACGTAAAAGCGTGGGACGAGGTGCGGAAGGTCTTCGCCGAGCACCCGCTCGCTCGCGAACGTGGGTACGGGGCAGGCCACTTCAGCTTCAACGTGGCCGGAGGGCGTTGCGAGGAGTGCGGAGGCGCCGGCCAGGTGGAAATCGAGATGGTCTTCCTCGCCGATGTCTTCGTGCCCTGCGATGCCTGCAACGGCAAACGCTACAAGCGCGAGCTGCTCGACGTGAAGATCCGTGGGCGCAGCGTATCCGAAGTCCTGGAACTGACGGTGGACGAGGCGATCCGCTTCTTCATCCGGGAGCGCAAACTCGGCCGCTCGCTCTGGCATCTCCAGCAGGTCGGCCTCGGCTACCTCCGCCTGGGGCAGCCGGCGACGACCCTCTCGGGGGGCGAGTCCCAGCGGCTGAAGATCGCGCGCGAGCTGGCGGGGGCCGCCGGCAAGAAGGGCAGGAAGCTGTACATCCTGGACGAGCCCACGACGGGTCTGTCGGGCGAGGACGTGGCCAAGCTCATGGACGTGCTCGACCACCTGGTGGAGGCCGGCAACACCGTTCTCGTCATCGAGCACAACCTGGACGTGATCGCTGCCGCCGACTGGTTGATCGACCTGGGGCCGGGGGCGGGTCACCGCGGCGGCGAGGTGGTGGCGATGGGGCGCCCGGAGACCGTCGCGGGGGTGCCGG
>JBEBGN010000059.1:0-16428 GCA_040081395.1 Longimicrobiales bacterium
GGTCGACCTCCCGGTGGCCGTGGGGTTCGGCATCTCGACCCCCGACCAGGCCGCCGCGGTGGCCGCGGTGGCGGACGGCGTGGTGGTCGGCAGCGCGGTCATCCAGGCGCTCGACCGGGGTGGGGCGGTGGAGGCGGGGCGGTTCTTGGCCGGGCTCCGGAAGGGGATGGACGGCTAGGAAACGGCTCCAAACGGACACTCCGCGTTGCGTTACGAATGGATAAGCAACTATCCTTGCGTATCAGTATCCCGCGCGGAAGGATGACCCTCCAGTGCCCCAACTCGTCGACTGTCTCTGGGATGGGGGAGGGTACGGCCCCCGCCGGGATCGGCGGCCGTTCCGCTTCCAGGCCTTCGTGCCGGACCCGATCGCCGAGTGGGACAGACCGTTGGCGGGCCGCGCCGCCGAAGCGGTGGCACAGGCATCCGCGTCCCTCAGCGAGCTCCAAGTTGCCGGAAAGGGGATCGACCTCGAGGCGCTGGCGACTGCACTGCTGCGTGCGGAGGCCCTCGGTTCGTCGTTCATCGAAGGCCTTCGGGCCTCGAACAAACGCCTCTCTCTCGCTGCCTACGAGCCACTCGCAGCGGACGCCACCGCGCGAGCGGTCCTCGGTAATGTACGGGCCATGGAGAAGGCCATCGCGATCGGCGCCGAGCGTCGCCGTCTCGGTCTCGAGGACCTACTCGATCTGCATCGGACACTCCTGGTGGGCACCATCGAGGAGCGCCTCGGCGGAGTGGTCCGCACCGGACAGAACTGGATTGGTGGACGCGGCTCGAGTCCCCGCGACGCTGCGTTCATTCCTCCTCCGGCGGACCGCGTCGACGCACTTCTCGACGACCTGATCTCGTTCGTGAACCTCGATGACCTGCCCGCGGTGGCGCAGGCCGCGATCGCGCACGCCCAGTTCGAGACGATCCATCCGTTCGGTGATGGCAACGGGCGCGCCGGACGGTGCCTCATCCACGTCATCCTTCGCCGACGTGGCATCGCGCCGCATCTCTTGCCGCCGGTCAGCGTCGTGCTCGCGAGCCATGCCCGTCGCTACATCGCCGGCCTGGTCGATTTCCGGGAGGGCCGCGTTGACGATTGGGTCGGCGCATTCGCGGACTCGGTCGCAACCGCGGCACGGAGTACTGAAGGGCTGCGGTCCCGGATCCATGCTCTCCTAGACCACCTGGTCCAGCGGGCGGGGTCACCTCGCGCGGACTCCGTCGCGCGCAAGATCATCCTCGGGCTATCCGCACACCCGGTCGTGAGCGCCGAGAGCGCCGCCCTCCTCCATGGAGTCACGCCCACGGCGGCGCGCGCGGCTCTCAATCGCCTCGAGCAGTCGGGTGTGCTCGTGCCCACCCGGGTGGGGCGCCGCCGGGATCGCGAGTGGATCAGCGATGAGATGTTCGAGCTGCTCGATCGGTTCGAGCACGACTTCGACCGAGCCGCGCCTTAACCCTCGCCGGAGCCGGCCTCCAAGGCGCGGAGCAGCCCCTCGTCCGGCCTCACGAACAGCGTCTCCACCCGCTCGACCGTCACACGGCCGGGGGGTGACTTCCGTGGCTTCCGCACGTACTTCCGGAAGGTCCAGTCCACCGGCACGCTCCCGGACGTGCGCGCCTTGGAGTGGAGCGCGGCGAGCGTGGCGGCCTCGGCGAGGTCGCGGGCGGGCGGGTTGCCGGGGCCGGGCCAGCGCAGGATGACGTGGGCGCCCCCGACGTGGCGTGCGTGCAACCACACGTCTCCAGGCGAAGAGTGGTGGAAGGTGAGGTCGTCGTTGTGGTGCGCGCCGCGCCCCACGCGGATCTCGAGTCCCCCCGAGCTGCGGAAGACGCGGTAGGGGAGCGCGGGGCGGGCTTCGCGTGGCGTCTCCGCGCGCGGTGACCCCCGGCTCAACACCGCTGCGATCTCGGCTTCGGTGGCGGTCCCCGTGCGGGCCCTCGTCACCAGGTCTGCCACCCGGTCGCGCGCGGCGCGTGCCTGTTCGAGCAGTGCGGGCAGCTGGGCCGCCGCGCGCTCCGCCTTGGTGGCCCGCTGGTAATACGCCGCCGCGTTCGCGTGGGGTGCCAACGCCGGATCGAGGTCGACCTCGACGGCCTGCCCATCGAAGCCGACGAGCGGAGCGCGGGTGCTGCCGTGCGGGATCTCCGCGTAGCGCGCGAGGATGAGGTCGCCGAGGGCACGGAGCGCGGCCGGTTCCGGAAGCTCGGCGAGCTCGGTCTCCATGCGCCCGACGCGGCCGTCGGCCCGCTTGAGCGCTCCGTCGAGCTGCTCGAGCAGCGCCGGGTCGAAAACCCCCACCCCGGGCGCGCTGGTCGGGTCGGCGGTCGCCGCGCACGCCTCGAAGGCGGCGAGCAAGCTCTCGACGCGCCGGCTGGGCACACCCGCCAACGGAAACGGGTAGGGCTGCGGTCCGGTGGGCAGGTCGAGCAGTACGGGCTCGGAGGGTGTGTCGGGGTCGGTAATCGTGCGCCACCGTTCGTACCCTGTGCCGAGAAGGGCCGGCGCGTTCAGCGACGACGTCCACGCGAAGCGCTGTACGAGCGTCTTGGCGCGGGCCTCCTCGGGCACGGCGACGAGCGCGGCCGTCCACGCGGCTTCGTCCACCTCGCCGCGGAGTCCTGCCCGGGTCATGGGCTCCGGCGCGCGATATGGCTCCCCCACCCGTTGCACGCGCGCCCCGTCCCGCCGCACGAGCACGTGTCGGATCACGCCGGCGGTGTCGCTGGCTGGCGCACTGGCGAGACCACTCGACGAGTCGTCCCCCTCGACGAGCAGCGCGTTCCACTGGTTGCCGAGCAGCTCCACCAGGAGCACGAGGGGGCGGCCCTGGGCGGGGGAGAGCACGAAGCGCACGATGCGCTCGTCGTCCGGGCTCTCCACGCCGACCACGCGGGTCTTGAGCTTGAAGTCCGACTCCACGGGATCCGTGGGCGCGACCAGACGCGGCCACCCCTGGGTGGGGTGCAGCGCCCAGGTGAGGGTGCGGTCCTCGAGCAGCAGGGCCAGGTCGCGCGTCTCGCCGTCGAGCCGGAGGGCCCGCACGCGCGCCCCCGCCAACACCCCGTTCAGCTCGCGGGCGAGGTGCCGTACCAGAACGGGGTCCCACCGGATCGACATGGACGGTTGCGTGAGGGCGGCTTCGGTCAGGATCGGCGCGGGACTGGACCCGCGAGGTAAGCTATTGTAACTAGCTGCGTTATGTCGCCGCATACTTCCTCTCCGCCCACCGCCCATCTGGCCCCCCTCGTGGTGGCCGCCGCGCGCGGGATCCTCCCCGACTGGGCGGTCGCGGGCCCCCGGCGCCGCGAGCACATGGCGCGCGTCGCCGACCTGCTCGACACCTGGGCGGAAGTGCGCGGGCTGCCCGACCGCGACCGCGCTCGATGGCGGGCCGCAGGGTACCTGCACGATGCGCTGCGCGACGAGCGCCCCGAGGTGCTCCGCGGGGTGGTGCCCGGTTGGGCCCGGGACTATGGAGACGCCGTGCTGCACGGTCCCGCGGCGGCCGCTCGGCTTCGCGCCGACGGCATCGACGATGCGGAGCTGCTGGAAGCGATCGAGGTGCACACCCTCGGGGGGCTTGGGCTCCGTCCGCTCGCGCGGGCTCTCTACGTGGCCGACTACCTGGAGCCGGGGCGAGGCTACCTGGGGGAGTCGCACGCGGGTCTGCGCGCGCGCATGCCGGGGGATCCGGATGGCGTGCTGCTCGAGGTGGTGCGCGAGCGCGTGCGCCGCGGGCGCGAGAGCGGGCGCGTGGTCGCGCCGGAGACGCTCGCCTTCCTGCACGAACTCGAGCGGGAGAGGGGAGCGTGAGCCAGCGCGGCGTGATGATCTTCGTGGTCATCGTCGCACTCGCGGGGGGCGCCGCTTGGCTGGGCCGCCGCTACCCGGGCTCGGAAGCCGAAGGAGGGGCGCCTCGGTATGTGCCTCGAGAGCGCGTGCGGGTCGAGGTGCTGAACGCGGGGGGGGTTGCGGGGCTCGCCCGCGAGGTGAGCAACCTGCTGCGCGACGACGGCTTCGACGTGGTGCAGTACGGGAACGCTGGCATGTTCGACCGGGATTCCACGGTGGTCATCGACCGCGTGGGGCGCGACGAGCTCGCGGAAGGCGTTGCCAACGCCCTGGGAATCCGTAACGTCCTCAGCGAGCCCGATCCGAACCTCTTCGTGGACGTCACCGTACTGTTGGGGAGGGACTGGGTGGATCGCGCCGGAGACGTGCCGCCGGAGCGCGCCCCCTGGGATCCCCGCGGGTGGCTGGGACGCTGACACACGACGCCCACGACGACGAGACGAAGACGAACGAGATGGCAAAGAAGGATCGAGCGAGCGACGAGAGCGCGGCCGAAAGCCCCGCGAGTCCGACCCGGAAGAAGGCCAAGCAGCAGGAGGAGCCCGCCGGGGCGGCGTACGAGTGGTTCAAGTCGATCGCGGTCGCGCTGGCGCTCTTCCTGTTCCTGCGGACCTTCGTGGTCCAGACCTTCGTCATCACCTCCGGCTCGATGGAGGAGACGCTCCTGGTCGGGGACATGCTGGTGGTCAACCGGTTGGGCATCGGATCGCGCATCCCGGGCACGAACG
Source organism: Longimicrobiales bacterium (assembly GCA_040081395.1). Lineage (GTDB taxonomy): Bacteria > Gemmatimonadota > Gemmatimonadetes > Longimicrobiales > Gaopeijiaceae > UBA2982. The sequence goes on from JBEBGN010000059.1 coordinate 4,579, forward strand.
TGCGCATTCCAGGATACTCCGATCCGCACCTCAACGACGTACTCGTCTTCGATCCGCCCCACGAAGAAACGCTCAAGCTCATCAAGCGTCTCATCGGCATGCCGGGTGACACGATCGAGATGAGGAATCGCGCACTCTACCGGAACGGCCAGCCGATCGACGAGCCCTACGTGGTGCACTCGCCGAACGCCGACGAGACACACCCGTGGATGGAGTGGCAGAAGGACTATCTGCCCGACACCGTCGATCCGCGCACATACACCCCGACGCGCGACACGTGGGGTCCCTTGGTGCTGCCCGAGGACCGCTACTTCATGCTCGGCGACAATCGCGAGCAGAGCCTGGACTCACGGTACTGGGGACTGCTCGAGGGATGGCGCCTCGAAGGGCGCGCGGTCTTCACCTACTTCTCGTACAACAAGGGGTCGTACCGCCCCTTCCCGTGGATCCGCGAGATCCGCTTCGGGCGGATCCTGCAGGGGATCGACTAGGGAGCCAGGGCGCTACGCGCCCTTCGCGGCCTCGAGCGCGTGCGCGCGCAACTGGCCGCACGCCGCGTCGATGTCCCGGCCGCGTGACTCGCGCACGGCGACCGTCACCCCACGTCGCTCGAGTCCCGCGACGAACGCCTTGATGCGCGCGGCGGGGGAGGCGCGCCAGCTCTGATTCGGGATCGGGTTGAATGGAATCAGGTTCACGAACGCACCCACCCGATTGGCGAGGTCGGCCAGCGGATCGACCAACTCGAGCCCGTCGTTCACCCCCGCGATCATCGCGTACTCGAAGGTGATGCGTTTGCCCCCCGCGGCGTCGAAGCGCTTCAGGGCATCCATCACTTCCTCGAGCGGATAGCGCTTCTCGAGCGGGATCAGCTCGCGCCGCAGCGAGCTGTGCGGGGCGTGTAGGGAGAGCGCGAGCCGGAACTGCTCCTGCCGGTCCGCGAGCTCCAAGATGCCGGGCACCTGCCCGACGGTCGATACCGTGATGCGGCGGGCGCCGACACCGTAGCCGCGGTTCAGCAGCGTGAGGGAGTCGTGGACCGCGGCGCGGTTGGCGAGCGGCTCCCCCATCCCCATGTAGACGATGTTGCTGATGGCGCCCAGCCCGTTGGCCTCCGTCCAGCGACGGGAGGCGCGGTACTGCGCCACGATCTCGCCGGCGCTGAGCTGACGGCGGAACCCGCCCCAGCCGGTGGCGCAGAAGGTACACCCCATCGCGCACCCTGCCTGGCTCGAGATGCAGAGCGTGAGGCGATGCGGCGTGGGAATGATCACCGACTCGACCAGCTCCCCGTCGGCGAGCCTCCAGACGTGCTTCACCGTGCCGTCCTTGCTGGTCTGCACGGTTGCGGGCTCGGCCTCGGCGAGGTCGAAGCGCTCGGCGAGCGCGTCCCGCTCCGCCCGGGGCAGGTCGGTCATGTCGGCGACCGAGGGCACCAGGCGCTCCAGGATCCACTTCTCGACCTGGCCCGCCCTATATGCCGGCTGCCCGCGCGCCTCGAAATGGTCGAGCAGCACGCGCCGAAGGACCTCGGGCGTGAGGGAGAGAAGATCTGCGCGTGTGGAGTCGGCCATGGGTTTTCTTGAATCGGCCTGGAGGCGGGCTTAACTTAGCCCCCCGCTGGAAACACATGAAGTCACGGGAGATTCGCCGCGAAGCCAGCGACGCGAAACCAACGATTGCTGAGCCGATTGCGCGTGTGGGGACCCGCGGCCGCCTGGGCCGTGGTCCTCTTTTTATTGAGTGCCTGGCCGAACCCGTCGATTCCGCTCTTCTTTCGGGGCAGCGACAAGGTCGCCCATGCCTCACTGTATGCGGTGTTGGGGGCGGCGCTGGCGTGGGGGCGCACGCGCACGCCGACCCCGCCTGCCCACTGGGTCATGCTCCTGGTGGGTGCGCTGTACGGCGCCACGGACGAGGTCCACCAGGCGTTCGTGCCGCGGCGCTCGCCGGACCTGGGCGATTGGTTGGCGGACGTGACGGGCGTTTTGATCGGCTATGTGGTGGTGCTGGGGCTGGTGAGGTGGTGGGTCCACTCGAAGTCCATGGATGAGGGCATCGATGTCTCGTAGTGACGTACAGACGGAGCGTACGCGCCTCCGCGACCGGATGGTCGGGGGCCTGCGTGCGGAAGATCACGGATCGAGCCAGCGCTTGGCGGGTTGGGTGCACCGTCGCCGCGACCTGGGCGGCCTCGTGTTCGTGGATCTGCGCGACCGGAGTGGTCTCGTGCAGGTGTCCTTCGGCCCGGCATGGACGGAGCCCGAATCGCTCGCGCTCGCCCATGAGCTGGGTCACGAAGACGTCATCATGGTGGAAGGGAAGGTGGAGCGGCGCCCCGATGGCGCGCGCAACCCGGAGATCGCCACCGGAGACGTGGAGGTGCGCGCCATCCGGCTCGTGCGCTTGTCCGACGCGGTGACGCCCGCGATCCCGGTCTACCGAGGCTCGGGGGAAGAGCTGCCGGCCGAGGAGCTTCGCCTTCTGCACCGCGTGCTCGACCTCCGCCGCTGGGACCTCCAGCGCAACCTCATCCTGCGGCACAAGCTGGTGATCGCTGCACGCAATTACTTCGACGGGCTCGGCTTCCTGGAAGTCGAGACGCCGATGCTCACCAAGGCGACGCCAGAGGGCGCGCGCGACTATCTGGTGCCGAGCCGCGTGCACAAGGGCGAGTTCTATGCGCTGCCGCAGAGCCCGCAGCTCTACAAGCAGACGCTCATGATCTCGGGGTTCGACCGCTACTTCCAGATCGCGCGTTGCTTCCGCGACGAGGACCTGCGCGCCGACCGCCAGCCCGAGTTCACGCAGATCGACGTCGAGGCCTCCTTCGTGGAGCCCGACGACATCCTGGGCTGGATGGAAGGGCTCGTCGTCGCGCTCTCGCAGGTCGCGGGCATCGACACCGTGAGGCCCTTCCCGCGCATCAGTTGGGCCGACTCCATGGAGCGGTACGGCTCCGACCGCCCCGATCTCCGATTCTCTCTGGAGATCGAGGACTGGACCCACGCCACCGCGGAGGTCGACTTCGGCATCATCCGCAGCCAGGTCGCGGCGGGGGGGCGCGTGCGTGGACTTCGTCTCGCCGGCGGGGCCCGCCTCTCGCGCAAGGAGATCGAGGCCATCGAGGCCGACGCCAAGGCCGCGGGCGCTCCAGGGCTACTGTGGGCGAAGCGCTCGGCCGAAGGCCTCACCGGTACGCTGGGCAAGTTCCTCTCGGCCGCGCAGGCGGACGCGATCGGACTCGCCGTCGGCGACCTGGTCGTCGCCGCGGCGGGAGCCGACAAGATGACGTCGCCGGCGCTGGCCGCGGCGCGCACGGCGGCGGCCCGGGTGCTCGGACTCGAGCCGGAGCGGGCGCACGCCTGGCTATGGGTCACCGAGTTCCCGGTCTTCATCGAGGAGGACGGGGTGCTCGCGGCCGCCCACCACCCGTTCGTGATGCCGCACCCCGACGACCTGGGGCTGCTGGAGTCCAACCCGCTGGCCGTGCGCGGCACCGCCTACGACCTGGTCTACAACGGCACCGAGTTCGGGTCGGGGAGCATCCGCATCCATGTGCCGGAGCTGCAACGCCGGGTGCTGCGCGTGCTCGGGCTGGAGGACGGGGAGATCGACACCAAGTTCGGGTTCCTGCTCGGGGCCTTGGCGGCCGGTGCACCCCCGCACGGTGGCATCGCGCTGGGGCTCGACCGTATCGTTCAGCGGTTCACCGGTTCGGCCAGCCTCAGGGATGTGATCGCCTTCCCGAAGACCACGGCTGCCCGCGCGCTCTTCGAGGGCGCGCCTACGCCGGCCGGCCCGGCCGAGCTCGAGGCGTTGGGCCTCGAGGTTACAGCGGGTCGCAAACGGGGGGGCTGACGCTCACCCCCCCAGGAGGAGGCTTGGCGAACGGACAGACCATGGTAGAGCACCGGCTGGATGCGGAGGGGGCCGACCCCCTCATGCTCGCCGGTGTGAACGACCGGAACGTGCAGGAGCTGGCGCGCCTCTTCACGGTGCGCGTCGTCCTGCGCGGCGATCACGTGGTGCTCTCGGGTGATCTCCCCGCGGTCGAACGAGCCGTGCCGGTCGTGCAACACATGATCGAACTCGCGCGTTTGCGCGCACCGTTCGACGTGGGCGACATCGCGCGCTTCGCCGACGACGTCGACGTGCTGCGGCCGGAAGGGATCGTCAACGCACAAGGCGAGATCCGTATCGCGCTCCCGGGATCGCGGCGCGTCATCGTGCCGAAGTCCGAAGGCCAGCGCGGATACGTTGCGTCCATCGTGCAGAACGACATCGTCATCGGCATCGGACCGGCAGGAACCGGTAAGACGTACCTGGCCGTCGCGTGCGCCGTGGACGCGCTGTACAAGCGGCGGGTGCGCAGGATCATCCTGGCCCGCCCCGCGGTGGAAGCAGGGGAGAACCTCGGCTTCCTCCCGGGCGATCTCCAGGAGAAGGTCGATCCGTACCTGCGACCGCTCTACGACGCCCTCGAAGACATGATGCCGCACGACCGCGTACGTCGCGCGCTCGAGGACTCGACTATCGAGATCGCGCCGCTCGCGTACATGCGCGGCCGCACGCTCTCGGACGCGTTCGTCATCCTCGACGAGGCGCAGAACGCGACGCGCGCGCAGATGAAGATGTTCCTGACGCGGCTCGGCATGAGCTCGCGCGTGGTCATCACCGGGGACACGACCCAGATCGACCTGCCGCGGCGTGAGGACTCGGGTCTGCTGGAGGTCGAGGAGATCCTCGCCGGCATCCAGGGGATCGCGATGGTCTACCTGGACGAGAAGGACGTCATCCGCCACAAGCTCGTGAAGGACATCATTCGCGCGTACACCAAGGCGGGGGAAGCGCAGTCGTGAGCTACGGACCGGACGCCGATTCGGTCCTCCAGCGTCTCTCCGGGGATCCGGGCGCCACCCCGGCCGAGCGGGTGCGGCACCACGGTGCTCGTATCCTGCTGTTGATCGCACTTGCGGTGCTGCTCACGTCGCTCTTCCCGCCGGGCCAAGTCACCAGCGTCGACGTGCCGGCCGAAGGGAGCGTCGCACAGGAGGACGTGACCGCGACCCTGCCGTTCAGCGTTCCAAAGACACCCGCCGAGCTCGAGCGCGACCGGCGCATCGCCATGGAGTCCGTGCCGCCCACGTTCGAGTACCGCGCGAGCGCGGCGGACTCGGTGGCGGCGGGGCTGCACCGGTTCTTCGACAGCCTCGAGGTGGCGGCCGCCGCCGGGAACGCCGGCCCCATCGAGGAGGTCCTGCGCGCGAGCCGCATCACAGCGACCCCCGCACAGGTGCGCTACCTCATCGACGACGGCACACGTACCGCCATCGGCCGAGCGGCGGAACGGGCCGCCCAGGACATCGTGCCCCGCGGTGTGGTGGACCCGGCGCGTATGCTCGACCTCGCGACTGACGTCGTCACGGTTCGTAGAGCGGACGGCACGGAAGAGTCCCTGGCCGCGGAGGAGGTCTCCACCGCCACCGACTTCTATGCGGAAGCCATGGGCTTCCTGCCCGGGGCGCTTCCCCCCGATGCGCAGGACCTCTTCCGGCTCGTGCTCATCTCGCATCTGGACTGGAGCCTTGTGCTCGACGTCGGTGAGACCGAGCGGGACCGCGGAGCCGCGCGCGAGTCCGTTCCTCTCACCAAAGACCAGATTCTCGAAGGGCAGGTCCTCGTGCGCGCGGGGGACCCGATCGGGCCGGAGACCCGGGAGCGTCTGATTGCCTACTACTCGGCCTTGCAGGGACAGTCCGGGGGACCGCCGGGGGCCGGCTTCGGGGCCCTCCTCGGCGGCACGCTCCTGAACGCGGTGCTGCTCTCGATCTTCGGGTTGCTCCTGCTGCTCTCACGGCCCGAGGTGTACGCCAACTTCCGCTGGCTGGTGTTGCTCGCGTTGCTCACCGCGGCGTACTTCGGCGCGGGCGCGGCCATCGACCGGTTCGGTCTCCCCCCCGAGGCCCTCCCGATCACGTTCGTAGCGCTCCCCGTGGCGATCCTCTGGGACACGCGCATGGCGCTGCTGCTCGTGCTCGTGCTCGCGGCGCTCACGGGGACCCTCGCGCCCTTCTCGTCCTACGGCATCGTGCTGATGCTGATGGCCGGAGGCGCCGCTGCGGCCATGAGCGTACGCGCCGTGCGACGCAGGTCCGAGACCTGGTTCTCCATCGCCGTCATCGCGGGGGCGGGGGCGCTGGTGCTCATGGCTCACGGGCTCGCCACGGGTCGGGACTGGGTGGAGGTATGGCGCGGGGCGGGGGTCTTCGCCCTGAACGCCACCGCGTCTGCGCTGCTCGCGGTCGGGTTCCTCTGGATCTTCGAGATGTTCACGGGGATCACGACGGATCAGACGCTGCTCGAGCTGGCGGATCCCGCGCGTCCACTGCTGAAGAGCCTCGCCATGGAAGCGCCCGGTACCTACGCGCACACCATCGCCGCCGCGAACCTGGCGGAAGCGGCCGCGACGCGCATCGAGGCCAACGGATTGCTCGCGCGCGTCGGTCTGCTCTACCACGACATCGGCAAGGTGCTGCGGCCGCACTACTTCGTCGAGAACCTCGCGGACGCCAAGAATCCGCACGACAAGCTGCGGCCGGAGACCTCCGCGTCGATCGTTCGCGAGCACGTCACGGAGGGCGCGCGTCTCGCGCGCGAGGCCAAGGTCCCGCCCGTGGTGGTACGCTTCATTCTCGAGCATCACGGCACGCAGAAAATCGGGTTCTTCTACGACAAGGCGCGCAAATCGTCGAGTGACCCGGTGGACGTCGAACACTTCTCGTACACCGGTCCGAAGCCGTCCACCAAGGAGTCGGCCATCGCCATGCTTGCCGACTCGTGCGAGTCCGCGGCGCGGGTGCTGCAGGACCCCACACCCGAGCGCGTGCGCGACTTGATCCATGCGATCGTGGACTCGAAGATCGCCGACGGTCAACTGGACGACGCGCCACTCACGCTGCGCGAAGTCGCCCTGGTGAAGGACCAGTTCGTGACCATGCTCTCAGGGGCCGTACACCGTCGCATCGAGTATCCGGAGACCAAGCACCTCACCGAGGGTGACGACGCGGACGACGCGGACTACACGGAGAGGGAATGACGTCCGCGGCGCGCGTCCATGTCGAAGTGGACGCCGGGGCCGCGCCCGAGGTGGACGTGGCGGGGCTCGAACGTGCGGTGCGGAAGACGCTCGAGGCGGAGGGGTGTGACGAAGCCGAGTTCTCGGTCGCGCTCCTCGACGACGGCGCCATGCAGGAGCTCAACCTCCGTTGGCTCGGCAAGGATCGTACGACCGACGTGATCGCGTTCTCGCTGGGCGAGGAGGACGAGGTGGTCGGGGACGTCTACATCGGCTTCGAGCAGGCTGCGCGCCAGGCTTCCGAACTGGGTATCCCGCTCGGCCACGAGCTGGTGCGGCTCGTCGTTCACGGGACCCTGCACGTGATCGGACACGAGCATCCCGAAGGCGAGGGGCGGATGACGAGTCCGATGTTCGTCCTGCAAGAGCGGCTGGTTCGCGAACTGATGGGGGAGTAGGCCGCCGGCTGGGCGCGCGCCTTGCACCTCGCCCCGCACTCGGGGATCTTCCTCGCACCTGCCCACACCGAGCCGACCGGTCTTCTGATGAGCACGAACCAGACCGAGCTCGAGGACGCCCGGCTCCGCGTCGAAGCCCTGCTCGCCGAAGGCGACGTCGCCGGGGCCCGGGATCTCGCGCTGACCCTGCACGCCTCGGACCTCGCGGACCTCGTCGAGGCCCTCGGGGAGGGCGCGGGTGTGCGCCTGCTGTCGGCACTTCCTGCCGAACAGGCCTCCGAGGCGCTCGCCGAGATGGAGGAGGGGGAAGACCGCGGCGATCTGCTGGCGTCGTTCGCCCCCGAGAAGGGCGCCGAGCTGCTCTCCGAAATGCCGGACGACGACGCCGCCGACCTCATGGGGGAGCTCGAGCCGACCGAGCAGCGGCGCATCCTGGACGCGCTCCCTGCCGACGAAGCCGGCGATCTCATCGAGCTGCTCGAATACGGCGAGGATACCGCGGGCGGCCTCATGACCACCGACCTGGTCGCGCTCGACGCCTCGCTCACGGCGGCGGAAGCGATCGAGGCCGTGCGCACACAGGGCCGGGAGGTCGAGCGCTTCTATACGGTGTGGGTGGTGGATGCGCAGCGGCGGCTCCAGGGCACCGTGCGCCTCGACAACCTGATCATGGCCGAGCCGACGAGCCTGGTGTCCGACATCGTCGAGGCGCCGGTCGCCACGGTTGCGCCCGACCTCGACCAGGAGCAGGTCGGTCACCTCATCGCGCGCTACAACCTGGTGGCGCTCCCTGTGGTCGACCGCGACGGGGTGCTGCTTGGCCGCATCACCTTCGACGACGTCATCGACGTCATCGAGGCCGAGCAGACCGAAGACATCCTGCGCATGGCGGGCCTCGGCGACGACGAGGAAGCGCTGCGCTACACCTGGCAGCAGTCGGTGCGCGCGCGCATGCCCTGGCTGCTGGCGAACCTCGGCACGGCGGCCCTCGCTTCCTTCGTCGTCTATCTCTTCTCCGAGACGATCGAGAGCGTCGTGATCCTGGCGAGCATCATGCCGATCGTGGCGGGCCTGGGCGGCAATGCAGGCACACAGGCGCTCGCGGTCACCGCGCGCAGCATCGCACTCGAGCGCAATCCCGGCAGCAAGACGGAGCTCGCGCTGCACGTGGGCAGGGAGGTGACGGTCGGGCTCATCAACGGCGCGCTGCTGGGGTCGGTGGTCGCGCTGCTCGCCACCCTGCTCGGCGGAGATCCCCTGCTCGGCCTGGTGGTGTTGCTGGCCATGTGGGGGAACTTGATCGTGGCGGGGTTCCTCGGATCGTTCGTTCCCTCGATCATGCATCGACTCGGGTACGACCCGGCGGTGTCGTCGTCGATGTTCGTGACGCCATTCACCGACCTCTGCGGCTTCCTCTTCCTGCTCGGCCTCGGTTCGGCCCTGCTCCTGTGACCGCATGGCCATGAAGCGCCTTGCCCGCACTTCGTCCGTGCTCGTCAGCCTGACGCCGTTCGCGCTCGCGTTTCTGCGGGACCGCAAAGCGTGGATCCTGTTCGGCAGGGGCGCCACGCGCGCGCCCGGCCACCACGAGCGCCGCGCCGAGAAGCTCACCGCACGCCTGGCGAAGTTGGGCCCGACCTTCATCAAGCTCGCGCAGCTCCTGTCGTCCCGCGCGGATATCTTGCCGGAGCCGTATCTCTCGCAGGTCAGCAAGCTCCAGGATCGTGTGCCGCCCGACCCCGCGCCCCGCATCCGCGCCGTGATCGAGCGGGAGCTGGGCAAGCCGATCGCGGAACTGTTCCAGGACTTCCAGGACGTGCCCGAAGCCGCGGCCAGCCTCGGCCAGGTGCACCGCGCGCGCGTGGACGGTCAGGATGTCGTGGTGAAGGTGCTGCGGCCCGGAGTCGAGGAGGCAGTCGCGCTCGACCTCGACATCTCGTTCCGCATGCTCTTCTGGCTGAACGTGATCTTCCCGAACCACCATGTGCGCGGTCTCACTAATGTGGTCCGGGAGTTCTCGGTGCGCGTGAAGGCCGAGATGGATTTCCATCAGGAGGCCGAGAGCATCGCGCGCTTCCAGCGCGTGTTCGCCCGTGACACGCGCGTGCGCGCACCGACTGTGGTCGAGCGGTTCACCGCACGCCGCGTCCTGGTCATGGAGCATTGCTCGGGCACCAAGATCGATCAGCTGCACCCGCTCTTCGCCTCCGGCCGGCTCTCGTTCAAGTCGGTCATGGAGTCCCTGACGGGGGTCTACCTGCGCATGATGGTGATCGACGGCTTCATGCACGCCGATCCGCACCCGGGGAACCTGCTCGTGCAGGACGACGGCACGCTCATCCTGCTCGACTGGGGCGCGACGCTCGAGGTGCCGCGCTGGACGCGCGAGTCGATCTTGCGCGTCGCACTCGCCGTGGGGCGCGAGGACATCGACGGCGTCATCAACGAGATGTACCGCCTCGGCATGATCAGCGCCGAGGTGCCGCGCGGCGACATCCGCGAAGCCGCCACCGAGATCCTCAGGATCGTCGAGCGCGCGAAGACGACGAACCGCGCACGCATCGTCGAGCAGGTGATGTCACAGCTGCTCGACACGTTCTATACCTGGCCGCTGACGCTGCCGCAGGAGCTCGTCTACTTCTTGCGTACCGCGGCGCTCATCGAGGGGGTGGCGTTCCACTACGACGCCAACTTCGACGGGCTCAAGTTTGTTCGCGGGGTCGTGCACGAGCACAAGGCCGAGCTGCTTCGCACCACGAGCCAACAGCCCGCGCAACTGGCGCGCAGCTTCGTGGACGAGGCCCAGACCGCTATCCGCTCGGTGCGCGACCTTGTCACCCGCGCCGAGCGCGAGGAGCTCCGCATCCGCGTGCACCCGCGCGACGTCCAGACGCAGGAGCGCTTCCTGCACCTGCAGGCGCGTCGACTGCTCCTTTCCATCTTCGCCTCGGCCACCGCCGTCATCTCCTCGATCCTGTTCATCGCCCTCAGGAACTGGTGGCTGCTCGGGGCCGGGCTCGTCGCCGCGCTCATGATGTTCGTCGTGGTGCTCTTCATCCCGACGCATCTGCTGGAGAACCCGCTCCGCCACGCACGGGGCATTCGCCCGCACGAGCGCGACTGACGTGAACCCGTCGAACGACCCTCCGTTTGCGACCCTGCTAGACCGCTTCCGGCGCGGTGAGGTGCCGGCCCTCGCGCGCGCGATCTCCGTCGTCGAGGACGAGCGTGAGGGCTTCCAGAACTTCTTGCACGAACTCATGGCGCGCGGGCCGCGCGCGCGCCGCATCGGCTTCACGGGCCCACCGGGGGCGGGGAAGTCGAGCCTGCTCGCCACCGTCGCCTCCGTGTATCGCGCGCGCTCGGAGCGCCTCGGTGTGGTCGCGGTCGACCCGACCTCGCCTTACTCGGGGGGTGCGCTGCTCGGCGACCGGATCCGCATGAACGATCTCGCGACCGATCCGGGCGTCTTCATCCGCTCCATGGCGAGCCGTGGCTCCCTCGGCGGATTGGCCACGACGACCAAAGAGGTGCTCGACCTCATGGACGCGTTCGGCTTCGACCGCATCCTGGTCGAAACGGTCGGCGTCGGTCAGACCGAGCTCGAGATCACGGGCGCAGCGGATACGGTCGTGGTCGTGCTGGTACCCGAGTCCGGGGACGCGATCCAGGCCATGAAGGCGGGGCTGATGGAGATCGCGGACCTGTTCATCGTCAACAAAGGGGATCGCCCGGGTTCGGCACGCCTGGTGAAAGAAATCCGCCAAGCGATCCACCTGCGGGCGGGGCGCACCCTCGAGGAGGTACCGGGGCACCATGGCGTCGACCTCACACGCGGCGCACGCGACGCGGTGACCGTCGAGCCCACCCCCACGGACGGGTGGGGAGTCCCGGTGCTGACCACGAACGCGCTCACCGGCGAGGGTGTCCAGGACGTGATCGAGGCGCTCGACGCGCACCGCGATTGGCTCGAGCGGAGCGGTGAACTCGCCGCACGCCGTCGTGCCCGTTCCGCGGGGCGCGTGCGTGACGTGGTGGAGCGGGAGGTGCGGCGGGTCGCGTGGGTCTCCGACGCCGTGCAGGTGAGGCTGAGCGCCGGGCTCGACCGCATCGAGGCCGGAGAGGGGACCCCGTACACGGTGGCGAACGAGATCCTCGCGCTCCTGCTTCGTTGACCCCCCATCCGGGCCCGGGACATCTTTCGGGCGTTGGGGCGCGGGACGGAGGAAGCGATATGTCGACCAAAGAGCGGAAGGTCCGCGGCCGGACCCAAGCAGAGACCCGCCCGACCGGGCCTCCGCCCGAGCCGGAACC
>JBEBGN010000060.1:0-16382 GCA_040081395.1 Longimicrobiales bacterium
TACGCGCACGTATCACATCGAGGACGCGAACTGCATCGACATCGAGAGCGGTACGGTTCGCCATAAGCCCGTGCTCGACCCTTCGGCGCCGGAAGTGACTGCCACTGAGTGGCTCCCGACGGGTCCGTTCGAGCTCGGCATCACCGCGGGGGCGTCGACGCCGAACAACAAGATCGGCGAGGCGCTCCTGCGCATTCTGGCCATCCGCGGCATCAGCCCCGACCTGACGGGCTCGGAGCGGGCGAGCGCGTAGGGGCTCGGCCATCGCCGACGCCGCGAGACGTTCCGCCGCAGTCGGCGACTACTTCTTTAGGTCCTCCGCCGCGATCCCCTTGCCGAGCTGCTTGAGCAGTCGGCGCATGTCTTGCTGGTCGTGGGCACTCAAGTGGCGACAGAGATGCTCGATGTACGCGGCATGCTCCGGAAATACCCGCGCCACCAGTTCGCGACCCTCGGCGGTGAGTCTCGCACGCACCACGCGCCGGTCGCTCTCCGAGCGGTAGCGCGTCACCAGACCCTGCGCTTCGAGGCGGTCCATGACATATGTGACGTTCCCACCGGTGACCAGCAATTTGTCCGCCAGATCGCCGAGCGAGAGGGGACCTAGGTGGTAGAGCGCCTCGAGTGCCCCGAACTGCGGTACGGTCAAGTCATACGCCTGTACTTTGGCCGCCACCGCCTTCGTGTACGTCGCATACGCACGCGCGAGCGCGATCCAGACTCCGAGGGCCACGCCCTGGCTCTCGGTCCACTCCCGGGGCGCCGGCGCGACATCAAGCGGCTCGGCGTCGTTCACGGGGCGCCCGTTAGATGTGGATGGGCCGGCCGAGCGCCGCGAGCGCGGCCTCCGACACACCCTCGGAGAAGGTCGGGTGGGGGTGCATCGCCTTCTCGAGCTCTTCGACCGTCGACTCGAGGTGCCTGCCGATCACGAACTCCGCAATCAGATCCGTCGCGTGTGGGCCCACGATGTGCGCACCCAAGATCTCCGAGTAGCGTTTGTCGCGGATGACCTTGATGAACCCATCGGTGTGCCCCGACGCCACGGCCCGGCCGACCCCCACCCACGGAAACTTGCCGACCTCGATGTCGTAGCCCTTCGCCTTCGCCTGCTCTTCGGTGAGCCCGACCGAGGCCACCTCGGGATGGCAGTACGTGCAGTTCGGCACGTTGGCGTAGTCGACCGTGCCGTGCCCCTTCCCGGCGATGTGCTCGACGCAGGTGATGCCCTCGTGGCTGGCCTTGTGCGCGAGCAGTTGGTTGCCCGCCACGTCTCCGATGGCGTAAACCCCAGGAACGTTAGTCCGCATGTGGTCGTCGACGACGACGAACCCGCGGTCGCTCACCTTTACGCCCACGCTCTCGAGACCGATCCCACTCGAGTTCGGCACGCGACCGACAGCAGAAAGGACGTAGTCGACGTCCCTCGTTTGCAGCGCGCCTTGCTTGTCTTTGAAGGTCACCTGCACGCCCGTCTTGGAGACTTTCGCGCTCTCGAAGCGCGCCCCGGTGTGGATCTCCATGCCGCGCTTCTGATACGTCCGCTCCATGAACTTCGAAATCTCGGCATCCTCGAGGGGCAGAATGCGGTCGAGTGCCTCGACGACCGTGACCTTGGTGCCGTACGAGGCGTACACATCGGCGAACTCCATGCCGATCGCACCCGCGCCGACGATGAAGAGCGAGCCAGGTGCCTTTTCGTGCATGAGCGCGCCCGTCGACGACCAGATGCGGTCCTCGTCGATCTTCAGGGTCGGCAGGTCACGCGGGCGCGAGCCCGTGGCGATGATGACGTGCTTAGCATCATAGACAGTCTTGTTGCCGCCCGTCGCTTCGACCTCGACCTTTCCCTTGCCCTTCAGGCGCCCATAGCCCTCGATGTGCGTGATCTTGTTCTTCTTGAAGAGATGACCGACGCCCTTGCGCATCTGATCGGCCACGCGACGGCTGCGCGCCTGGGCGGGACCCAGGTCGAACGTCACATCCTTCGCGATGATCCCGTGCTTCTCCGCGTCCGCCATCTCCGTCACCAGCAGCGCGCTGGAGAGGAGCGCCTTGGTCGGAATGCAGCCGATGTTGAGGCACACCCCGCCGAGGTGCTCCGCTTCGACGCATGCCACCGTGAGGCCGAGTTGAGCGGCTCGGATCGCTGCGACGTAGCCTCCGGGTCCGCTGCCGATGATCACCAAATCGAAGCCAGCCACGCCGTTCCTCACTGTAGGACCGGGAGCCGAACGGCCCGCGGTACGCGCCAACGGAAGGGAAGTACGAAGGGAAGTCTGAAGCTAGACCGGGGGCCGGGGGGGGTAAAGTGAGCCGACTCTCCATCGCGTTCGTGGTGCAGGGCGAGGGACGCGGACATATGACGCAGGCGCTCGCGCTCGCGGGGTTCCTACGGAGTGCCGGCCACGAGGTCACGCGCGTGCTCGTGGGCGTCAGCCCTTTCCGGTCCGTGCCCGAGTACTTCACACATTCGATCGGCGCGCCGGTCGACACGTTCGACGCACCGACGCAGGTGCCCGATCGAGCCACACGCGGCGTGTCGGTCGGTGGCACCGCAGCCGATGCGCTCAAGCGGCTGCCGCGCTTCATCGCGGGGGCTCGACGAGTGCACGACGTGACGGAACGCGCGGACGTCGTCGTGAACTTCCTCGACCTCTTGGCCGGGCTCGCGCGCGTCGCCTTCCGCGGGAGGGTCCCGCGACTCGCGATCGCCCACAACTACGCCTTCCTGCATCCGTCGCTCGCGCACGCCCCGGGGAGCGCACTCGCGCGGAAAGCGGTGCTGGCTTACGCGCGCACGACCGCCGCCGGAGCCGAGACAGTGGTGGCGCTTTCGTTCGACGCGCTCCCTCCGCACTCTCCCCGACGACTCGTCGTGACGCCGCCCCTGCTTCGCCCCGAGCTCGACCGCATGCGGCCACGCGACGAAGGATATCTGCTCATGTACGCGCTGAACGCGGGGTACGGTGACCTCGTCGCGGATTGGCACCGGCGCCAAGCTGGCGTCACGGTGCACTGCTACGTAGACGGGGGGCGCGCCGCGTTGAAGGCCGCACCGGCCGATGGTTTTCATGCGCACTCGCTCAATGCCGACGCGTTCCTCCGCCACCTCGAGGGGTGTCGCGCCTACGTGGGAACGGCCGGTTTCGAGTCGGTTTGCGAGGCCTGGTACCTTGGTAAGCCTGTCCTGGTCGTGCCCACCGAAGGCCAGTACGAGCAGACGCTCAACGCCTGGGACGCCGCGCGCGCGGGCGCGGCCAAGGTGGGAACGTTCGCCGATCTCGACGGGTTCTGGGCCGCACCGCCGATTCCGCGGCCGGACACCGTCGAGGTCTTCCATGACTGGGTGAGGAGGGCGCCGGAGATGCTGGTGGACCTTGTGGAACGTGCGGCCCGCAGGGGCGCGCAGACGCGATGACCCTGCGCGTCGAGCAGGTCGATGGCCGTCGGGGCACCGCCCAGTTCATCGATGCCGCCTGGAGGGTGCAGGCCGGTCGCGGCACGCTCTGGGTGCCGCCGCTGCGCGCCATGGTCGCGGACGGCCTCGACAAGCAAAAGAACCCGTTCTATCGAGAGGCCGACCGCGCCCTCTTCATAGCGCGACGAGGGGGGGAGGTCGTCGGACGCGTGGCCGCCATCGAAAACCGTTGGCATAACCGGCATCACCGGGACCGCGTCGGCTTCTTCGGGTTCTTCGAGTGCCTAGAAGACCGCGAGGCCGCACGTGCGCTCCTCGCTGCAGCGGAGGAGTGGCTGCACGGTCGCGGGTTCGACTCCGTGCGGGGCCCCATGAGTCCCTCCATGAACCACGAGTGCGGCCTGCTCGTGGATGGGTTCGACACGCCCCCCGTGCTCATGACGCCTTGGAACCCGCCCTACTTCGGTGGGCTCATCGAAGCCGCAGGGTATGCCAAGGTCCAGGACATGCTCGGCTACTGGATCCCCGCGGGGGACAAGCTGGCGGTGCCCGAGCGCGTGCGCCGCCTGGCCGAGCGCGCCCTTCGCAACTCGCGCGTCACGTTCCGCACGCTCGACGTGGGCACGCTCCAGCAGGAAGCTCGTAAGGTGCTCGAGCTCTACAACGAGGCCTGGGCCGGCAACTGGGGGTTCGTGCCACCGTCATGGGACGAATTCTGGCACACCGCGCGCGACCTCAAGTCCGTGCTCGCCGCGGACTTCTCGTTCGTGGCCGAAGTGGATGGAGAGATCGTGGGTTTCATGCTCATCGCGCGCGACATCAACAGGCTGCTCCGCGACATGCCGTCCGGCCGCCTCTGGCCGACGACGATCTGGAAGCTGCTCACGGGTGCGCAGAAGATCATGAGTGGGCGCGTGGTACTGCTCGGCCTCAAGACCGAGTACCGGAACCGCGGACTTTTCCCGCTCTTCGCCTACGAAGCGGCGCGGCGCGCGCTCGAGATTCGCGCGGACGGCGCGGAGGCGTCATGGATCCTGGATGACAACGCCGCCCTGGTCGCGCCGCTCGATGCGATGGGACTCGCGGCGTACAAGCGGTGGAGGGTGTACCAGAAATAGCGCGTCCCGCATTCACCCCGCCGGTACCAGTACCTTGGTCGCCTTCGAGCCCGCGGCCGCTACCACCAGGTAGGCCGTCGCTGCCACCGCCAGCGACGTCAGGTACGGCAGCGACACCTCGAGCACGTACGCACCCAGGATCCAGGTGCTGACCCCGGCCACCAGCGCCGACAACGCGCTCGCCGTCCCGCCGATGCGCGTGAAGAGCCCGAACGTCACCACGGTGACGATGCCGGCGCTCCCGAACGAGGACGCCTCCTCCACCAGCTCGTAGACTCGCTCGGCACGCAACGCCATCACGTAGGCTACCATGCCGAACACCGCCACACCCGCGCGTGCTATGCGGACTTTGGCGGCTTCGCTCAGACCGGGCTTGAGCTGCACGATCACGTTGTGCGACACCAGCCCGGAGGCCATCAGGAGGGCGCTGTCGACGGTGGAGAGGATGGCGGACACGAGCCCGCCTGCGAACACGACGTAGAGCGCGGTGGGGAGGTACTCGCGCGCCAAGGTCGGCAGGATCTGCTCGGGCTCGGCGAGCCCGGGAAGCAGGGACGCACCCACGAGGCCGAGCCCGACAGGCATCAGGCCCACCATCAGGTAGGCGACGCCCCCCACCACGGTCGCGTTCCGGGCCACGCTCGCGGAGCGACTCGCGATCATGCGCGCCACCAACTCCGCCGCCACCATGGAGCCCACCACGGGCACGGCCCACTCCTCCGCGATCGCGAGTAGGGAGCGTGGTTCGGTGCCGAGGGGATTGAACGAGCCCGCGGGCAGCGACGTGAGCGGCTCGAGGCCCTCGGCGCGGAGTACCATCCAGCACAGCACCGCGAGCCCGATCACCAGCGAAGTGCCCTGCACCACGTCGGTCCAGGCGTCGGCAAGCAGACCGCCGAACATCGTGTAGGCGATCACCACCAGGGCGGCGAGGCCGATCATGAGGTCGATCTCGAACCCCGACGCCGATGACAGCACCTGGCCGAACGCGCGCACCTGGGCCGCCGCCCAGAAGAGGGAGGTGGGCACGATCAGCAACACCGCCAGGCGCTCCACCGACGCGTCGTAGCGCAGCCGAAAGAGGTCGGCCAGCGTCGTGAGCTTCAGCCGCCAGAGCGGCACGGCAAACAGGAGGCCGGTCAGGATGACGCAGAGCGCGTATCCGAACGGGTCGGCGGAGCCGCCGGCGAGGCCCCGCTCGTAGATCGCTCCAGCCGCACCCGATGCAGGTCTCGGCGCCGAACCAGGTCGCGAACACGCTGAACCCGGCCAGCCAGGGTCCGAACGACCGCCCCGCCACCAGGTAGTCAGCCTCGGTCTCGATGCGGCGCGACACCGCAACGCCGATGCCGAGCTGCACCAGGATGTAGCCGGCTATCCCCCACACGACGGGCGTCACTGGGTCGGCTCGCTCGTTCGGATCATCAGGTCGATGCCGCGGTCGCGTCGCGGGTCAGGAGGTCGCGCGAGGCGCGCATGTTACGTGGGCGACCCCCGCCGGACAACGCGGGCGCGGGCACCCCGGATCTGAGTGAGACGCGGCGCAGGGACGCGGCTCGCCCGGTCCCGGACCCCCATCTACCTTGCCGCGGTACCTTGGCGTAGAAGCGTGGTGTAGTGGCCGTCGACCGAACAAGAAGAGGACGCATGAGACGATCGCTTGGAATGGCATTGCTCTTCGTCGCGGGCGCGACGGGCACCCTGACCGCACAGCAGCGCCTGGCGAGCGTGGAGCAGTCGCTCGGCCTGACGGGGGCGCTGTCGGGACGGGGCGGACCGGCCAGCCTCAACTGGATCGACGAAGGCCGGCGCTTCTCCTATACCACCACGAACGCACAGTCGCGACAGCCCGAGGTCCGCGGTTACGATGCGGCCACGCAGCGCGACGAGCTTCTCTTCGATCCCTCGGCTCTACGCGTGCCGGGCACAAGCCAGCCGCTCGAGTACGAGTCGTTCGCCTGGTCGAGCGACTCGGAGCACATCGTCTTCCAGGCGGACTTCCGGCCCATCTACCGCTACTCGGGCATCGCCGACTTCTACATCTACGGTGTCACCGACCGCTCGCTCGTACTCGCAGCGGACGACGCGCGCACCGCAGAGCTCTCACCCGACGGCTCACTCTTCGCCTACGAGCGCGGCGGCGACCTCTACGTCTACGACACCGATGCGGAGCGCGAGCGGCGACTCACCACAACCGGCACCGAGACCGTTTGGAACGGCGTCTATGACTGGGTCTACGAAGAAGAGTTCGGGCTCACGCAGGCATGGAACTGGAGCCCGGACAGCCGCCGCATCGCCTACTGGCAGACGCGCGTCGCGGAGACGCCCACCATCCAGATCACGGACTGGCAGGGGCAGTATCCCGAGTGGACGGTGATGCCGTACCCGAAGGTCGGCCAGCCCAACTCAGAGGTGCAGATCGGCGTGGTGGATGTGGCCTCCGGTGAAACCCGCTGGATGGACGTCGGCATTTCCGAGGAGCACTACATCCCGCGCATCTACTGGACGAGCGACCCGAACACGCTCGCTGTGGTGACGATGAACCGGGCGCAGAACCACCTGCAGCTCCTCTTTTTCGACGTGCGGAGCGGTGAGCGCCGCCTCGTCATGGAAGAGCGGAGCGAAGCCTGGATCGACGTGTTCGACTTCTTCGCGAGCGTACTGCACTACTTCGCGTTTCCAGAGGGCGCGCGCGAGTTCTTCTGGATCAGCGACCGTGACGGCTACAACCATCTCTACCGCTACTCGTACGACGGGCGCCTGATCAACCAGGTCACGAGCGGCGACTGGGTAGTTACGCGCATCGAGGGGATCGACCCCGAGTCGCAAACGATCTATTACACGGGCACGGAGGCGAGTCCGCTCGAGCGGCACCTCTACTCAATCGGCTTCGACGGGAGCAACAAGCGCAAGCTCACCCCCGAGGCCGGGAATCACTCGATCGATATGTCGCCGAGCACCGACTTCTACGTCGACACCTGGTCGAGCACGACGAAGCCTCGACAGGTCGAGCTGTGGAACACCGAGGGTGATGGACGGCGTCTGGCTACCCTCGAAGCAAATCCGCAGGTCGAGCAGTTGATGAGGAACGTGGTCTACTCGCCGCTCGAGCTGTTCACCTTCACGACCACCGACGGCGTGCGGCTGGACGGCTCCATGGTGCGCCCCCCGAACTTCGACCCCACGCAGGAGCACCCGGTCCTGGTGTCGATCTACGGCGGGCCGGGCTCGCAGCAGGTCTACAACGAATTCGGCACCGACGGCTGGTCGCAGTACTTGGCCCAGCAGGGATACATCGTGGTGGGGCTCAACAATCGCGGCTCCGGCAACTACGGCCGCGACTTCATGGAAGTCGTCTACAAGGAACTCGGCCGCTGGGAAGCCTTCGACTTCGCGGAACTGGCGCGCTGGTTGGCGACGCAGCCGGGTGTGGATGGTGAGCGCATGGCCATCCTCGGCACCAGCTATGGCGGCTTCATGTCCATCACCACGCTGCTGCGGCACCCCGGCGTATTCCGGCTGGGGGTCGCGAACTCCCCGCTCACCGACTGGCGGCTCTACGACACCATCTACTCGGAGCGGTACAACGGGCTCCTCCCGGCCGACGAGGCGGCCTACGACGAGAGCTCGGCCCTGACCAAGGTCGAGGCCCTACAGGACCATCTCCTCCTGATCCACTCGGGCATGGACGAGAACGTGCAGCCGCAGAACACCATGCAACTCCTCACCGCCCTCATCAGCGCCGGCAAGGATGCGGACCTGCGCTTCTTCCCGCCCGGCGCGCACGGCGCGGCCTACGACTACCCTAGCTACGTCACGATGCACGAGATCTATACCAACACCCTGTGCGAGTATGTGGCCGCGAGCTGCACCCCCGCCAACCTGAACAGCAACTGACGATCTGGCGCACGCTGTTATCATTCTGGCGGTCCTGACCCCTCGATCCACCGAACCCTACACCACCCGCATGGCACACTCCGAAGCGCTCCGAGAGTTGGACGAGATGATCCGCGAGAGGTCGATCCTCGAGCACCCGTTCTATCAGGCCTGGAACAAGGGCATGCTTACGAGGGATCAGCTCGCGACGTACGCGCGCATCTACTACGCGCACGTCGAGGCTTTCCCCGGCTACCTCGAGTCCGCCATGACGCACGCGTCGGACGCGCACGTGCGGGCCGAGCTGGCCGACAACCTGGCCGACGAGCGCGGCAACCCCGCGCCGCATGACGTCCTCTGGCTCGACTTTGCCGAAGGTGTCGGTGCGCGTCGCGAGGACGTGATCGGCGCGGAAGCTCATCCCGCCGCCCGTGCCATGGTCTCGACGTTCACGGACCTGGCCCGCCAGAGCCTCGCAACGGGCGTGGCCGCGCTCTACGCATACGAGTCCCAGCAGCCGGACGTCTCGCACACGAAGTCCAAAGGACTGCGCGAGTTCTACGGTGTCGAGGACGCCAAGACCCTCGAGTACTTCACCGTGCACGAGGCGGCCGATGTGCGGCACCGCGCGGGTGAGCGTGACGCGCTCGCTGCGTGTTTGGCCGCCGGCGTCCCCGCGCATGTGATCCAGGGCGCGGCCGCTCAGGCTCTCGATGCGTATTGGGGTCTGCTCGACGGCGTCTGTTCGGAGATCGGCCTCTCCTGCTAGCGAGGTAGTCCACAGCCGGAGATGTCGGACGGTCGATTAGGCTCGCGTTGGCCCGAGGACCTTCAGCCCAAGCTGCTGACGGTCCTCCGGGAAGGTCTGACTCGCGACATCGTCATGCACGATGTCCTCGCGGGCATCGTGGTCGGCATCGTGGCTCTCCCACTCGCCATCGCGTTCGGCATCGCGTCGGGAGTGAGGCCCGAGCAGGGGCTCTACACGGCGATCGTAGCCGGGCTGGTGATCTCCGTGTTCTCGGGGAGCCGCGTCCAGATCGGGGGCCCCACCGGGGCGTTCGTGGTGCTGGTCTTCTCGATCGTGCAGGAGTTCGGGTACGACGGACTCGCCGTCGCGACACTCCTCGCCGGCGCCCTCCTCATCGCGATGGGATGGGCGCGCCTTGGAGCGGTCATTCGGTTCATCCCCTACCCGGTGACGGTCGGGTTCACGACGGGGATCGCGCTCGTGATCGCAGTCGGGCAGATACCCGACGCGCTCGGCCTCCAGCTGGCCGAGGCGGAGGTGGACTTCCTTCCGCGCATGATCGCGTACTTCGAGGCGCGATCGAGTCTCGACCCGGTGGCCCTCGCGCTGACGGCCGCGACCATCGGGGTGCTCGTGGCGTGGCCCCGCGTGTCGCGGCGCCTTCCGGGTCCCCTCGTGGCGCTTGTGCTCGCGACCGTCGCAACGCACGCGTTCGGGCTGGACCTGGAGACGATCCAGAGTCGGTTCGGTGGCGTACCCTCGACGCTCCCCGAGTTCAGGTTGCCCGTGGTGGATCTGGCAACGGTGCCTTTGCTGCTCCAGCCTGCCCTCGCGATCGCGCTGCTCGCCGGCATCGAGTCGCTGCTCAGCGCGGTCGTTGCCGATGGCATGACCGGCCGGCGCCACCGGGCGAACGCGGAGCTCGTGGCGCAGGGACTCGCGAACCTGGCCTCCCCGCTCTTCGGCGGCATCCCCGCCACGGGCGCGATCGCGCGCACCGCGACCAATGTGAAGAACGGCGGCCGGACTCCGGTCGCGGGCATCGTGCACGCGCTCACGCTGCTCGTGATTCTGACCACGATCGGCCGTTGGGTCGCGCTCGTGCCCATGGCGGCACTCGCCGGCATCTTGCTCGTGGTTGCGTACAACATGAGCGAGCTCCGCATGTTCCGCGGGCTCCTCCGCGGCCCGCGCAGCGACGTGCTGGTGTTGGTGAGCACGTTCGCGCTGACCGTGCTTGTCGATCTGGTGATGGCACTCGAGGTCGGTGTCGTCATGGCCGCTCTGCTCTTCATGCGGCGCATGAGCGAAGTGTCGACCGTCCGCTCGATCACGGATCAATTCACCGACGAAGAGCGGGCAGGCTTCGCGTTCGAAGACGCCGACGTTGTGTTACCTGAAGGCACCGAGGTCTTCGAGGTCGCCGGATCGTTCTTCTTCGGATCGGCTCAGCGGTTCAGCGAGGTGCTGAGCGAGATGCGCAGCAAGCCGCGACTGGTGATCCTGCGCCTACGCGACGTGCTGGCGCTGGACTCCACCGGACTGTACGCGCTCGAGCAGGTACACACTCGGCTGCGGCACCGCGGTACCCATCTCATCTTGTCGGGCGTGCACGCCCAGCCAATGGACGTGCTGGTGCGCTCCGGCGCGTACGAGCGGATCGGCGTCGACAACGTCAAATCGACCTTCCGAGAGGCAGCGGTGCGGGCGTGGGAGCTATTGGACGAGACGCCGCCGCCGCTCGACGAGGCGACCGCAGACCACAATCCCTGAACGCGCGAACGGCCCGCCGGCATACGCCAGCGGGCCGTCGTCACCGACAGATGTGACCTAGAAGCCGAGTCCGTTCACTCCCGCGTGGCGGGCGTCGCGTTCTCCGAGCTCTCCTCGAAGCGCGCGCCCCGCAACACGCCCTCGAGCGCGTAATTCCCCTCGTGGCACGAGTACTCGTAGACGAGGTCGTGCAGTGCACGGAACGGAACCTCGCCGCCCCAGGGCTGCGTGTAGACTTCGGGGTCGTCGATGGTGAACTCGTAGATGATCGTCTCGGCGTCGACCCGAGTGAACTTCTCGGTCACCTTCGCGTTCGGCGAGTACGGCACGCCGCGGTACGCGTAGTCCGGGTTCATGTTCGTGGTCTCGACGACCAGCGTGTTTCCTTCCCAGCGGCCCCATGAGTCGCCGAACCAGGGGTTCACACCCGAGGGCAGTCGGTTCGGCTCACCCAGGCGGATGATGCGCACGTCGTGCACCATCTCGGCCATGATCAGGACGTGATCCTCGTTCTGCACGATCGTGTAGTTGTTGTTGTACCAGTAGTTCGGGAGCATGGGCGGGCCGGCGCTCGAGCCGAACGAGATGATGCACCGCTCGGCGAGAGGGCGGAGCTCTGGGTGATCGAACTCCCCGAACTGACTGCTCTGCCGGCGCAGGTCCGCGATGAGGCGCTGGGCCTGCGGCGTGAACGGGGGTACGCGACCGTCGGCCGGATGCGTCACGAGCGACGCGCGCGCCTCGCCGCGGACCACCGCCACCCGCTCACCGGGGTCGCGATAGACCTCGTTGTAGCAGGTGGTTCCGGAATCGATACAAACCGGGTTGTCCCCGCCCGGCGGGAGCGCGCGATTCGGGTCGCTGGGCGCAGCACGGTCCTCGACCAACGCTGCCTGCCCAGATTCGATCCGCTCGACCTCGGCGGCCGACAGCACGGCGCTCTGATTGGGCGAGCGCGTCAGCGGGGTCAGGGTGGCGTTGCTCCAGTTCCCTTGGAGGTCGGGGTGACCCCACGAGGTCCGAGGGACCTGCCAAGCGGCCTGTGCGGATGCGGCTCCCGCCGCACCAGCCAGGACCAGCAGCGCAAGAGAGAGCGAGCGCCCCGTCGATGACGAACGAATCGGCTGCATGTCATACCTCCTGCATCGAGATGGACTAGCCAATATGCGCGCGCTTCAGGGGGCGAGCCAGTCGGTCCCGGAGGCGGTGACGGCGCGCCATCCACCCCAGGCTACGGGCCTCCTCGCGCCAGTGTGCGCCGCCATTCCCTGGCACCCCCGCCCGCTGTCGCCGTGCAATGCTGTCCGCCACCAGTCCCTCGAGGGCGGCCGCGGGGAGCGGCCAGAGTAGGTGCAGGAGGGGTTTCGTTGGCGCGCGGAGGTCCATCTGCTCGATCTCTCGCGGCCAGTACATGGGGGAGGGCGTGGGCAGCGTACCGAGGCGACGCCGTCCGCCCACGATTCCGAACGCGATCTCGTCGCCGAGCCAGCGCCCCATGAGGATGGATCCGCGCAGGGCCGGCCGTGCTTCTGTCAGGTAGCACTGCAGGCACTCCTCCATGATCTCGACGGCGGCGGGCTTCCGGAAGCAGAAGAGCCCGCTGTTGGTCTTGAGGTACCGGTCGAGCCCAAACCGCTCCATCAGCGCGCGGGTGGAGAACCCGTGGTGCATCTCGTCGTCGTTCGTCGTGAGCAGCTCGCCGAGCATCGCGAAGTCCGTGGCGGACAGGGCCTCGAGCAAGCCGTCGAGGCTCCCCAACACGATGCAATCGGCATCCACGAAGATGGTCCGCTCGAAGGGGCTCGCCTGCGCGCAGCTGTACTTGAGCGCTCGGCCCGTGCGGAAGCGCGGTGGCACCATCACGATCTCGTCGAACACTCCCGCGTAGCGGCCACTCGCGATTCCGCCGAGCGGCTCGTCGACCGCGATGGCCACCGGCAACCTCGAGTGCTCGCGCAGGGACAGCGCCATGTCCACAGCCATCTCGAGATAGTGCTCGGACCGGACAGCCATGGTCAGGTAGCCGCATGTGCCGGGCGAGACGGCAGCCGTGGGGGGCGGCGGCGGCGCAACCAGTGCAGCGGTATCCGACGTGCGCTTCTTACGCGCTATGTCCCGCACCCAGGGACGTGCCGCGACGAGCGGGAGTGTCACGGGCCAACGGCGGCGGAGTCTCCGTCGCCCCGCCCCCGCTACCGGCTGGAGGTCGGCCAACGCGACCGTGAGCGTGCGGAAGGAGCGTTGCGGCGAGAAGAAGGCGCGGAACGCATCGAAGGCCGCCGCACCCATCGTACGCCACTCGTCCTGTCGTTCGGCGAGGATGCGCGGTAGATCTGCGACCTGTCGCTCGGGCACGAACACGGCAAACGAACTCCACGCGGGTCCGCGGGGGGGCACCCAACGGTCGGCGAGAATCACGGGCGCCACTCCCAGCGCCATCACCTCGTACAGACGCAGCGTCGACGTGGCCCAACCACGCGGACAGAGCGCGAAGCGCGAGCGTAGGGCGATGTCGACGTAACTGCGCTGCGCCTCCCCCGGGCTCGTGACGTTGCCCGTGAAGTGTCGATAAGTCTGCGTCGAATCGACGACGTGCGTCCCCAGCGGGTGCGCGACGCCGAAGAGTCGGTCCCGTATGGGGTGGCTCTGCCGCCCCACGAACGAGTAGAGCAGGTCCGGCTCGCGCTCAGGGGGAACCGTCGCGTTCATGTCGATGCAGAGGTTCATCGCGTTCGGCGTCCAACACGGGTATCCGATCGCGCGCGCGATGTCCTCGTCGGCGGCATGACGCGGCAGCGACGTATAGAGCCCGGGCAGGAGGCGGAACGGGCGTGCCTCCTCCGAGTGGATGAAGACCTTCTCCCAGTGCTTCGCGATAACCGGGTCGTGCCGCAGCGCGTCGACCAACCGCGGTCCCCCCACCGCGTCCGTGAGCAGGATGGCATCGGCCCCCTCCACATCGTCGGTGAGCCCGTGCGGGCACTCGGGATCCAGCGACGCCAGCCAGGCCATGTGGTGGGCCTGACTGGACTCGCGGCTCGAGTCGGGGAGCAGGGATTTGAGTGCTACGAGCATGGATGCGGCGGAACGTTGGTTCGTCGGAGGCGCCCGATCCTACACGACCCCCTGCGCACGCGCTACGCTTGCCTTCAGGGCGAGGGCAGCCGCGGCGTACCCGCCGCCGGCTCCATCGACGAAGTGAAAGTGCGCACCTTGACGCTCCTCGATGAGGCAGGTCATCACCGCCGCCTTGGCGACGTGCACGCCGAAGTGGAGCC
Source organism: Longimicrobiales bacterium (assembly GCA_040081395.1). GTDB lineage: Bacteria > Gemmatimonadota > Gemmatimonadetes > Longimicrobiales > Gaopeijiaceae > UBA2982. The sequence continues at coordinate 14,218 of JBEBGN010000060.1, forward strand.
GCCCCGAGTTGCGCCCAGCGAGGAGGTACGCCTCCAACTGCTCCCGTTGGGCCGCGGTTCCCGACAGCACCAGCCTCAGGCTCCCGTCGAATTTCCGGAAGTCGGTATTCGCCACCAGGTCGGACCGGTAGGTGCCCCAGTCCGTGTCGCCCCAACGCATGCCGAAGCGGAGCAGGATCCACCCGATCACCACGTCGGCCCGGAGCCGGGTTCGGCGAAGGAAGCGCCCGAGCGCCCCCATCCGCCAGCCGCGCAGGCCGATCTCATTGTCGAGCACCTTCCGGGCGAGCGACACGCGCAGGCCCGCCTCGGCGACGGGACGGCAGTCGTCGGCCTCCCCGTAGATCCCGCGGATGCGTTCCATGACGTCCCGATAGGCCTCAAGCGCCTCCCCCTGCGGTCCCGTTGCGTCCACGATCACAGCAACCGTTTCGTCGTGAGGGCTCGGGATCTCGCTCCACCGACACTCGAGCCCCGTGTAGTCGGCCTGAGCATCGGCGTCGGCTGCCAGAACGAACTCATTTGGGAGCCCACCGCGCTTGAGACCGCGCTCGACGTGGGCGGCGCCGCCGCCGAACAGCGCGCATTGCACGTAGTGCGCCGACACGCGGTGACGTGCGACGAGCACGTCGAGCCCCTGATCGCGCACCCAGGAGACCGGCGCTACGCAAGCGCGGAGGGTGAGGTCGAAGCTCGCCTGAGCCATCGCCATCGTCGCGGAGAGCGCCCGCCGGCACTCAGGCACGAAGCGCTCGGGGACGCAGACCACCGCGCCGTCTCCGCCGAACACGTACGGAACCTCGACGCCCGGCGCGGCGTTCCGGATGGCGGCGATCACCGAGACGCCCACCGTGTTCACGTGCTTGTACCGCCCGCCGTCGATGGCAGCGGTGGAGTTCTTGACGTCGGCGGCCACGACCCACCAGTCGTCCGGTAGCGGCGCGTAGCTCGTGCCGAATGCGAGCTGTTCGAAGCTGTCGACCGGCTCGATCGAGCGGTAGAAGGAGTCTGACGTCACGGGTTCATCTGCTCCTTCACCGGGCGGCGTCACGGACCGAAAGCTACCACGGGGGGATGGCCCGTGTGGCGGCCTGGCCTCGACGCGCGGATATTGCCCGCGAGGCCGACATCCCAACACTGCTGGAGCACCCATGTCGATTACGTCCATCCGAGTCACACTCGCGGCGGCCCTCCTGCTCGCGGTCCCCTCTCTCACCGCCGCGCAGATGCAATCCTGGAAGGACGTGCAGGTCGCCGACATCCAGACCATGAAGGACAAGTTCGTCGGTCTCGCCGGTGAGTTCTCCGAGGCCCAGTACGACTACCGCCCCATGGAGGGTGTCCGCTCCGTGCGCGACGTGCTCGCGCTAGCGGTCGTCGAGGCGCACATCTTCCCCACGGCGTGGGGCGTCGCGCCCCCCGCGGGCGCCGGCTCCGGGTTCGGCCCCGAGAATCAGCGCGTGGGCGGGTTCAACAAGGCGCAGATGATCCGCGAGCTGAACTCCGCGTTCGATCACCTGCTCGGGGCGGTACGCGGTATGGACGACGCGAAGCGCAACGAGTCGTCGAGCTACTTCGGTCGACAAATGCCCGTGCACGCGAACATCGCCACCGCGATGGCGGACATGCACGAGCACCTCGGGCAACTCATCGCCTACGCGCGTTCGAACGGCGTGGTGCCGCCCTGGAGTAGGTAACCCGCGCTCCACGCGACCGATTAAACCAGGATCGCCGCCGGCTCCTCGAGCATCGTCTGGAGCGTCTGCAGGAAGACCGCGCCCGAAGCGCCGTCGATCACCCGGTGGTCGCAGCTCATGGTGATGCGCATGCGCGGCTGAACCACCACCGCGCCGTCCACAACGACCGCCCGTTCCTCCATCGCGCCGATGGCGATGATGGCGGCCTCGGGCGGATTGATGATCGCCGTGAATTCCTGGATGCCGAGCATGCCGAGGTTCGACACCGAGAAGGTCGAGCCCGTGTACTCCTCGGGCGTGAGCTTCCGCTCGCGCGCCCTGCCGGCCAGCTCGCGCACCTCGGTCGAGATTTGCGCCACGCCCTTGGCGTGCGCGTTCTTGATGACCGGCGTGATGAGGCCGTCGTCGATCGCCACCGCGACGCCGAGGTGCACCACGTTGAAGCGGCGCACGAAGCCGTCGTGCCAC
>JBEBGN010000218.1:0-4533 GCA_040081395.1 Longimicrobiales bacterium
AGCGAGAGTACGGCCACATGATCGAGAATGCGCTCCTTCACCTCGGTGAGTCCGAAGTGCGCAGCCTCGAGGACTGAAGCCGCACGGCGCACGTCGATGCTGTCCTTCGAGCGCGCGGCCCACGGGAGCGCGACGATCCAGTCGAGATGCGTGCGGATGACCGCGGCTTCGGGCGCGACGGGGTTCAACTTCCGCAGGCGCGACAGCTCCTTCTCCGCCCGAACGCGCGCCTGTGGCGGTAGATCGGCGTTCGTGATCGTCTCGGTGAGCTCTGCCCACTCGTCCGGCTCCGGGTTGGCGGGCTCGCGGTGGATGGCCTTGAGGCCAGGCGCGAAGTCGAACGGCGCCGGGCCCCCGAGTTGGAGCTGGATCTGGCGGTCGAGCTTCCGCTCGATGCGCAGGATCTCGAGCTCACGCACCAAGATCTCACGCAACAGCTCGAGATGACGGCCGAGGTCGGTCGACTCGAGGATCTCCTGCTTCTCCACCGAAGGCAGGATGATGTGCCCCGATACCAGGTGAGCGAGACGGACTCTGTCACCTTCCGCGGAGAGCGTGCTCGCGAGCTCCTCAGGAATGCGCTCGTGGAGGCGCGCGTACTCTCCATACAGACTCACGATCGAGCGGGCGAGCGAGGCGATGCGGTCCGGCGATTCGCCCGCGGGCTCGGCCTCCCGGTCGACGAACGGCTCCACCGTCGCGCGTAGCGCTTCCGTGGTGGTGGTGAGCCGCTTGATGCGCGCGCGACCCAGTCCCTCCAGCACGACGCGCGACGTGCCGTCCGGCAACTGCGACACCTGGACGAGTCGCGCGATGGTCCCGACGCGGAAGATCTCGTTGGGGCCTGGGTCGTCGACGCCCGGATCCTTCTGCGCCACGAGCACGACGAGGTTGCCGTTCTCCTTCGCCTCGTCGAGCGCGGCGACCGAGCGTCGTCGACCGATGAGAATCGGCAGCACGACGTAGGGAAAGAACACCAGGTCACGAAGTGCGACGACCGGAAGGCGCTCGGGGATGTCGACTTGGTCTTCGGCGCGGACGAGGAGCGGCATACGCTATCGTACGAGCTTCGAGGTGCCGACGGTAGGACCCACGCCCGGCGCGGATGATCTCCGAACGGAGTGTCGCCTGGCCGACTACGAGGTCGGCGCGTCCGACCTGCGCGGGCTACGCCTCGCGCTTGCGCTCGGTGGGGTTCAGCACGAGCAGGGGCGGGACCCCGTGGGCGATCGACTCCTCGGTCACGACGACTTCGCGCACGTCGCGGCGTGAAGGGATCTCGAACATCACGTCGCGCATCACGTTCTCGATGATGGAGCGCAGTCCTCGCGCTCCAGTGCCCCGGTCGAGAGCGCCCTTGGCGATGGCGCGGATCGCGGCGGGCTCGAACGTCAGGCCTATGCCTTCGAGCTCGAACATCTTGTCGTACTGCTTCACGAGGGCGTTCTTCGGCTCCTGCAGGATCCGGATCAGCGCCTCTTCGTCCAGGCTATCGAGGGGAACGCTGACGGGGAGCCGCCCCACGATCTCCGGGATCATGCCGTACCGCTGGAGGTCTTCGGGCTCCGCGAAGCGGAGGACGTTGCCCTCCTTCACCTCGACCTCCTCACCCGCGAACCCGATCCGGCGCTTGCCGAGGCGGCCCTCGACGATCTGCTCGAGCCCGTCGAACGCGCCGCCGCAGATGAAGAGGATGTTGCGGGTGTTGATCTGGATGTACTCCTGCTGCGGATGCTTTCGCCCGCCCTGCGGCGGTACGCTGGCGATGGTGCCCTCGAGGATTTTGAGCAACGCCTGCTGCACGCCTTCACCGGACACGTCACGCGTAATGGACGGGTTCTCGGACTTCCGGGCGATCTTGTCGATCTCGTCGATGTACACGATGCCGCGCTCGCACTCGGCCACGTTGAAGTCCGCGGCCTGGAGCAGCCGCACCAAGATGTTCTCGACATCCTCGCCGACGTACCCGGCCTCGGTGAGCGTCGTGGCGTCGGCAATGGTGAACGGGACGTTCAGGGTGCGCGCGAGCGTCTGAGCGAGCAGCGTCTTGCCCACGCCGGTGGGCCCGATGAGCAGGATGTTGGCCTTGTCGATCTCGACTTCGTCGAGGACTCCCTGGTGGCCGATCCGCTTGTAGTGGTTGTATACCGCGACGGAGAGGGCCCGCTTCGCCATCTCCTGGCCGATCACGTATTGGTCGAGAACCGACTTGATCTCTTCGGGGGTCGGGCTGGGGGCAACGTGCTCCTGCGCTTCCCGTTCTTCCTCTTCCGCCAGGATCTCGTTACAGAGTGAGATGCACTCGTTGCAGATATAGACGTTCGGTCCCGAGATGAACTTCTTGACGCTCTCCTTGGACTTCCCGCAGAAGCTGCACCGTAGGTGCTTGTCACTCGTCATGACTTCTTCTCCCGGATGTCGCTGTCCTTCGGCTTGCCTTCCACCGGGTGTACCGGTCCCACCAGCACTCGGTCGATGAGGCCGTAGTCGACGGCCTCGACGGGGCTCATGAAGCGGTCACGGTCGACGTCGTCGGCAATGCGCTCCACGGTCTGGCCGGTGTGCTTGGCGATGATGCCGTTCAACCGCTCGCGGATGTGCAGGATCTCCCTGGCCGCGATCTCGATGTCGGCCGCGGTGCCCTGCGATCCTCCCGAGGGCTGATGCAGCATGATGCGCGAGTTGGGGAGTGAATTCCGCTTCCCCTTCGCTCCCGCGGTCAGGAGAACCGCGCCCATCGACAGCGCCATGCCCACGCAGAACGTCGCAACCGGTGCACGCATGTGCTGCATGGTGTCGTAGATCGCGAGGCCGGCGTAGACGCTTCCGCCCGGCGAGTTGATGTACATGAAGATGTCGCGCTCGGGATCCTCGGCGTCGAGGAAGAGCAGCTGCGCGACGATGATGTTCGCGACGTTATCGTCGATCCCGCTCCCCAGGAAGACGATGCGGTCCATGAGGAGGCGGCTGAAGATGTCGTAGCTCCGCTCGCCGCGGCTGGTCCGCTCGATGACGTAGGGTGGGTAGAGCGTCATGTGATCTCCGACTGAGCCTTGAGGAAGTCGAACACCTTCTTCTCGGTAAGTTCGCGCTCGATCGACTCGAGTCGGCCCGCCTTCTGCAAGCTCGCGTAGACCTTCGCGGGGGTGGTGGCGTTGGCGGTCGCGATCTCCTCCACACGCTTGTCGATCTCGTCCTCGCTCGCGGCCAGACCCTGCGCGTCCGCGATGCGGTCGAGGGCCAGGATGCGCTTCACGGCGCGCTCGGCCTCCGGCTTGATCTGGTCGCGCGCCTCTGCGATCCGTTCGGCAGGCACATCCTTGGCCTCGCCCAGGATCGAGTCGAGGTAGCGGTCCACCATGGAAGCGGGGACCTCGAACGGATTCGCCTCGACGACGAACTCGAGCAGCTGGGTGCGCACGGCCGCGTCCGCACGTTGGCCCGCCTCCTTCTCCAGGTCCTCGCGGACCTTCGCGGAGAGCGCGTCGAGCGTCTCGAATTCACCCACCGAACGGGCCAGGCTGTCGTCCATGGGCGGAAGGTCGAGCGTACGACGGCTCACCAGCGTGATGCGCACACGCTCGCTCGCCCCTCTTCGCGACTCGTCGGGGAGGTCTTGGGGGAACTCGATGTCGAACTCCCCTTCGGAACCGGGGCCGCCGAGTGCGAGCGTCTTGATCGCCGCCTCGATATCGGGGATCGCGTCCCCTTTCCCGAGCACGAAGTCGTAGTCGCGGGCCTCGGAGCCCTTCCCGTCCAGCCGCAGGATCTTCACGGACACGAGGTCACCCTCGACGGGCTGCCCATCGTCGACCGTCCGCCAGGCACCGTTCTGCTCGCGGATGCGCTCGAGCACCTGCGTGACGTGTTCGTCCTTCACGTCGGGGACCGGACGCTTCACGGCGAATCCGCTGAGCCGGGACAGCTCGATCACGGGCTGCACGTCGAAAGCGACCTCGAACTTGAGGTCCTGCTCGGGGGCGTACTGCACGTCCTCGATCTGGCCCTCACTGATCGGCTGGAGCTGCTCGCTGGTGATCGCCTGCCTGTATGCCTCCTGGATCAGCTTGTCGAGCGCCTCTTTGCGGAGGGCGCCGCCGAACCGGGATGCGATCATCTGCGTCGGAACGCGACCCTTACGGAAGCCCTTTAGGTGAGCTTGGGAAGCGAACTGCTTGGCCGTCCGCTGTTCCTCCTCGCGGACGACCGCGGCCGGGACCGTGACGCTGATCTTCCGGCGCCATCGTTCCTGCTCCTGCACGGAGACCAGCAAGCGTGTTGCGTCTATCGTCATATCGTCGCGCGACCGGCGGTCCTTGGTACGGGGAATTCGGTATGCGAAAGGGGGGACTCGAACCCCCACGGCGCATGGCCACGGGATCCTAAGTCCCGCGCGTCTACCAATTCCGCCACTCTCGCGCGCCTCTCCGGAAGATAAACAAGGTTCGGAGAACGGTTCAATCTTCGCGGACCCAGGCTCCTTTGTGGCACAAAGACCATGGGCGCAAAGAAGGGCGTGGGGGCATCCGCCCC
>JBEBGN010000061.1:0-16352 GCA_040081395.1 Longimicrobiales bacterium
GCGGTGCTGACGAGCCCCGTCAGATTGTCGATGCGACCCTGCACGTCGATCGGGTCGAGCACGTACACGGTCACCGTGTCGTCCGGCGTGACTTGCGCCGCGATGGGCGCACCCGCCATGCACAGCAACCCTGCGGCACACACGGCCGCGAGCCAGTATGAACGCATCCTTCCTCCAAGGTCTCGAATCGAATGGGATGCACCCGCTCGCCGCTCGAAGAGCGATGGGCGAGCCGGACGCGCCACCCGCCGAAGCGGAGGCGCGCATGGTAGGGTGCGCGACGACGAGGGAACTACGTCAGCCGCGCGGAGGAGGAACGGGCGGGAGCGCCCGCGGATGCGAAGGTGCGATGGCGTCCATCATCGCCGCGGTGCGCGCGATGGCGAGCCCGACCAGGACCTCGACGACGGTCGCCGGAGTGTGCACCGACAGCTTTACCATGGGCGCCTGTGCGTCCGTCGATTCGTCCGCCTGCTCGGCCGCGACGAGCAGTGCGTCGACGGCGCCCGCGTGCGCGTGCGTCACGCCGTCGTGCGTGTGGGTGAACGTCGAGCGCTCGGCGAGATGCACGAGGCCGAGTGCTGCGGCCTCGGCCTTCCGCTCCTGGAGCCCCCCGAGCGCGTGGAAGGCGCCGTGGCTCAGGTCGGAGGCGGCGCCGACTGCCAACGGAAGCGCATAAGCCAACGCCACCAGCGCCGCAAAGAGGCGCCGCGGAAGCTGACGCGGGCGGAGAGCGAGGGCACTCATGACGTGGGTCACAGGGTCGCGATGGTACTGCCCACCGGGCGTTTCGGCTACCGAAGGACTGCGGGCAGGTCCGCCAGTCGGCGGAGGATCCGGTCCGGACGAACCCCGCGCCCTTCGGGGACACCATGCCCTGCGCGGTCCACCCAGATCCCTCGCACGCCCATGCGCTGCGGTTGCGCGACGTCCCATTCGAGATTGTCCCCGACCATCCAGGTATCCGCGGGCTCTACCGACAGGCCTTCCAGGGCATGTTCGTAGATGCGCGGATCCGGCTTGCCGTACCCGACCTCCCCCTCGATGAGGACCAGGTCGAACAGCCGCGCCAGGCCGAACCGCTCGACCTTATTCCTTTGTGGCACCGCGGCGCCATTCGTGAGCAGCGCCAACCGGCACCCCGAAGCGCGCAGCCACTCGACCGTCTCGACCGCACGCTCGAACGGCTCCAGCGCGGCGTCCCGGCGAGCCCGATGGTCCCGGGCGATGCGCGCGGCAACCTCCGGAAGGTCGATGCCCAGTCGCGCCATCGCCATCTCCACGACGCGGCGCGTGGCGACTTCGAGGTCCAGGCGCCCCACGCGATGCCGCTCCGGATCCGACCAGTACCACCTGCGCACCTCGTCGATCTGCGCATGCAACGTCACCGCGTCGACCGTGCCCAACTCGTCCGCGTGCGCCAAGCAGGCCTCGCGCCACGAGCGCGGCGCGCCGCCGCTGTCGTCCAGGATGGTGTCGTCGAGGTCGAGCAGAAGCGCGCGGGGGAGCGCGGCGCTGCGCATCACCAGTCCAGCCTCACACCGCCGTTGAACACGCGCCCTTCGAGCGGTGCCCACACATCGGTGATCCACCTTCCATCCAGGGACTGCGCCGGCAGTAGGAGCCGGTCGTATCCCGTCTGGCGGGTATCCAGCACGTTCTCGGCGTTGAGAAAGACACGAGCGCGGCCCAGACGCCGCTCGATCAGGAACCCGACCACGACGTACGGCGCCGACCGACTCCGGTAGGGGTTCCCCTCCAACTCCTGGCGCCCCGTGTAGTAGAGCTCCGCCCCGATGCGTCCGCTCCCCTCGACCTCCCAGGCACCCACCAGGCCCACGGTGTGGCGTGGCGTGAGCGGGACTTCGCGTCTTTCCAGGGATCCTGGGTTGGGCTCGGTGGAGCGCGTGAGGACGTGCGTGGCGGTGAGGTGGAGGGGCCCGCGCTCGACGCGCGCGAGCAGCTCCGTTCCCCAGGTGCGGACGGGCGCCGCGGCGTTGATCAACGAGAGGCGCCCGCTCCCGTCTTCGACGACCTGGAGCGCATCTTCGATCTTCGAAGTGAAGACCGTGGCGTTGAGTTCGAGATCACCTACGCTTCGCCCGACGTCGAACATCGCACTCAGCGCGCGCTCGGCGTCCAGATCCCCGAGCGGATCGAGGGGCCCCAACCCCACCGCCTCCGTCTCGTCCGTGAAGGGGGAGGGCGCGAAGTACCCCGTGCCCACCGAGGCGCGGACTGTCCACACACCTGGCCGGACGAGCACCGAGATACGTGGGTTCGCGAAGGTCCCATACGCGCTGTGGTGGTCGAGGCGCGCACTCGCCGAGAGCGTCATCCAGTCCGCAGGCGCGAGTTCGTCCTGCACGAACAGCGCAGGGATGGTGTGGCGGAAGTCGAAGGCACCGACGTCGCGCCCGTCGTACCGCTCGTGCTGGAGCGCAGTGCCGACCACCCAGGCATGCGCTCCGTCCTGCCCCGCGAGCGCCGCTTCGGCGAACGCGGTGGCGTGCGTGTCGCGCTCGATCGAGGCTCCGAACGCGTGCCGGTGGCCCTGACCCATTGCCGAGGCACGCAGTGTGAGCAGCCGAGACCCCGACAGCACCCATCGGCTCACAACTCCTGCGTCCAGCCTGCGCGTCTCGAGCTCTTCACCGAACGAGGTCCCCGCGGGCGTAGTGCCTCCCGGCAGCGTCCCGCCTTCGCGGTCCTCCGCCATGGTGCCCACGGTGGCGAAAAGCGAACTGCCATCGTCGCCACGCCGGAACAGCCGCGGCCTGACCACGGCGCGTCGATAGCCAGGGAGGTCGGCCCATCCGTCATCGTCGACGTCCGCCCTCGCCTGTCGATGCAGGCTGCCGAGCAGCGTGTATCCCAAGTTCTCGTTGGGCTCGTCGGCCAGCCACGCCACGGCATCGGTCCCGCCCAACGTAGTCTGGTTGAGCAGCAGTTCACGCGACGGTGCGGGGCGCCGCGAGATCAGATTGACCACTCCGCCGAGCGCCGTCGCGCCGTACAGCGCCGATGCGGCACCTTTGATCACCTCGACCTGCCCGAGGTCCATCGGCGGAATCTGGAGCGGCCCCAGCGCACCGGACTGACCGCCGTAGAGGGGGAGCCCATCGGAGAGGATCTGCGTGTAACGTCCTCGCAGTCCCTGGATGCGCACGCTCGCTCCGCCCAACGCCGGAGCCGTGGGTTGCACACGGAGCCCGGCCGTCTCGTTCAAGAGCATCGCGATGTCCCCGGGGGTCATGAGGAGCTTCTCCTCGACCTCCTCGCGCGACACCACCTCGACGCGCAGCGGCACGTCCTCGATGCGGCGCTCGGTGCGCGTCGAGAGCACGAGGATCTCCTCAGCTTCGAGGGCCTCGACCTCGAGGCTCACGGTCAAAGTGCGCACCTCTCCGGGGGCGAGCACCAATTCCAGCTCTGCATCGGCGAACCCGAGCGCGGTCACTCGGATCGTTTGTGTGCCCGCCGAGAGGTCGAGCCTCGCCTCGCCGCGGGCGTCGCTGAGCACGCGGATGCCGCCCGCGGCGACCTCCGCTGCGGCTACCGGCGCGGACTCGCTCTCGACTCGCACGTTGATGCGGGCTTGCTGAGCCATCAACGGGCTGGTCGCGAGCGCGAGCGCCAGACACGCACCGCGGATCGTCCGCAACAGGCTCCTCAACACGGTTTCGAGCCGCAGACAGGGCAGCGCGATGTCCTCGCAACCCCTGCGGCAACGTCTTCAGCTAGGTCGAGCAACGCCGCAATGCGCTCGCCGGCGAGCCGGTAGTAGGCGAAGCGCCCGATCCGCTCTCGCTCCACCAGCCCGCAGCCGAGCAGGCACGCCAGGTGGTTGGATGCGTTCGGCTGGCTCAGGCCACTCGTGACGCAGATTTCCGACACCGTCTTCGGACCCGCGCGCAACGCCTCCACGATCCGCAGTCGGGACGGATCGGAGAGACCGCGCAGAAGGCGCGCCCTTGCCGCCAGCGTGGGCGTCGAAGTCCTGGAAGACACGGCTCAATGTATCAGCATGTGCTGATATGATGAACCGAGCCGACAACCCGGCTGGCCACCATCCTACCCCCCCAGCCGCCTCCCCATCGCCCGCAGCCACGCTCGGTATCGATCGGCGAGCCGCGCATGCGTGCGCTCCGCCACCGGCGCCCAGGCCCCCTCAACCTCCGTGCGCAGCGCACGCCACCAGTCCGGATCGTTACGCAGATGCGCGTGGCGCAGGTGGTCGAGCCGCTCGGCAAGCGCCACCAGGCGAGCGGGCTCGTCGAGCGTCACGAGGCGCTCGGTCAGCGCGTCCTCGTCGGGCAGAGGAAGCGACTCCACCAGCACGGCCACGTCGTCTCCGAGTTCCTGTCGCACGGCATCGGTCGAGGTGCGGAAGCGTGCCTCCTCCGACTCGTGGACCGCCGCAGCCGCGAGCACCTCGCCTGCGAGCGGCCCGACGTCCTGGAGCAGCACGAGCACCGTGCGTCCCGGGTGCAGGTACGCCGGGTCGTGCTCGTCGAGCGCCTCGATGCGTGGCCTCATCGCCATAGCATACGCGCGGCCGACCAGGTCGACGGTGTCATCCGGTAGACGAAGGGCGTGACAGATTCGTTCGAGCGACGCGGCCATCGCCTCGTCGCGATCGACGTTGGTCACAGCAGTCTACTGACCAGCGCGCCGATCGAAGCAGAGAGGAGGTCCACGCCGAGCCCACCGCTCAAGCCGGTCGGGCGCGGCGGTGTGCGCTCCCAGAGACTCTCGGGACGCGTCCGCAGCGTCTCCATGGCCGCGAGCGCGCGAGCGCGCGCCTCGTTGGCAACCGGGTCCCCCGTCTGCCGCGCATCGGCGCGCTCCAGCTGAGCCATCGTCTTCTCGACGGCATCCGCATCGAGCACCGCGATCGGCGATCCACAGTGGTCGCACTGAAAGGCCTTCATCAGGTCCACGGGTGCCCCGCAGCTCGAACACTGCACGTGCTTCAGTTCGGCGCGGATGCGGTTCTGCTCCGTCAGGCTCAACTCACGGACGAACTGCTTCTCCTTCAGGAACTCGGAGAACGGAGTCAGGCGCCCGTGCTTCTGTGGGCACGCGTAGTACGAGAAGCGCCCGCCCTTGCCGATGTCGCGGTTGAGCGTGAGCCGCCGCTTGCATCGCCCGCAGGTGAGCCGTTCGCCGAGAGCGTGCCGAGGATCGTCCCGGTGTTCGTGCAGCACTCGGAAGAGATCCATCGTCCCTTTCGGGGAGAGCTGGATGCTCTCGCGTTGGTCGAGCCACATGACGTGACACGCGAAGCACAGGTCGATCTCGAGGTCGGCGCCGTAGACCCCCGCCATGGCGAGGCTCTCCATCGGGGCGGCGCAATTGGGACAGTTCACGCTTCGAGGCCGGGCGTCGAGAGTCGGTAGGGCTCGTCGTCAACGTTGGCACGACGCCCGCGCGGGGTCCAGCGACACGCGAGGGCCGTTTGACTTTCACGATGCCGGGCCTGCACTCTCACCGGGGTGGTAGGTCGCGCGGTGCGTCAACTCAGGAGGTCCGATGTCCTTCTTCCGAGCCACGACCGCCAGGCTGGCCGCGGTGGTCACGGTGTTCATGACCGCGGCGTGCGTCGCTCCGGACGCTCCCCCCGCCTCCCTCGAAGAGCTCGCTACGCGGGCCCTCGCGACCATCGACGGGGATCTCGACGTGCCGGGCCTGAAGCAGCCGGTCGAGGTGCTCCGCGACGAGTGGGGCATCCCGCACATCTATGCCGAGAACGACGAAGACCTCTTCTTCGCCCAGGGGTACGTGGTGGCGCAGGATCGTCTCTGGCAGCTCGAGATGTGGCGCCGCTGGCACGAAGGACGACTCGCCGAGGTCTTCGGGCCCGAGGCGCTGCCCTACGACGCGCGCACGCGCCTCATGATGTTCCGCGGCCCGTGGGACGACGCCGAGTGGACGAGCTACCACCCGGACGCGCGCCGCATCTTCACTGCGTTCGCCAACGGCATCAATGCGTTCGTGGAGCAGAACCGGGACAACTTGCCCGTCGAGTTCCAGCTGACCGGTCTGGTGCCCGACCCCTGGACCGCGGAGACCGTGGTGCTCCGCTGGGCGCAGATCGCACTGTCGAGCGTGCGCGGACACGGCGTTGCCGAGCTGCAACTCGCCATGAACGTCGCCCGTCTCGGTGCCGAAGAGGCGAACCGGCGGGCCGCTCCCGAGCCCTGGGACGATCTCGTCGTGCCCGAAGGTCTCGACGTGAGCCTCATCACGCAGGAGGTCCTCGACGCCGCGCGTCTCGGCGACGGTGACCCCTTCGAGCCCGGCGAGCTACCCCGCATCGAGGTGCTCGAGCAGTACGCTCCCTTCGCGGATGCGGTGCGCTCGGCCTCGCTCGTGCCGCCCCCCGTCACCAGTGAAGGCAGCAACAACTGGGTCATGAGCGGGGCGCGCACACCGAGCGGCATACCGATCCTGGCCAACGATCCACACCGCCGCATCGAAATGCCCGCGCTGCGCTGGTTCTCGCACCTGGTCGCCCCGGGCTGGAACGTCATGGGTGGGAGCGAGCCACCCTTCATCGGCATCAATGCCGGTCACAACGAGACCATGGCGTGGGGATTCACGTTCGCCGGCACGGACATGGTCGACGTGTTCGTCGAGGAGATGCACCCTACGGACGACGCGCTCGTGCGATACGGGGAGGCCTGGGAGCCGCTCCGCACCATCACGGAAGAGATCCCGGTGAAGGCTGCGGCACCCCACTCCGTGCTGCTCGAGTTCAGCCGCCATGGTCCGGTGTTCTACAAGGATCTGGCCAACCGCCGCGCGTACGTCGCGAAGTCGGTGGTGCAGTACCCCGGGACCGGTGCCTACCTCGGCAGCTTCAAGCTCATGCAGGCCGCGAGCTGCGCCGACTTCTTCGACCGCGCCATGTACTGGAAGGTCCCGACGCACAACCTCATCTGCGGCGATACCGACGGGAACATCGCGCTCCAGGTGACCGGGCTCACCCCCGACCGCGACGGCTGGACCGGCAGGCTCCCCGTCCCTGGCACGGGCGAGTACGAGTGGAAGGGGTTCCGCAGCGATCTCCCCCGCGAGTACAACCCGGAGCGCGGCTACATCGCGACCGCCAACAACAACACCACCCAGCCTCCCGGCTATACCGGCCGCCCCGTCTTCTATCATTCGTCGCGCGGGGTCGAGACATCCCGCATAGCGCGCATCAACCAACTGCTCGGCACCGGTGAGAAGCTGTCGGTGGAGGACCACGAGCGGATCCAGCACGATGCGTACTCGCTCCAAGCCGAGCGCGACCTCCCGGCGTTCCAGGGATGGACCTCGAACGACCCCGACACCGAATGGGCCAGGGCGCTCGTGGCGGACTGGGACGGCGTGCTCACCCAGGAGAGCGTACCCGGCGCGATCTACGTACGCTGGGCGGGAGAGGTAGACGCGCGCGCGCGCGACACCGCTACGCCTCTAGCGGAACGCCGGACGCTTGCAGTCGATGGCGTGCGCGGCGCGCTCGAGCGCCTGACACGCGACTTCGGCGCCGATCGCTCGACCTGGCACTACGGGCGTGTCCACAACAGCCCGCTCGGACACATGTTCATGGCCGGCTTCGACCTGCCCACCGTCGAACGCCCGGGCGGGTTCGAGACCGTGAATGCGACTGGCGCCAACTTCCGCCGCATCGTCGACCTGTCGAACCTCGACAACTCCGTCTGGAGCAACTCGCCGGGCCAATCCGCACAGCCAGGCAGCCCGTTCTACGACAACCTGCGCGAGAACCTCGCGAACGGTCAGTACTTCCCCATGCTGTTCACTCGCGCCGCCGTGGAGGGTGGTGCCGCCTATAGATTGACGCTCGACCCTGGCGACTGAGTTGCGGGTGCGGTATTACATCGGGGTAGACGGGCTCATGCATGCGAACGCGGAGGGGCCTATTGATTCCTGTACAATGTCCGAACCCGTCGTGCCCCCCCCACCGATGTTCGAGCGAAGGTCCGAGATCTCTAGGTCGTCGTGAGCGACTGAGGGGGTTCGGGGCGTGGGTGTTGGCGCTTCCCGCGCTGGCTGGCTGCGACTCCCTCCTGGGCGTCGAGTACCCGCACGTCATCACGGACGACGACCTCGACGAGTCGAGCGCGGCCATGCAGGTCTACTCGGCCGTCGCGCTGTTCGAGTGCGGGTATACCGCGTTCGGTCTGTTCGCGCTCGGACATGAGGATACGATGTCGTCCGTGTCCGGCGTAGGCTCGGGGAACAATGTCTTCGCGCCGAGCGCCGTTGCGGGCCTCTGCGATGCCAGCGACACCTCGGTGGCCTGGTTCGATCAGGTCATGGGCACCCGCGTCATGCTCTCGAACCCGACGGGAACCGGTGCCTACGACCGCCTCCAGGCCGAGTGGGACCTCGGGGACCGCGGCGAGCACCTGTCCGCGATCGCGGCGATCTACATGGCTGCTTCGCTCACCCACCTGGGTGAGTTCATGTGCGACATCTCGCTCGACGGGAGCGACCTGATCCCCTACGACGACGTGCTCGCGATGGCCGAGTCGTGGATCACGGACCGTGCGTTCACGCACCTCGCGAGCACCGGCGACTTCGCGCTCCCCAACGGCATCTCGTCGAGCGCCCTGCTGATGGCGACTGCCTTGCGCGCCAGGATCCGTTGGGCGCGCGGTGACCTCGCGGGGGCCGCAGCCGATGCGCAAGTCGTGCCACAGGGGTTCAGCGCATGGATCACCCGCGAGGCGGGGGGCGAGCGGCGCAACAGGATCTGGTTCACGAATACGTTCCAGGGCTACTCGGCCATGATGCGCCTGAACCGGACCTGGAACGGACCGACGCGGCGGCCGAACCCAGCGACAGGTCAGACCTGGCCCGCGATCATTCCGTTCACGGGGTGGATCTCGCTGGGGATCACCCCGGACGGACGCACGCTGGAGACGAATAACGTCCCCGTGCGGTTCGCCGAGGAGGCACGGAACGTCGTACACGTTCAAGTGCCGTGCAGTGCCTCGTCTCCACAGCCCGGGTGCGCCATCGGCGCCGTGCAGGACCGGCGCGTCCTGCATGCCCGCAAGCAGACGGGGCTCAACCCCGAGGTCGCCTTCCGTTACGGCACCACCAGCGCTGGCAGCGACTCGGTGAACATCCCATACATGACCTGGGAAGAACTCACGCTCATCCGAGCCGAGCACGCAAACCAGATGGGAGACCAGGCAGGGGCGGTCGCGCTCATCAACGCAATCCGCGCGTCGCCGAGCCCGATCCCGCCGGCCACGACCATGGCGCCCCTTCCGGCCATTGCCGGTTCCTACCTGACGGAACTCAGCAACGGAGTCGTGGACAACGGCCTGACCGACCACGACGCCGTGCGCTACGCCATCCTCGAAGAGCGTCGCCGCGAGTTCTTCTCCGAAGCCGGCCGCTACTGGTCGACCAAGCTGAAGAACCTGGACGTGCTCTGGTTCCCCCGCGGTGAGGGTGCCGGGCTCACCTATCTCTACCAAGGCGGCGTCCGCCTCGCGATGCCCGACCGGGAGTACGAGCGCAACCCGTTCCTGTTGGCCCGCGGCGGCCTCGCCGCGCGCGGCACCGGCTGCGACCCGGTAGAGGCACCGGACTTCCCATGACATCACCATTCGTCACCCCTGGCACACTCACGAAGGCGTGCGCATGAAGCGACTCTTCCGTTCGATCCTTCTCCACAGCGCATCCTTGTTCGCCTTCGGCCTGCCCTCAGTTCTCGCGGCGCAGGGCGGCGCGGTCGCCGGCCGCGTGTTGGATCTGCGCACGGGCCTCCCGGTCGCCAGCGCCGAGGTCGCCCTCGCCGACGGCTCACTCGCCACACTCACGCTCCAGGACGGTACCTACACGCTGGCACCGGTCGCCCCAGGCCCCACGACGCTTCGCGTTCGTCGCGTCGGGTACCTGTCTGCGGAGGGGGCCGTCACCGCTCCGGTCGCGGGCAACACGTCCGTCCTCGACTTCGCCATACGCCGTGATGCCTTGGACCTGGACGCTCGCATCCAACACGCTATTCCCGCCGGCTCGCGGCGTCGTGAGCTGGGCTTCGCCGTCGCGACCGTGCATGTCGCCAATGCGGCCGAGGACGCAGGCTTCTCGAACTGGCAGGACCTGCTCACCGCGCGCGTGCCGGGACTCCGCTTCTCGCGCCTGAGCGGCAACCTCGGCACGGGCTCCCCCCTGACCCTGCGCTCGGGCGCGAGCTTCAGTCTCGGGCGCACCCAGCCGCTCATCTACATCGACGGCGTGCGCGTGAACAGCGACCCGAACACGGGTCCCGTCATCGGGAGCGGACGCAACGTCAACGCGCTCGACGACATCGCCCCGGACGACGTCGAGAGCGTGGAGGTGCTGCGCGGTCCGGCCGCCACGAGCCTCTATGGCACAGACGCGGCCGCCGGCATCATCCACATCGTGACCAAACGCGGCACCCTAGGAAGTCCGCGCTTCACGGCGACCATGACCCGCGGCGCCAACTACCTGGCCGACCCGGCGGGGCGGCTCGGCACGATGTGGGCCTGTCCCTACGACAACAGTCCGGTCAGCTCCGGAGCGAACGAGATCTACGCAGGCGTTGCGGGCGTCCCCACCGGCTCCGACGCCACCCTCTGCAACGAGGCGGGAGAGCTGTTCTCGTACAACATGTACGAGGAAACGAACCGCTACGTCCGCGATGGCTACTTCCCCTGGCCGACCCCCACCCTCTACCAGGATGGGCTCGCACAATCGGTCGACCTGGAGGTCCGCGGCGGAACGAAAACAGTCCGCTACTTCCTGTCCTCGAGCTACGAGGACGAAGCGGGCTACGTCCACTACAACACGAACGAAGCGATGCGCCTCAGGGGCAACCTGGGCATCGACCTCCGCGAAGGACTCTCGCTCGATCTCGCGACCGCGTACTCGAACGGCTTCACCCGCTTCGGCAGCCCCGTGACAGGGGATGGCGGCGAGTGGCAGGACATGGTGTGGTCGAACGGCACCTGGCTTTCGGAGAACATCCCATTCGGCTCACAGGTCACGCAGACGAATGGGTTAGTCCGCACCATCGGCGACCCGCGACTCGGCGGCTTCCAGGAGAAGCTCCCGAGCGACATTCCGGAGAACGAGTCGACGCGTGAGTACAACCGCTTCACCGGTTCGTTGACGATGCGCCACCAGACCCCCGAGTTCCGAGTGGCGGGGGTGCGAGCCTCGGTGACCCAACGCGCGACCGCCGGCATCGACAAGGGATGGGACATCAACGCGAACGTCTTTCCCGTCGAGAATGGGATCGTCCCCGCACACCTCGTGCAGTACTTCCCCGTCAACTACCGGTGGCGCGAGGCATATCCGGAGAACCTGGAGGGCACCGCAGCGTACGAGCGTCCCATTACCACGAACATCAACGTCGACTACTCGGCAACCGCGGACATCGCGTTGAACGACGCTTGGTCGGCCACGACTTCGTTCGGCGCCCAGTACTCGAAGCAGGAGCTCGACTTCTTCCAGAACGCCGGAGCCGGCTTCACGACCGCGTCCTCGCGCACGATCAACCAGATCAGACAGACCAACATCCTCACCGGGTACTCCGTCGTGGGAAGCAAGTCACTCGGCGGCTACGTGCGTCAGCAGGTGGGTTTCCGCGACCGCGCCTTCCTCGTGGCCTCGCTTCGCGTAGACGACAACTCGACTTTCGGCGACCTGGTCGGGAGCCAAACCTTCCCGGGCCTGTCGGGCTCCTGGGTCGTCTCGGAGGAGCCCTTCTGGCCCCTCGCCGCGGTCGGGAGCTTCCGTGTGCGCAGCGCATGGGGGAAAGCCGGCAGGCAGCCCTCCCCTCTCTCCAACGAGAGCATCTTCACCACCTCGACTGCGCTGGGGGACCTCCAGGTCATCCGGCCGGCCACCTTCGGCAATCCGTACATCACTCCCGAGGTGACCTCCGAGTTCGAGATCGGCTTCGACCTGTCGGCGTGGGATGATCGGGTCGCGGGCACCTTCACACGTTTCTGGCGCACGACCGAGGGGGCGATCCTCGAGGTGGACTCCCCGACCAGCATCGGCTTCCCGGGCACGGGCAGCGAGAACCTGGGGCGGATCGGTGGCTGGGGGTGGGAGGCGACGGTGAGCGCGCAGGTGTACTCGGGTGGGTGGGTCTCGGCGGATGTCGAGATCGGAACCGACCACGTGGACAACGAGATCCAGGACCTCCAAGGGTATCTCGCCCCCCCTGCGCTCGGCCTCGGCCTCCCCTATCCGAACGAGGTGAACGACGACCTCGTCGTGGAGGCGCAGTGGGACGCGGCAGGACCCGCGACCAATGCGTTCGGTCAACGCGTGAGCGCGACCTGCGATGGCGGAGTGAGCCTCGCCCCCGACCCGAACGCGCCCAACGCCGCGCGCTACGGGCGTACCGCCGGGGGGACCGCGGTGCCCTGCCCCGCGATCCCGAACCGCTGGGTCAACATGGGACCGGCGTTCGCGTCGCATACGGTCACGGTGGCGCCCAGGCTGCGCTTCCTGCATGACCGCCTGCACGTCTTCGCGCTCGCGGAGGGCCAATACGGCCGTTGGCGCGAGGCGAACGATCGGGAGTGGAGCCACAACTACTACAACACCAAGGTGGCTCGCCTCCAAGACGATCCCCAGTGGGTGTACGCTGCCGCAGTCGGGGACGACACGGCCCGCAGCGCGTACGACGCGGCGTTCTGGCGCCTCCGCGAGATCGGCGCCCGGTTCACGCTCCCCGAGTCGTGGATCGGTCTCGCAGGAGCCGAGCGCGCCGTCGTGTCGCTCTCGGCCCGCAACGCCTGGATCCTCTGGCAAGCCCAGAAGCGCATCCACGGCGCGGTCATCAGCGATCCCGAATTCGGGACCGCGACCCTGGATGGTGACGCCAACCTGTACGAGACACCCGCGATGTCGCAGGTGAACCTGACGCTGCGCGTGACGTTCTGAGCGTCGAGCCGGAGCGGCCCCGGAGTTCAGCGATGCGTCAGGCCGGGGCCTTCGCTTCGTCGAGCAGGGGGTACCCCTCCGACCGAGCCACGTAGGCGGCGGCGGCGAGGTCACCGGTCACGTTGAGCGTGGTGCGGCACATGTCGAGAATGCGGTCGACACCGATGATGATGGCGATGAGCGCGGGGTCGACGCCAATCGAGATCAGGATGAGGATCACGAACGGGATCGAGCCCGAGGGCACGCCCGCGGTGCCGATCCCACCCAGAATGGCGAGGTAGGCCACGCCCAACTGACCGGCCAGGGACAAGTCGACGCCGGCCACCTGCGCCAGGAAGAGCACCGTCACGCCCTCGTAGAGCGCCGTGCCGTTCTGGTTGGCGGTGGCGCCCACGGTGAGCACGAACGAGTTGATCTCGCGCGGAATCCCGAGGTTCTCCTCCCCGACCTTGAGCGCAGTCGGGAGGGTGGCCGCCGAAGACGAGGTCGAGAACGCGGTGAGCATCGCGGTGCGTACGCGCCGGAAGAATTCGCGCGGGGAGATCTTGGCGAGCAGCGCCACCGCCAGGGAGTAGACGCCGAACATGTGCAGGGCGAGCCCGAGCAGCACCGTCACCACGTACCACGCCAGAGCGCCGAACAGGTCGAGTCCGAAGTTGGCCGTGCTGGTGAAGAGCAGGCAGGCGACCGCATAGGGCGCCATGAGCATGATGCCATCGATGATCTTCGCCGAGATCGAGTAGAGCCCCTCGAGGAAGCCGAGAAAGGGCCCCGCAGTCGAGGCGGGTACGAGCGTGGCGGCCGCACCCAGGATCAAACCGAAGAACATGAGATGGAGCAGGTTCGGCGTGGGGCTCGCGACCGCGGCGATGGGGTTCGCGGGGATGAGCGTCTCGACGATGCGCGTGCCGACGCTTACGTCGGCCAGCGGCGCCGTCGCTTGCACGCGTGCCGCCGCGTCGCCGCCGTAGCGCGCCTCGATGGCCGCGGCGGTGTCGGGGGAGAGGCGTTCCCCCGGACGGATCAGGTTCACGACGGTCAGCCCCACCGCCACCGAGATGGCCGAGAGCACGACCGTGTAGACGAGGCACTTCACGCCCACCCGCCCGAGCTGGCGGATATTGCCGATGCCCGCGACCCCCACGACGAGCGACGAGAACACCAGCGGCACCACGATCATGAGCAGCAGCCGCAGGAAGAGCTGGCCGACGGGCTCGGTGACGTTCCGCACCACCCAGGCGACCGTCGAGTTCCCCACGCCCAGGGTGGCGTTGACCAACAGCCCAGCGCCGGCACCCACCAGCAGCCCGAGGAAGATGCGGGTATGCAGCGGCATGCTCTTCCGCTCGTCCGCCATGTACGGCTCCGGGCCGCTCGGCCCTCTGAGGAATTGCCCGCGCCGACCGCGCGGACCTGGGGTCACCCGCCCCCTCGGCCCCCGATCATTGACGCCACGACGCCCCCGCGCCAGGTTCGACTCAGAAGGGGAGTAGCCTACCGAACGTGGTTCGGCGTCCGGATCGTCAACACTGCGGGTTCGCGACCAGGGTCGCGGGACGCACGGTCCGGCGGGATCTGAGGGGCCTCATCGAGAGCCCCCCTCATCAGGGCGAGACCTTCGTCTGGAACGCGTTCCGGACGGGGGTCTCGCTTTTTTTCGTCACCGATCCGGGGGAGAAAGCGGCGGATGACCCAAGTGTGGCTCTGGGTGGGATTCTCGTGCCTCATCATCGGGATGCTGGCCGTGGATCTCGGCGTGCTCAATCGCCACTCCCACGTCGTCTCGGTGAAGGAGGCCGCGCGCTGGTCGGCGGTGGTCGTCACGACCGCGCTGGCGTTCAACGCCTGGATCTTCTACGCGCGCGGCCCGCAGGCGGGGCTCGAGTTCACGGCCGGGTACCTGATCGAGCTGGCCCTGTCCGTCGACAACATCTTCGTCTTCATCCTGATCTTCCGGTACTTCAACGTGCCGGCGGCCTTCCAGCACCGCGTCCTCTTCTGGGGCGTCTTCGGCGCCCTGATCATGCGCGGCGGCATGATCGCGGCGGGATGGCTCCTGCTCGAGCGGTTCCACTGGATCATCTACGTCTTCGGCGCGCTGCTCATCGTCACGGGCATCCGCATGGCGCGCTCCGACGAGGTCGAAGTGGACCCGGAGCACAACCCGATCCTCAGGCTGATCCGGAGGTTCATTCCGCTCGCCCCGAACTACGATGGCCAGCGCTTCTTCACCACCGCGTTCTGGGGCACACGCCATCGCCGGCTCGCCACACCACTCTTCGTCGTACTAGTCATGGTCGAGACCACCGACGTGGTGTTCGCCATCGACTCGATCCCCGCCATCTTCGCCGTGACCATGGACCCGTTCCTGGTGTTCACGTCGAACGTGTTCGCCATCCTCGGCCTGCGGTCGATGTACTTCCTGCTCGCCGGCGTGATCGAGAAGTTCCACTACTTGAAGCTCGGCCTCGCGGTCGTGCTCTCGTTCGTGGGCGTGAAGATGCTCATCACGTTCTTCCACATCGAAGTGCCGATCGCGGCGTCGCTCGGTGTGATCGCCACGGTGCTCGCGACCTCCGTGGTCGCCTCGCTGGTGTTCCCGCAGCACAAGCCGGAAGACGCTCCGGGCGGGCCCCCGGCGGGCCCCATCGCGGGGGCATGATCCGATGTCGGCGCGCATCCTCGGGCTGGTCGCCGTGGGATGCGCGCTGCTCGCGGCCCCGCTCGCCGCCCACGGCGTGGCTCAGGACGACGCGGCATTCTTCCTGACCAACTCGGGCCCGGCCATCGGTCCGTTCATGTATCTCGGTGCGAAGCACATGTTCACCGGATACGACCACCTGCTCTTCCTCGTGGGCGTGCTCTTCTTCCTGTATCGCCTGCGAGACATCGTGGTCTACGTGAGTCTCTTCACGCTCGGCCACAGCGTCACGCTACTGGCAGGGGTGCTCTGGGGGCTGCGCGCGAACCCGTTCATCGTCGATGCGATCATCGGGCTGTCGGTCGTCTACAAGGCGTTCGACAACCTAGACGGCTTCCGCCGCTTCCTGGGTTTCCAACCGAACACGCGACTCGCGGTGCTCGGCTTCGGCCTCTTCCACGGGTTCGGGCTCGCTACCACGCTCCAAGAGCACGCGCTCGCCCGTGAAGGGCTCCTCACGAATATGCTCTCCTTCAACGTGGGGGTGGAGCTGGGGCAGATCGTCGCGCTCACCGGCGTGTTGCTCGCGTTGGCCTATTGGAGGACGCGCGAGGGCTTCCTGCGGCACGCGCACGTGGCCAACACGCTGCTGATGGCGGGGGGCTTCACCCTCATGGGGTATCAGATCGTGGGATACTTCGTGGGGACGCCATGACCTCCAGATGACGATGCCCGCATCGGAGCGCCCGCTCCCGCC
>JBEBGN010000219.1:0-4492 GCA_040081395.1 Longimicrobiales bacterium
ACCATGCAGCGATCCACGTTGGGCGCGTTTGCGCTCACGCTCGCCCTGCCCCTGCTCGCGGCCTGCGGCGGCGAGGACCCCGCCACCACGGCGGCGGTGACGACCGAACCTGCGGCGGCTACCACCGGCGAGGCAACCACCCCCGAGGACAACCGGGCCACCGAGCGCCGAGTACCAGGTGCCTTCGACCAACGCGCGATCGTATCGGAACTCGGAGCCCGTCCACTTGGACGCATGCTCGAGGTCGACGATGAGGCGATAGCCGCGAGTCGGATTCAGCAGGCTGTTGGAGAGGTCGCGTGTGAGGTTGAGCCCGATCGGAGCGAGACGTTGCGCGCTGGTGAGGACGTCGATGTCCTGTCGGGTGCACACGAGGAAGCCCGTGCAGAGCAGGAACTCGGCGGCGTCGAGGCGGGAGAGCTCCGGTCGGTACGAGAGCGTGAGCGGGGTCTGCGGGCCTACGGCCCGGACGATGGCCATTTGAAGACCGAAAGCTTCGCGGATGAAGACGTCCGGGATGCTCTGTCGCTCGACGAAGAGTGAGGCGTTGAATCGATTCCTCGTCGAGAAGATCCATGGCTGGGAGAAGTCGATCGCGCCCAGCCAGGTGAGGTCGGTGAACTGGTCCTCACCGACCTGATCGCACAGGAACTCCCGGTCGTTCAGTTGGGGCGCGAGGATGTTGGCGACTCGACTGCGCACCTGGAACACTCGGCCTCCGCCGAGGAAATTCCGGCTGGTCCACCGAGCCTCCCCGGTGGCACACTCGGAACGACTCCACCCGAGGCCGGCTCGCACCCGATACGGGTCGCCCTCCTGAACCTGCACGCGCAGCAGTACGGAGGAGTCCGACGGCGAGCTGAGATCGGGCGTAATGGACGCGCTGGTCACGATGTCGAGACCGAAGAGCCGCGCCTGCGCGTCGACGAGCTGACCCACGCGGTACGGGTCGCCCGAACGGAACGGCAGCGTACGCAGAATAGTCGACTCGCTCAGATCATCGATGCCCACGATTTCGATGTCGCCGTAGCGCGCACGGGTGCCGGGCTCGACTTCGAAGGTCACATGCGCGTGATACGCCTGTCCCGACGGGAAGACGCTCTGCCGAAGGACGTCGGCGTACGGAAACCCCCGGTTGTTGAGGCGGCGAACCAGGGTGTCCCGGGTCGCGTCGAGCTGGAGAGTGCTCCAGCGGTCCCCCGGACGGATGGGTAACTCGTCGAGAAGGTCGGTGCCCACGAAGTCCTCGGCGCCGACATACACGATGCTGTCGGCGATGACCGGCGAGCCTTCGACGACCGAAAAACGGACAGCGGCGGTCGTGTCCGCGAGCAGATCGTACTCGCCCGTCACCTGCACCTCTCGGAATCCCCGGCGCTGGTACCAGATCTGTAAGCGGGCGGCGTCGCGCTCGACTTCGACGTTCCGCAGCTCGGACACGCGACGGCCGAGACCGAGCCAGCAGAAGGGTGTCAGCACCCAGCTCCGACATCGCGTGCGCGTGGTCACGATCGCGGGCTGGAGCGAGTCGGGCGGGAAGGTGGCATTGCCCACGAACTCCACCGAGCGCACTTCCGGCCCGAGCGGGAGCGCCACCTGCGCGTCCCCTCGGGCCGCGAGCACGACCGTGGCAAGCGCGGCAAGAACGACGGAGTTCAGGCGGAGCGGAGACACCGCCACTATCCGTCCGAGGCGCGCCGACGCCCGGGCGCGCGGTGGCGCGGGATCAGGATCGGGTCCCCGGAGGTGAAGTCGGCCTCCCCGGGCGCGAGCCTGTGCGGTAGCACCTCCACTGAGTCGGGGCCGAGGCGCACCACGTTCAGGCTGTTGATCCCCTTCTCCGCCCCCCGCCCGCGTCGTGACGTCGTCGTACCGCAGGCCACCAGCGGAACCCCCGGCCCCGGACGGTGAGGGAAGAGCGCGCGCGACGTGTTCACGTGGGTCTCGTGGACGTGTCCACCCAGCACGAGATCGACCTCCATCGCCTCGAACGCTTCCGCCAAGCCGCGGGCTCCGGGGAGCGGGGGACCTGCGCTCGGATCCGGTGCAGGAACGAAGTGATGGTGGATGACGACAACGCGCGCGTCATCCGGCGGTGCCGCCGCGAACGCAATGCGCGCAACCTCGAGTTGCCGGACGCGAATGCGGCCGTTGACCAGCGCTGCATGCGGGGCCGACGAGTTCAACACCACGAAGGTCGCCCCGGCTTGCCGGAGGGTGACGTCGAGGTCGCGCGACATGAATCGCTTCCAGTTCCTGTAGGGCGCGAACGCGCGCTCCCAGACCCGGAACATGGGTACGTCGTGATTGCCCGGCGTAACCAGGACCGGTGCTTTCGGTAGGCGCTCGATCAGCTCCTTCGCAGTGCGGAATTCGCTCGCCTTCGCCCTCTGGGTCAGGTCCCCCGAGATCACGATCACGTCCGGACGCAGCTGATGCGCGAAGCGCACCAGTGCTTCCGCAGCGTCAGGTCGGAAGGGGCGTCCGCACTGCAGGTCCGATGCGTGGAGGAGCGTGAGCATCGAGCGCGTCACGCCCTCGCCGGTTTCGCGCCCTCGCGCCCGCCCAAGCGGAGCACGCCCGCCACCCCCACCGCGACGATCATCAGGCTGATGAGCTGTGCCACGGTCATGCCCGCGAGGAAGCGGTCATCCTTGGCGCGCCAGAACTCCACGACGAACCGCTCCAGCCCCGCGAGCGCGAGCCACAGCATGAACAGCCATCCCGCCGGACGGCCACCCCCGCGCAGGCGCCACAGCAAGAAAAAAATGAGTGTCGAGAGTCCGACCTCGTAGAGCTGGGTGGGGTGGACGGGGACGATCTGGCCGTAGCGCTCGATCAGCTCGGGATCCACGGTGATGCCGAAGTCGCGCTCGATGATGTCGACACGGGTGGGCGGCGTGCCTCGCGGAAACGCGACTCCCACCCACGATCCCGTGGGGCGCCCCCAGTCGTCACCTACGAAAAAGCACCCGAGCCTGCCCACCGCGTAAGCCAGCGCGAGCGCAGGCGCCACTGCATCGGCGGTCGGGCGAAGGGGGAGCCTCTGGCGGCGAACCTCCCACACCACGAATGCCGTCGCGAGCAGGAAGCCGCCGTACCAGACCAGGCCTCCACGGGCGAACAACATGCCCGCTGGATCCTCGAGGAAGCGTGGGAAGTTGAGCAACACGTAGTAGAGCCGAGCACCCACGATGCCGCCGACCACGGCCATGAAGACGAGGTCCCAAGCCTTCTCGGGGTCCTCGCCGTTGCGACGCAGCCCCTCGCGGGTGAGGTACCCCCCGGTGAGGAAGGAGAGCAGCATGAAGACCCCGAAGGAGGTGATCGCAGCTCCTCCAATGATCGGGATCCAGCTCGGCAGCTCGAAGATGATCGGATACATCGGACCTCAGCTTGGTCGTCCGCGCATAAAACCTGGACCGGACGGGATCGGGTCCCGCAGCCCGGGAAAAGGTAAAGTCGCGGACGCCGAACCGTCGGCCGACGCGCGCTCCCCCCGATCGAAACGGAACCGCGCCGCGCGCGCAACCATCGCCCCGTTGTCGAGCGCGAGCCTCGGCGAAGAGAAGAACAGGCGACCCTGGCCTTCCAGGCGCGAGGCCAGTTCGGTCCGCAGTCCCCGATTGGCGCTCACCCCCCCTCCGAGCAGCACACGGGGGCACTTCGATTGCTCGACCGCGCGCATCGTCTTGGTGGCCAACACGTCGACGGCCGCTGCCTGGAACGCTGCTGCCACGTGGGCGCGCTCCTCGTCGAGGGTCCCGCGTGCCTCGAGCGACCGGACCAACTCCACGACCGCGGTCTTCAGGCCACTGAACGAGAAGTCGTAATAGTCGTCGTCGCCCGCCGACTGCGTACGGTGGAGCATCGGCCTGGGCAGGCGGTGACGGGTCGGGTCCCCCGCGGCGGCGGTGCGCTCGATCTGGGGCCCCCCTGGATACGGCAAGCCCAGCAGCTTCGCGACCTTGTCGAACGCCTCCCCCGCGGCGTCGTCGCGGGTCTGGCCGAGGAGGTGGTACTCACCCCATTCGGGTACGTACAGCAGCAGCGTGTGGCCACCCGAGACGAGGAGCGCCACGAACGGCGGCTCGGCTGCGGCATCCTCGAGCGACGGTGCGAACAGGTGGGCCTCCATGTGATGCACGCCCACCCAAGGGCGACCCAAGCCGTAGGCCGCCGCTTTGGCCCAGCACACGCCCACGAGCAATGCGCCGATGAGACCCGGCCCCGCCGTCACACCGAAGAGGTCGATGTCGCGGAGCGTGACCCCCGCCTGATCGAGCGCCTCATCGACGACCGCGTCGACCTTCTGCAGATGGGCACGCGCCGCCAGCTCGGGCACGACCCCCCCGTACACGAGGTGCACGTCCTGTGAGAGGACGACGTGACCCAGGATGCGGTGATCTCCGGACAGAATCGCGGCCGAGGTCTCGTCACACGAAGTCTCGAGCCCGAGCACCAGCGGGGCGGCCCGCCCCGTCAAAGACCC
>JBEBGN010000220.1:0-4465 GCA_040081395.1 Longimicrobiales bacterium
TGCGCGTTCTTGATGACCGGCGTGATGAGGCCGTCGTCGATCGCCACCGCGACGCCGAGGTGCACCACGTTGAAGCGGCGCACGAAGCCGTCGTGCCACTGCGCGTTGCACTCAGGGTGACGTCGTAGCGCGCCAGCGACCGCCTTCAGCACCAGGTCGTTGATCGAGACCTTGAGGCCCTGCCTCTCCAACATCTCGTTGATGCGCGCGCGCGCCGCGACGAGGCGCGTCATGTCGACGTCGACGGTCAGGTAGAACGTCGGGATGGGCCCGATCGACATCGCGAGACGCTTCGCGATGGTCTTCCGCATCTGCGACGAGGGCACGTCTTCGTACTCGGCGCCGCTCGGCACCCAGGCCGCGACCGTCGGAGCCGCCGGGGCCGAGATGCCCGAGGCCTTCGCGGCCTCGATGTCACGCTTCACCACGCGGCCGCCCGGTCCGGAGCCGACCACGCGGCCGAGATCGACGCCCATGTCTTCGGCGAGCCGGCGAGCGAGCGGCGATGCCTTCACCCGGCCGCCGTTCTCCGTGGCCGCCGCCGCGGGAGCGACAGGGGCCGGGGCCGCGGGCGTCTTGGAAGCCGTAGGCTCCGACGCGAGCGGAGCTTCGACCTTCGCGGCCGTCTTCGGCGGCGCCGTCGTCGCGACCGCCGCTCCACCGCCGACACCCTGAATGCCCGAAATGTCCTCGTCCTTGCCCGCGATTACCGCGATGACCGAACCCACCGGCGCGGTGCCCCCAGGGCCGACGAAGATCTTCCGCAGGATACCGTCGCCACGGGCGACGAGCTCCATGGTCGCCTTGTCGGTCTCGATTTCGGCGAGGACGTCGCCGTTCGCCACTGTGTCGCCCTCCGCACGGAGCCACTGCACGAGCTGGCCCTCTTCCATCGTGGGAGAGAGCGCTTCCATGTGAACCTTGGTCGCCACGTCAGGTCGTCCTGGGCAAGGGAAGCTCTGCGCAAGTCTGGTGGCCCGCGCGCAGGGGGCTCGCGAGACCAGGAATAGGAACGACGACGAGTCGTACTGGCCTGTACGGCGAGGAGGAGTGACGACCTCCTGGGCCGCGATCCCCCTGCGCCCCCACCAAGTTGAAGATCTGCATCACGTTTGCGGGTTGCGGTGCCACGGCCCCATCTCCTGCGTTAGAGCTCCTCGACGTAGCTACGGCTATGCCTTCGTCGCTCTGCCTTGGATCTGGGGCCGTGGCATCGCAACGCGGGCCGCCAGACTTGCGCAGAGCTTCCCCAGATCAGCGGTAGAGCACTTTGTTGCATGCCTCGACGACGCGCTCGGCCGACGGCTTCGCGAGCATCTCGAGGTTCTTCGCGTACGGCATGGGAATGTCCGCCTGCGTCACGCGCAGTATGGGCGCATCCAGGCTGTCGAACGCCTCTTCCTGGATCATCGACACGACCTGCGCCCCGGTGCCCGCATACGGCCACCCCTCCTCCAAGTACACCACGCGATTCGTCTTGGCGACGGTCGTGAGGATCGCATCCATGTCGAGCGGCCGGATGGTGCGCAGGTCGAGCACGTCGGCCTCGACACCGTCCTTGTGCAGTTTGGCCGCTGCAGCGAGGGCCACGTGGATCATCTTCCCGTGCGTGATGATCGAGACGTCCGAGCCCTCGCGTTTCAGGTCCGCCACACCAAGGGGAATGACGAAGTCCTCATCGTCGGGCACCTCGCCCTTCGTGTTGTAGAGTAGCTCGCCCTCCATGAAGATGACCGGGTCATCGTCGCGGATCGCCGCCTTGAGCAGCCCCTTTGCGTCCGCAGGCGTTCCGGGCGTCACGACCTTGCAGCCGGGCGCGTGCGAATAGTACGTCTCGCACGCCTGCGAATGCTGCGCAGCGAGTTGGAGCGCCGCGCCAGAGGGTCCGCGGAACACGATCGGGATGTCGAACTGGCCGTCCGACATGTAGTGCAGCTTCGCTGCGTTGTTGATCACCTGGTCGAGGGCCAGGAAGGCGAAGTTGAACGTCATGAACTCGATCACCGGGCGGAGGCCGACCATCGCGGCTCCTACGCCCAGACCTGCGAAGCCGAGCTCGCTGATGGGCGAGTCGACGACTCGATTCGGGCCGAACTCGCCCAGCAATCCCTTGCTCACTTTGTAGGCGCCGTCGTACTCGGCCACTTCCTCACCCATGAGGAAGACGTCGGGGTCGCGCCGCATCTCCTCGCGGAGGGCCTGGTTCAGGGCCTCGCGGTAGGTCAGCACGGCCATCAGTCACGCCTCCGGTTGTCGAAGAAGAGGCGCCCGTGCGGGTTCACCTCGGCCCATACGTTGCGGTACAGCGCCTCGGGCCCCGGCACCGGCGAGTTCTCCGCAAAGTCCACCGACTCGCTGGCGATCCGACGCGCCTCCCCGTCCATGCGCTCGAGACCGGCCTGATCGAGAATGTCCCCTGCGAAGAGCTTGTCGCGCAACACCGCGATCGGGTCGTCCTCCTTCTTGCGCCGCTCGACCTCTTCGGTGGAGCGGTAGGTGCCCGAAACCGGATCGGACATCGAGTGACCGCGGAAGCGATACGTCTCCAGGTTCACGAACTTCGGGCCTGAACCGTCGCGCACTTCCTGTACGAGCTTGCGGAAGAGCGCGTAGGTCGCGAGCACGTCCTGTCCATCCACGGAGATGCTCGGCACGCCGTGCGGGATCGACTTGTCCTGCATATCGGTTCTGGACACGCGGTTGAACGCGGTGCCCATGCCGTACTCGTTGTGCTCGACTACGTAGATCACGGGCAGTTTCCATACCGCCGCCATGTTCAGCGACTCGTGGAAGGCGCCCTGGTTCACAGCGGCGTCCCCCATGTAGCAGACGGCCACGCTGTCCTCACCGCGGTACTTGATCTTCCATCCGAAGCCGGTCGCCAGCGGCACCTGCGCGCCCACGATGCCATGTCCGCCCATGAAGCGCACGTGGGCACCGAAGATGTGCATCGAGCCGCCTTTGCCGCCCGAGGCACCGCCGACGCGGCCGTACAGCTCGGCCATGACCGCGTTCGGCGTCACACCCTTCGCGATCGCGAGTGTGTGCTCGCGGTACGCGCTGATGATGTAGTCGTCCTCGCGCAGCGGCTTGACGCTGCCCGCGCACGCACCTTCCTGCCCGATGTGCAGGTGGCAGAAGCCGCCGATCTTCCCGATGGCGTAGGCTTCCTCGGCCTTCTCCTCGAAGCGTCGGTACAGGAGCATCTCCTGCATCAACTCGAGCGCCAGCTCCGGGGTCACGCCGTAGGGCTTGAGTACGTCCGACTTCACCGCGCCCTTCCTGGTCTTTGTTTCGGCCACGTCAGGCTCCCTTGCGTTCGTTTCGTACGTCCACGGCGCGTCGGAGCTCGATCTGCACGAGCTCCGGAAGTGGGACCTCCGCGGGTGCATTCAAGTCCGCCTCCAGGATCTCCTGGACGCGACCCGGCCCACCCGCCTCCACTTCACGCGCCTGTTCCTTGGCATGGTAACTGGATCTGACCAACGGTCCCGACTCCACGTGTTTGAAGCCCAGCTCCTCTTCACCCATTCTCTTCCATGTCGCGAACTCGTCGGGCGTGACCCACCGCGCGACGGGTACATGCATCGGCGACGGCCTCAGATACTGGCCCAGCGTCAAAATGTCCACCGCCGCCTCACGCAGATCAGCCATTGCCTGGCGGATCTCGTCGGGCTCTTCGCCCATGCCGAGGATGATCCCGGTCTTGGTGAGCATGCCGGCGTCGAGGCGCTTCACGGCGCCGAGGTACGAGATCGAGCGCCAGTAGCGGCCGCCGGGTCGCACCTCGGGGTGCAGCCGTTCCACCGTCTCGAGGTTGTGCCCCAGGATCGCTGGCCGCGCGCGCACCACGGCGGCAAGCGCGTCCTCACTCCCCTTGAAGTCGGGAATGAGCACCTCGACCGAGCAGTCGGGCAGAAGGTCGCGAATGCGGCTGATCGTTTCCGCATAGATGCCTGAGCCCCCATCCGCCAACTCGTCACGGTTCACGCTCGTGATCACGACGTGCTCGAGCTCCAGGCGTGCCACGGCTTCGGCAACCCGGCGGGGCTCGTCGAGGTCCAGCTCGGTGGGGAGCCCGTGCGCGACCCCGCAGTACTTGCAGGCCCGCGTGCACACGTCGCCGAGGATCATGAACGTGGCCGTCCCGGCTTCCCAGCATTCCCCGATGTTCGGGCAGCCAGCTTCCTCGCACACGGTATGGAGGGACTCGCTCCGCATCAGGCGCTGAAGCCTGATGTAGTTCGGTCCCCCGGGTGACCTGACCTTCAGCCACTCCGGCTTGCGCGACCTCAGCTCGATGGTCGTCAGCCCCTCGTGCGCTCGGATCTTCGAGCTCCCCTTGGGCGTCACCAAACCGGAGTCCTTCCCGGCCGGTGCGTAGCCCCGGGGGGGCAGTAGCTCTATGTCCAAATACGCCTCGTCTCGTCTTTCTTTGGGCCCGGAAAAAAAGCCCTCCGGGCGA
>JBEBGN010000062.1:0-16161 GCA_040081395.1 Longimicrobiales bacterium
AGCTACGGGGGGGCGGGCAACCGGGCAATGGTGGTCGGCTCGGGGCTGCCCAGGGTTCGCTCAGTTGCCCGCGATCAGCCGTTGGAACGTCGGGTTCGACTCGATGCCGCTCCACCACCAATGCCGGTCGGGAGGGTGCTCCGGGTGCAAACTGACGAACCGTTCCAGGACGCTCACGGCTCCGTCGACATCACCGTATACGGACCGCATGGCGGCCTCGATCGACACCAGCTCCCCGTCGGGATCCACATCGGATGTCCTGCGGGCCCGAATGAGGACCGCGTTGGCGCTGTCAGGAAGGCCCGCCCTGCCGATCACGCCGCCGACGAGCACTTGGGCCTGAGCGTCGAAGAAGTCGGGCCGCTCGGGGACGAGCGGTAGCAGCGCGGCCCGCAGTGCCCACGCGGCCTGGATGTCGGGTACGGCCTGGGGCATCGTGAGCAGGAACAGCTGGCACTGCACGAAGCGAAAGTCGTTCGGAAAACGCCGTCGGCCTTCGGTGCACCAGCGCTCGGCTTCGCGCTGCTCTCCCATGTCGTACGACGCGGCGTAGAGGCGCCAAAGCACTCCATCGGCCACGGCTAGGTACGCATCCTGCTCGTAGGCTGCGCGCGCCGCAAGTACCGCCTTCGGCCAGTCACTGGTTTGATAGTACAGATGGCTCAGCGTGCTGTTGGCGTTCGCTCGGCTCCGGTCGATGACCAGCGATTGCTCCAGGTCCGCGCGAGCGGACTCGAAGAGGGCCGTCTCCTGCTCACCGAGGAAAAGCCATTTGCGGTAGTTGGCCGTCCCCCGGAGCTCGAGCGCCCCAGCATCGTCGGGCGCGATCGCGAGAGCGAGGTTCGCGAACGCCACCGCTTCGTCGAGCGTCGCGAGGAGATCTTCCTCCGATTCGGCCAGCACGTAACGTTCGTAGGCCACTTGTCCGCGCAGCACCAGGGGCTCGGTCCAGGCGGGGGCGTTTGCTCGTGCCTCGTCCAGCTCCAGGGTGGCGGCCTGGAATGCCGTCATGGCACCCTCCGCATCACCCATCTGGATGGCGGCGGAGGCGTCCCGAAGCCCCCGCTCGGCGCGCGCGACTTGGAGCCAAGCGGCGGCGTTCGGCGCAGCGGCGCGACCCTGGCGAAGCCGGATCTCTTGACCGAGCTGTTCCCTGAGCGCGATGGCAACCTCTTGGGCGAGCTGGTCGCTCACGGTCGCGACGTCCGCTGCGGGCCACACGTAGGACTCTCGCAGCAGGGGGATACCTGACTGCCCTTCGAGTACCCGCACCGTGATGCGCAACTCCTCGCCCACCTGGTCGACCGAGCCGTCGATCAGGGTGCCTACGTCGAGGATGCGAGCGATCGAGTCCGGCTCGGCATCTATCCTGCGTACACGCTCGGCGCCGTTGCGCGAGGTCACGTCGAGTTCGGGAACCTGTGAGAGGTTGCGGATGAGCCCCTCTGTGATCCCATCCGCCACTGCCCCTACCGTCCCGCCGGCGCTCACATCCGCGAAGTACAGTACGCCGATGCGGGTGAGGTCGGCTCCGCTATCGGAGAGCGCGTCAGCGAGGGTCGCCTGGTCGAGCCCACGCCGCACGACGACCGTGGTGGCGGCGACGCATCCCACGGCGAGCACCGAGAGCGAGACGATCTCGATCATCGGGGCCTTCTGAACGCCCTTCTCGCCGTGGTACCAGCCGATGACCAGAGCCGCGCCGATGCCGAACAGGTACAGGGTCAGCGTGATCGAGTAGGTGACCTCGGGGAGGACCGAGCGGTTGACGAGCTGGTCGACGACCGTGTTCGCCATCCACCCGGCCGCGAGGTAAGCCACGACGATCTGAGTGATGCGCCGTTGCTTGATCTCCCCCCACACACCCAAGGCCGCTCCTCGCGTGATTGACGAGGCTTAGAGTGGAGCCGGCTTCGTACGTCGTCAATCGACCGGAAAACGAAACGGCCCCACCCTCGCGGGTGGGGCCGTCGACTTCCGTCGGTCGGTCGGAGCTCTAGTTGCCGAAGCTCCAGCCGTATCCGCCGCTGCGGCGAGCCTGGGGCCAAGCGGCACCCATGTCGCGCTGGGCCGGGCGAGCGCCCATGCCCATGTAGCGGAA
Organism: Longimicrobiales bacterium; assembly: GCA_040081395.1. GTDB lineage: Bacteria > Gemmatimonadota > Gemmatimonadetes > Longimicrobiales > Gaopeijiaceae > UBA2982. The sequence continues at coordinate 2,102 of JBEBGN010000062.1, forward strand.
CTTCTGTAGACGCGAGCCCTCGTACGTCTCTGTCGTGAAGATGTTGCCCTGACGGTCCGTCGCGATGGAGTGCACCGCGAAGAAGAGGCCGGGCTGACGGCCACCGTCGCCGAACGAGTAGAGGACCTCGAGCGTCTGACGGTTCATGACGTAGACCTTCATGTTCTGGCCGTCGGCCAGGTACATGAACTGCTGCTGCGCGTCCGGCGAGAAGGCGACGTCCCACGTTGCGCCCTGCGAGAGCGTAGCGGGGGCGATGATCGTCTCACGCACGAAGGTGCCGTCGGTACGGAAGACGGACAGCCGGTTCGTCGGACGGTCGCAGACGTACACCAGACCGTCGTTCGCACGGTCGGCGCAGTGCACCGGCGTACGGAACTGCGGAGGGGGCGTCTCACCGGGCCGATAGGCCGGGACCGGGTCGTCGCTCGGCACGTTGCCGCGCGCGCCCCAGAAGCGCTTCATGGCGCCGGTCGAGGCGTCGAGCACCGCCACGCGGCGGTTGCCGTACCCGTCGGCGACGAAGATCTCGTTGAGCGAGGGCACGAAGCTGACCTTGGCCACCTGATTGAAATTCGTACGGCTGGTGCTGCTCGGCTCGGCGCCGGGCGTGCCGTACTGAGCCAGGAAGCGGCCGTCGGCCGTGAACTTCAGGATGTGGCGATCCTGGCCGCCGTTACCGCCGACCCAGACGTTGCCCTGTCCATCGACCGTGATGCCGTGGTTCGACTCGGGCCACCGGTAGTTCCCCGTCTCGGTCCCGGGGCCGCCCCACGCGTGGAGCAGGTTGCCTTCCGCGTCGAAGTGCATGATCGGAGGTCCGGGCACGCAGCATTCGCTGACTGCCGGCCGGGCCGGGGCGCTGGGGTTGTAGTACGAGGTGTCGGTCATCGCGCCGACCTCGGTGCCCAGAACGAACTGGTTCAGCGTATTCCGCTGGACGATCCAGACGCCGTCGTTGGCGTCGGTCGCGACGCCGATCATGGGGCCGACCAGCCAGTGGCCCGGCAGCGGCTTGGGCCAGAACGGGTCGACCTCGAACAGCGGTACCGAACCGGCCTGGTCCTCTGCGGCGTCGTCCATCGCTTCGGCTGCGCCCGCGACGATCACGACTCCCGCGAGGAGCGCCAGACCGAAGGTCAGGTTGCGCTTCTGCATGTCCATCTCCCTGGTCGTAAATGGCAGGGCCACGTGGCCCGGGAGGGACAGCCTACAGCCCGGTAGCCGATCCCGCAATCAGACGCCGATGCACGGGCATGTAGACCCTTCCGCCTCACCCACGATAGAATTGACGCCCTCATGACCGACCCCAAGCGCATCCGCCGCATAGCCGTCGTCCTCGTCGCGCTCGTGCTCCTGCTCCCCACCTGGGGGGGCGAGGCCCACGAGATCCCGTCCGACGTGACGATCCAGGCCTTCGTGAAGGCAGAAGGCAACACCATCCGCACGCTGGTGCGGGTGCCGCTGGTGTCCATGCGGGACTACGTGTGGCCCATTCGCGAGCCGGGGTACCTCGTCATTCCCGAAGCGACGGTGCTCGGGCAGGACGCTGCGGTGCAGTGGATCGGGAATTTCGCCGAGATGTACGAGGCGGGCACTTCACTCGGGTTCGCCACCGTGGTGGCGTCTCGCATCGCCATTCCCGGTGACGGTGCGTTCCGCGACTACGACACCGCCTTGGCGGGCGTGCTGTCGCCGCCGCTCTCCGCGGACATCGATCTACCACTCCAGCAAGCCATGTTCGATGTGCTGCTCGAGTGGCCGATCACGTCGGAGACTTCCGACTTCGCGATCGTGGCGGGATGGGCGCAGCTGGGCATCCGTGCCGTGACGGTGATCCGCTTCCTCCCCTCCGGTGGCTCGGAGCGGGCGTTCGAGTACAGCGGCAATCCGGGTCTCGTCCGGCTCGACCCGCGCTGGCACCAAGCGGCGCTCCGGTTCGTGATCCTGGGCTTCCAGCACATTCTGGACGGCATCGATCACCTGCTCTTCCTCTTCTGCTTGATCGTGCCGATCCGGAGGTTCTGGAGCCTCGTGCCGATCGTGACCTCCTTCACGGTCGCGCACTCGATCACGCTCATCGCGTCGGCGTTCGGACTGGCACCGAGCTCGCTCTGGTTCCCTCCGCTCATCGAGACGCTCATCGCGCTGTCGATCGTGTTCATGGCGTTCGAGAACATCGTCGGCGCGAAGCTGGAACGACGCTGGATGGTGGCGTTCGGCTTCGGGCTCGTGCACGGCTTCGGCTTCTCCTTCGCGCTACGGGAGTCGCTCCAGTTCGCCGGGGGCCACCTGCTGACGTCGCTGCTCTCGTTCAACGTCGGCGTCGAGCTCGGTCAGCTCCTGGTGCTCGCGATCACGGTGCCGACCCTGAACTTCCTGTTCCGCAAGTGGCTCCCTGAGATGATGGGGACGATCGTGCTGTCGGCGTTCATCGCCCACACGGGGTGGCATTGGATGCTGGAGCGCGGATCGGGACTCGCGCAGTATCAGTTCACGATGCCGCCCCTGAACTATCAGTCCGGAGCCACGCTGCTCCGCTGGGTCATGCTCGGGTTGATCATCGTCGGCGCGGTTTGGATGCTCCGCGGCCTGTATGGCGCGCTGGGCAAGCGCTTCCCGGGCCCGGGCGCCGCCACCCCGCGCGAGTGACGGGGCGGCGCGAGCGCTAGAACTCGCGCCAGTCGCGCTCGAGGACCGTTTTGTAGGCCTTGCTCTGGATGAACAGCTCGACGACGTCCTTGTCGAGCATGCCATCGCGCGCCTCCCACTCCAGGATCTGGAGCGCCTTCTCGACCGGCATCGCCTTCTTGTAAGGGCGGTCCGACGCGGTGAGTGCGTCGAAGATGTCGCACACGGTCATGATGCGCGTCTCGAGCGAGAGGCGGTCGGCCGCCACTCCGTCGGGATATCCCGTGCCGTTCAGCTTCTCGTGGTGTCCGCGCACGATCTCGGCGATGCGCGAGAACTCCTCGGTCCACGGGATGTTGAGCAGGAAGTCGTACGAGTGGACCACGTGCGACTCGATCTGCTTGCGCTCGTTCTCGTCGAGGCTGCCCTTCCGGATCTGGAGGAAGTGGAGCTCGTTGGGCGTGAGGTACGCTTGGTCCTGGCCGTCTGGGTCCTTGAAGGAATGGCGGGCGATCTCGTCGAGCACCCCCGCCGCTTCTTCGGGCAACACCTTCGGGATGTTCGCCTCCTGCACGGCCTCCCAGTACTTCTGGAGTTTGGTCAGGTCCTCGCCGAGCTTGGCGTCGATGGCGGCGACGTCGGCCGCCGCGGCCTGGGCGCCCTTCTCGGCAATGACCTTGGCGCGTGCGTGCGCGGCTTCCGCGTCGAAGGTCTTCTTGATGAGCGCGAACCGTGCCTTGACCTGCGCTTCCATGACCGGTGGGAGCTTGTTCCGCTTGACCAGCGTCTCCTCGCTGACGCTGACCTTACCGAAGTCGTGTAGGAGGCCCGCGTAGCGGAGCTGCTTCATCTCGGCGTCGGTGAAGAACCGACTCGCGAAGGGCCCGTCGGTCTGGGCGGAGACCTGTTCGGCCAAGCCGCACGTGAGCTCGGTCACCCGCACGGAGTGACCCGCCGTGGTCGGGTCTCGGCGGTCGATCGCGGTCGAGGCCGCCTTGATGAAGCCCGCGAACAGGTTCTCGATGTCCTGGTAGAGCTGACCGTTCTCGATCGACACCGCGGCCTGTCCGGCCAACGACGACACGATCGCCACCTCGCGTTCGGTGTAGGGAAGGACCCAACGATCCGAGTCCTCGTCCGTGCGAATGGACGCGCTCGCTTCGCTCTTTCGGTTGATGAGTTGCAGCACGCCGACCACGCGGTCCTTGTGGTCGATCATGGGCACCACGAGCATCGACTTCGCGCGATACCCGTGCTTCTGGTCGAACGCGCGGTTGTGCGAGAACGGCATCGCCTTCGGCAGCTCGTAGACGTCCTCGAGCACGAGCGGCTTGCCGGTCGTGGCCGCGTAACCTGCGATGGACTTTTCGTTCAGCGGCAGGTTGAACGTGAGCGAGGGCAGGTCGGGGAGGGTGTCGTTCTGGCTGCGCAGGAAGTGGAGAAACTGTTCGCCGTTTGTTTCCTCGACGAGGTACAGGCTGCCCGCGTCGGAGGTCGTGAGCGCGCGCGCCGACTTGAGAATGAGATCGAAGAGCTGTGCCGGGTCGCGCTCGCTCATGAGCGCCATGCCGACCTTGGACAGTTCCTGCAGCGCGGACCGCGCGAGCTTCAACTCGCGGCGCGCCTCTTCCAGCTCCTCTTCCACGCTACGCTGGGCTCCGACCATCTCGGTCATCGCAGCTGGTCGGCGCGGTCGAAGGCCGCGCGTGCTTCCGCTTCGTGGCCAAGCTCGGCGAGGATCTCCCCCTTCAGCTTGTACAGCTCCCAACTGAGGGGGCCAGTCGCCTCGACCGCATCCACCGCTTCGCGCGCCTCGTAGAAGAGCCCCATGTCGCGATAGGCGACGAGCGTGAGTAGCAGGCCGTCGCCGCGCGGGTCGAGCCCGAACACGGAGATCTCCTCGAGATAGTCCTCCATCTCGACCGACTCCTCGAGGCTGATGACCCGGAAGTCCTGCGGCGGCAGCGCGCGACCCGCACGCCGACCACCGACGAAGATCGTCCATTGATAGGTGGCGCCCTGCTCGAGGTCGGCGGTGCCGGCGGGAAGGGTCCACACCGTATCGGTGCCGACCTCGAAGACCTCGGGCCGTCCTCCGTCGAGCTTTCGGAGCATGAGGTCGTAGCTCTGCCCCGCGGTCGCAGTCCACGTGAACGTCGGGCGCGAACTGGCTACTGCGAGCGCGTTACGAGGGCCGACCAGGGCAGTCTCTCCCGGAATCGGCCGAATCATCCCTTGGCGGCCGCCGGTGCTCGCGTCAGTGCCAGCGGCCTGTGCCAACGTGGCCAGGGCCCGCTCGAAGATGTCCGGGTTCCCGGCCTCGGTGGACTCGGCGATGGTGGTTCGCTGCGTGACCACCTGTTGGGCGCCCGCCCGTGTGATGAGTACCGCACGCGCTCCCGACCCTGGGAGCACGCCATCGCCGACGAACATGCGTTCACCTACGGCAGCGGGGGTCGGCGAGGCGCTGCCGTGCGTGACGTCGACGTCCCCCTGCACGCGGATCACGAGCGCAGCCGGGTTCCCTTGCGCCGAGACGGGCGCGACGACCGCCGCGCCCAGCGCGAGCACTCCGACCAGCGCGAGCCCTTGCAGCGTCCTCATGTCCACCTCCGATGCCGTGCGAACCCTGCAACCCAGGGCCGTCGTTTCAATGTTCTACTTTTCCTGCCGACGCACCACGAAGTCCCAATCGGGCGGGGGTGGGTCGGCGATGTTCTCGTCGCAGCGCGCCACGTACAGCCGGCTCGGCCCGTCCTCCGGGTCGGCCACCAGGGCGGCCTCGAAGTGGGCTTGGGCGGCGGCCCACTCGTGGCGCTTGTAGGCCGCCATGCCCTGTTCGTACCGCCGAAGTGCCTCTTCCTTCCCCTCCGGGAGCGGGACGCCCGCCTGCTCCAGCAGTTCATACACCCTCACCGGCTCCGTCTTGCCCTTCACCGCCACCATGTCGAGTTCCCGGACCCGGAACCCAGCAGCATTGCCCGCGGAGAGGGTCGCCTCCGACACCATGGTCAGGGTGTCATAGGTCTTGTTCGCCGGCTCGAGACGCGCGGCCAGGTTCACTGCGTCCCCGATCGCCGAGTAGGAGAAGCGTCCCTCGCCGCCGAGATTGCCCACGACCACCTCGCCGGTGTGGATGCCGATGCGGACCTCCAGGTCGCCGTGCACCGCGCTCGAGCCACCCCAGCGGCGGTTCAGGGCGGCCATGTGTTGCTGCATGACGATGGCTGTGCGCATGGCACGGTCCGCGTGGTCGTCGTAGCCCTTGGGCGCGTTCCAGAACGCCATGACCGCGTCGCCGATGTACTTGTCGAGCGTGCCCCCTTCGTTCAGGACGACCTGCGTCATGTCGTCCAAGTACTCGTTGAGCAGGGTCACGAGGTTCTCGGGGTCCATCTTCTCCGAGAGCGTCGTGAAGCCCGAGAGATCCGAGAACAGGATGGTGAGTGGCCGCTTCTGACCCCCGAGACGGAGGGCGTCGGGGTCCTCCGCGATCTCGTCCACAACGTCGGGCGATACATACTTGGCGAAGGCGCCTTTGATGCGACGCTTGTCACGTCCCTCGACCACGGCGACGTAGGCCACCGAGCCGACGTACGCGAGCAATCCCGAGAGGATCGGCGCGCCGACGGGGATCCAGCGGAAGCGGGTGCCGAGCGTGAACAGTTCCACGCCGGGGACGTAGACCACGCCAGCCCACGCCCACCAGGCGAGGATCATCGTGCCGAGCGCGGTCGCCAGCCCGGCCGCCGCACCCGACCCCGCTCCCAAGCGGAACACCGCGCCCCCGGCCAACGCGGCGGCCAGCAGCATGAGAAGGAGGCGAGCCGGAGTGCCCGTCGGGCGGACGTACTCGCCATCGAGCATGTTCTGGAGCGCATTGGCGTGTACCTCGACCCCGTACATCCATCCGTACGGCTCCCCCGCGTTGGCCGCGCGATACCCGTAGAAGGGCGTGCGAAAGCGGTCCTGTTCGTGGAAGCCCGTGCCGAGCAGGACGATCTTGTCCCGGAAGAGTTCGGGGAGGAAGGTCGCGAGATCGGGGACTGTGCCGGATGCCGAGGCCTGGAAGGTGCCTGGCAGGCCCTCTGCGTCGGCGACGGAGGGCGGTCCGACATACCGGATGCGGAAGGGGACGATCGCTCCTTCCGTCTGCGGAAGATCCGACAGCCACCCTTGGGGGATGCCACCCACCGACGCGGGGAGGCCGGGGAGGTCGATGCGGCCCGCGTCGCTCGCGGCCCGCAGGATCGAGTCCGCGCTCAGCCCGCGGAAGTGCGCGTACAGCGCGAGCGCGAACGACGGCTCGATGCCCAACCCGGAGCGCACCGCCAGGGTACCGTCCCTGAAGGTCTCGAAGGACGCCGGCAGCTCCGCCGAGCCTACTCCGGCCGCCACGTCCGCGAAGTACCGATGCGGCGGCGTCACGACGGGCCCCGAGTCGGTCTGTGCGACCGGGGTCACGAGCACCACGTTGCCGGCGCGCGCGATGGCATCCCGTAGACGTTCGTCCCCCTGGTCGATCTCGTTGAGCCCCGGGTACAGGCGGTCGAGGTAGACGTCGACCCCGATGGTGCGTGCGCCGGCTGCCGAGAGGGCGTCCACGAGGTCGGCCAAGTGCGCACGCGGGAAGGGCGAGATCCAATCCCACCCGTCGAGCGTATCCATCACGGAGTACTCGTCGAAGAGCACGAGCGCGACGTCGCTTCGGCGCGGTCCCTGCCCCGATTGGAAGGACTCCGGGGTCGTCTGCTGGCGCAGGTCGAGCGTGAAGTCCTCGAAGCCACGTAGCCCCGTCAGGCTGCCGGCCGCGTCGAGCGCGGCGGCGAGCACGACGGCGGAGGCCACGATCAGCGCGTACGCCGCGGGGCGGCGGTACTTCCTCATCGCTGGCTCAGGCCGAGCGCAGCGGACGCATCAGTTCTGGATTTCGTAGACGACCGAGGCCGTTCCCCACGAATCCAGGCGCACCGCACCCTCGAGCGAGCCGGCCACGGAGCCCAGCGCGGTGGCGATGCGCCCCGCGAGCTCCTCGCCACCGAACGCGTACTCCTCCCCCGCCGGGATCGCGATGCCGAGCGGCCGCTCCGTCACGAACGCGCGCACCAGGCCCGTACCCGCCGGCTCGAGCGCCGTGAACGTGAGCCCGCTGGCCGGGTCCGGGAAGGTTAGCGGACGTCCCGCCGTCAGCCGAACCTCGCGCGTCTCTGCGTTCGGGAGCAGCACGGCCACGGTCCCATCGGTGCCCATGTCCACGAGCGTCAGGTAGCCGTCGCGCGCGGACTCGATGGTGAAGCCGATCTCCTCGCCTACGCCGAACGACGTCTTCCCGTCGAGCAGTTCGAGTTGCACGCCGAAGCCCTGCGCCGGGTTCTCCATGTCGGCGAGCCGCTTGGAAGCGGCTTCCTTGCGGAGCGCGTCGGCGAGGCGCGTGATGCCGCCCGCATCGGTGGCGATGGCGGCGTGACGGGGGAAGCCGTCGGAGCCGACCACGCGCAGCTCCTCGCCACCACGTCGCACGATGAGGTGCGCGAACGCGTCCTCGCGGTCGACCAGGCGGATGCCCGGGCTGTTGCCCAGCTCGGTGCCGAGCGCGCCGGACAAGCGGCTGTCGAGCGCGGACACGCTGACGAGCAGCGGGCTCTCCGCGTAGCGGTGCGCGCGTAGGTTGGCCTGATCCCCCTGTCGCACCGTGCCCGACAGTACGCGTGCGTCCGTCGTGCGCTGTCCGACCGTGGATACCACCATGCGCGCGCCGGACTCGGTCTCGAAGACCGAGCCGGGGGTGATGCCGAGGCCGAGGCCCGCTCCGAGCTGGGCCGTCGTGCCCGACACCTGCGTGACCGGCAGCGACACCTGCGTGACGCCGCGCGTGCCGCCTTCGACGAAGAAGAGCGGGCGGTCCTTGAGCGCGACTTCGGTCGAGAGGTAGGGATCCTGTTGGAAGCGGTTCCGCTTCAGCGCTTCATGCGCGTCCTGGAAGACCTCCTCGTACGTCACCTCGGAACCGGCCTTCCAGAGTTGCTGCACGAGGAAGGTCGTGAAGGCTCCGCCGTGGAACGCTTCGGCGCCGTCGGTGGCCGGGAAGTACGCGTCGACAGCCACCTGGAAGGGCTGCGCCGCAGCGAGCTCGAGCACGCGGACCTCGGTGGCATCGAAGCCCGTGTCGTCCTGTTGTCCGCCCAGCGCACGTCGCGACGCCGTGGCGGGACGCGGCACCAGGTTCATGTCGCGCGCGAGCAGGCGACCGCGACTGAACGGCGTCACGTCGCGCGTGCCGGTGCCCGAGTTACAGTTGTCGAGGATCACCACCACGTTCTGGGTCGGCAGGGAGCCGAGCCAGTCGTTGAACGTGTCGTCGCTGATGTCGAACTCGGTGCTCGTGGCCAGCACGTCGGCCGGCGCGAGGGTCTCGTCGAGCCCGTCGTCCTCGTCGCCGCTCTCGTCCCACATCTGCGAGCCGTGGCCAGCGAAGAAGATCGTGACGTTGTCACCTGGCCGCGCGTTCTGTGCGAGCCAGCCGGTGATCGATTCCTCGATGGCAGCGCGCGTCGCCGCGCCGTTGAGCAGCAGGCGGATGTTCTGCTCGGGCACGAAGCTCTTCATGACCAGCACGTCGCGTACGCGGCGCGCGTCCTGCTCGGCCCCCGGCAGGTCCCCCCCCTCGGCGTCCGGGAAGTTGATGTAGTCGCTCACGCCGATCAGAAGGGCCCAGTGCGTGAGGGCGGTGCGCTCCTGGGGTCCGAAGGCGAGCAGGGGCAGGGCGGCGAGGATCACCGCAGCGGACGCGTATCGTCTCGTAGTCATATCGCCATCACTCCAACCTCAGGTCGACGCCCTCTGCCGCCGCGCCCATGTCCACCGCGCATCCCCTCGCGAGGGCTCCATCGCGCAGACGGCTCACGATCACGTCCAGTTCGTCGTCCGAGCGGGTCGGGTCGTGGTGGAAGAACTGTAGGCGCTTCACCCCACTCTCTTCAGCGAGCCGCAGCGACTGGGAGAATGTCGAGTGCCCCCAGCCGGCCCGGCCCGCGTACTCCTCATCTGTATACATCGAATCGTGGATCAGAAGATCCGCGCCTTGGACGAACTCCCTGATCCTGCGCTCCCAGTTCGGCCCGACCTGTGAGCCATCCCCCTCGAGCTCGTTGTCCGGAATGAAGCAGATCGTGCGCTCACCGATGCGGATTCGGTACCCCACCACGAAGGAGGGATGCTTGACCCGCAGCACCTCGAGGTGGGCATCTCCGACCTCGTAGCTACCCTGGTTCAGGTGCTCGAACTCCATGCTCGCGGCGACCACGTTGAAGGGGACCGGGAAGTAGATCGGCCCCATCTGGCCCGCGAAGAGATTCTGGACGTCGATGTCCTTCTGCTTCGGCCCCACGACCTTGATCTGGTCCTCCGGGTCGTAGAGCGGGGGGAAGAACGGGAACCCCTGGATGTGGTCCCAGTGGAAGTGGGTCAGGAAGATGTGGATGGCGTTCGGCCCCTTCTCCACGATCTCCATGCCCAGCGGCCGGATCCCCGAGCCCGCGTCGAAGATGAGGCGCTGGCCCTGGTGGCGGACCTCGAAACAGGTGGTGTTTCCGCCGTACCGGACCGTCGTAGGGCCTGGCGAGGGGATCGAGCCGCGCGTTCCCCAGCAGCGGGCGGTCACCACCGAGGCGTTTTCCGCCATGCGCGCAGGCGACGGGGCCGTGCGGCCGACCGGATCCAAGCGATGAGGCTCCAAGAGGGGGGCGACACACCCAACGCGGGGTCCAAACAATGTATAGGCCAGAATGGCCCGGGTGCGAGGATCTTGCGGACCCGCGCGGGCTCCGGCCATTCATTCGAGGCCCTTTCCCCTCCGGCGCGGGTCCCGTCGATGTTGCCAGATCGGACGACCGAGGTGCCGAGGGATGGCCAGCCGTCCCTGACGCCCGAGCAGGTGCGGGAGAAGCTCCGGGCGGTCGCGCTCTTCCAGGGCCTCGACGGGGAGGACCTGGAGCAGATCCTCGAGATCTCCGAGCCCGTGCTCGTGGGCGCGGGGGAATACGTTTTCGAGGAAGGGGACCGGGGGGACCACTTCTACATCTTGGTCCGAGGATCAGTCGAGCTGCGGAAAGCGGGAGGAGATGGACCGAAGCGGCTCGCGGTCCTCAAGGCGGGGCAGGCATTCGGAGAGATGGCGCTTCTGAACCAGACGCCCCGCTCGGCCTCCGCGTACGCCCTCGAGGACGCGTACATGCTCTCCGTATCGCGGGCCGCGTTCTCGGATGTACTCGGGGGGGAGTCCCTCGCCGTGCGGTTGCTCCGCAACCTGTCTCGATCGCTCTGGGCGACCTCCGTTCGGCTCGCCTCGCAATCGGCGCAGCAGGCCGCTTCCGCGACTCCTCAGGAGACGCTCGCGGAGTTCAACCGCCTGCTCCGCTCCCGGCTCCTCCCCCGCGTGACGCCGCGCGTGACCGGGTACGACCTCACCGCCTCGACGCACGCGCCCCGCCACGGATCGGGGGTGTCGGCCTGGGACTGGATCCTGCTTCCGGATGGCAGACCCGTGTTCCTGGTCATGCGCGCCGTGCAGGCCGACCTGTTCTCGGCGCAGAGGTTATCCGCGCTCCGCGGGCTCCTGCGCGGCCTCTCCGCGGAGCGACACGTCTCCCTCGGCGCGCTCCTCACGCTCGCCAGCAGGGGCGTGCGCTCGTCCTGGGTGGACGGCCTGTCGGGACCGGTCGCGTGTGCGCTCGTCGGGTTGGCGGACGGTGCGTTCGAGTGGGTCGGTGCCGGGGATGCGTGCGGTGTGCTCGCGCGGGCGGGCGGCCCGGTCGAGCGGCTCGCGTGTGATCTGCCTGCTCCGGGAGAGAGCGCCGAGCACGAGTACGAGTCGCTCGTCCTCCCCTTGGGAGCCCGCGACAAGATCATCCTGCTCTCCGAGCCCCCCGCGGACCCGACGCGCCTAGTGACCTCCGTGGTGACCGGCGGGTATACGTCCAGCTCGAGGGATGCGTTGAACAAGCTCTTCGCCCAGTTGGACCCGGGCGGCGAGTCAGGCCCCGCGGCCGACCTGAGCGGCGCGGTGATCACCCGGACGGCGTCGTGATGGACGCGTGAGGCAATAGATGATGGCGATCGTGGAAAAGGACGTGCGCGGCGCCCTGAAAGGCGTGAAGGATCCCGAGCTGCACCTGGACCTGGTGACCCTCGGTCTCGTCTACGACATCGCGATCGCGGACGCCGACGTGAAGGCCAAGATCTCGCTCACCTCACCGATGTGCCCCGTCGCGGGGCAGATCGTCGAGGATGCCAAGAAGGCGATCCAGGCGGTGCCCGGCGTGGGGAACGTCGAGGTCGAATTGACCTTCGATCCGCCGTGGACGCCCGCGCGCATGAGCCCGTTGGTGAGGGCGTCGCTGGGGTTGTAGGGGACGCACCTTCGGTGCGCCACTCAATGCCGCATCACGGACGAGGATGGCGTGCATGATGCAGAAACGCCGGGTCTGGACCGCGGTGAGCTCCTTGATAGGCCTTTGGATCTTGTTGTTCGTTGGCTACATGCCATGAGTCAAATGAACCGACTCAGGTGGCTTCTCATGGCGATGGCTGCGGGTGGATGCACATCGATGCCGGCCTACGTCCGAGTAGAAACGCAAGCCACCGCTCGACTGCATGCGATGCTAGAGGTGCCCGAGGCAGAAGCACTCCGGGTCGTCCGCGATTATTCGCCGCTGTACTACGACAACCTCACATTCTATCGAGCTTCGGTGCGGGAACCCGGCGTGCACACGAGGATCCGACGCGCCGCGATAGTGGAGATGGAGGGTGAGTTGTTCCCTGTGGCCAGCGAGGCTGATCTCGGTCGGTTGTGGTCTTCAGTGGGGAGACCCTTCGAGTCGCCTGACGACGGCGCCAGTATGTGGACTGAGTTGTTGTGGAGCACCGCCGTGATCGGCGACGCCGACGTTCTGTATTCGGCGGATAGCTTCGATGTCGGGTACAGGGCCTTTCTCGAACCCAAGAATCGGCTCGACGATATCGCGCCTCCGATTTGGCAGTCTCGAGATTGGTTCCCGAGAACTCGTGTTCTTCATCGACTCGGTCGAGGGCGTCTACAGAGTTAGCGTCGCCGAGCGAGGGACTGGCGACCCAACCGTAACCCTGTCACTGATCATGACCACGGGTTTGTAGGGGTTCTCTCGGTCCCATTCCACCATCCGGGCGCCCCGGACGTCGCGGTAGCGTTCGTGCATGACCCGGACGACTCGGCGCGCCGTAGCGAGCGTGGACAAGAGATGCCATAACTGGCATGTTCTCCAGTGACGGCGCCGCCGAAGCCTCTGGTCTGGGTCGCGTCGAGCAAGAAGGACTTGAAGACCTTCCCGCGGCCCGTGCAGCGTGACCTCGGCCAGGCCCTGGAGTTGGCGCAGTTCGGACTAAAGCCCCTCCATGCCAAGCCGTTGCGGGGCTTTCGGGGGGCGAGCGTACTGGAGGTGGCCGAAGATCATGCCGGGAACACCTATCGCGCGGTCTACACCGTTCGCTTCGCGGGAAGGATCTACGTCTTGCATGCGTTCCAGAAGAAGTCCACGCGAGGGATCGAAACGCCACGGCACGAGATCGACCTCGTGAAGGCCCGACTCCGAGATGCCGCGCGCATCCAAGCCGAGCTGGCCGCCCAATGAGCTCGAGGCCGAACTTCGAGATCGGGAGTGGCAACGTCTTCGCGGACCTGGGGCTCCCAGAGGCCGAGGAGCTGAAGGCCAAGTCGCTGCTCGTGGTCGAACTGCTGCGGATCATCGAATCCCGCGGCCTCAAACAAGCGGAGGCTGCGCGACTCATGGGAATCGACCAGCCCAAAGTCTCCCAGCTGATGCGCGGGAAACTGGACGGGTTCTCGCTGGAGCGGCTCTACCGGTTCCTGAACGCCTTGGGCATGGACGTGGAGATCCTGATCAAGCCCATGCCCAAGGGCAGGGCGACCGCCCGGGTGTTCGTGAGCACTCCGAGGCGCGCTCCGACGAGACGCCGGAAGACGCGGGTCTGAGCGGGCTTACGCTTCGACCAGCTCCACGTCCTCGAGGAAGTCCTTGAGCGGGTTGGCCACCGCGATCGCGCGCTCACGGATCGCGTCGGCGAGTACGAGCCCGCGCTTCGGATCGCCCACCAGGTGGCGAGAGACCGCGGCGCCGAGCCGCGCATCCGACTCCCCGGCCGCCGCGTTGTACTCGGCGTAGCGCGCGCTCACGCGCTGCTCGAAGAGCGGAAGCTGGCCGGACGGTGTACCGTGCTGGACCATGTCCTCGAAGACCGCGCGGTGCAGCTCGTCGAGCCCCTCGCGGATGCGATCTTCGGGCGCGCGGCCGACGAACGCGAGCTGAGCACCACGGGTGTGGGCCCAGAGGAAGAAGATCAGCGCTTCCTCGGCTGTGCGACGACTGCGGCGTTCG
>JBEBGN010000221.1:0-4435 GCA_040081395.1 Longimicrobiales bacterium
GTCACGCCGGGTGGGGACACCTTGGCGAGGTGCGCCTCGAGGAGTGCCCGAACCCTCGCCGGCGTCTGGTCGGGCACCAGGCGGAAGCTCACCTTCGCCATTGCGCGGTTCGGCAGCACTGTCTTGGCGCCCTGCCCGGTATAGCCGCACAGAATTCCGTTCACGTCGCAGGTGGGGCGGATCCAGGTGCGCTCGAGGGTGCCGTATCCGGCTTCCCCCGGCAGAGCGTCAACGCCGAGCTCTGTGCGGTACGCCTCGTCGTCGTGCGGGAGGCCTGCGATCTGCCGCCGCGTGGCGGCGTCCCATTCGCGGACGTCGTCGTAGAAGCCGGCGATGGCCACCTTCCCGTCGGGCGCGTGCAGGGATGCGATGATGCGCGCGAGCGCGTTGCCCGGATTCCCGACCGCCCCGCCGTACTCGCCGGAGTGCAGATCGCTCTTGGCACCCTTCACGTGCAGCTCGAAGTAGGCGAGCCCGCGGAGCGAGAAGAGCAGGGAGGGGAGCCCCTCGGCGAACATGCCCGAGTCGGAGATCACGACCACGTCGCAGGCGAGGCGCTTCCGGTTCGCCTGGACGAAAGGAACGAGGTTCGGCGAACCGACTTCTTCTTCCCCTTCGGCGAGGACCACGACGTTCACGGGGAGCGCGCCCCGCGTGGCGAGATGGGCCTCGAGCGCCTTCACGTGCATGTACAGCTGGCCCTTGTCGTCGGCGGTGCCGCGACCGTAGAGACGACCATCCCGTACCGTGGGCTCGAAGGGCGGGGAGAGCCACTCGTCGAGCGGCTCGGAGGGCTGCACGTCGTAGTGTCCGTACACCAAGACCGTCGGCGCACCGGGCGCGCCCCGCCACTCGGCGAGCACGATGGGATGGCCGGCGGTCTCGATCACCTCGCTGGTGAGGCCCGCGGCCGAGAGCCGAGCGGCCAGCCAATCCGCGGTGCGGCGCGTGTCCCCGTCGTGCTCCGATTTGGCGCTGACCGAGGGGAAGCGCAGGAAGTCGTACAACTCCGCGCGGAAGCGTTCCTTCTGGGCGGCGGCGTAGCTGAGGGGATCCATCAGTTCCGCCGAGCCGTTCGCAGCGCTAGATCAGCGCGCGGAGGCCCCAGCGGTAGACGAAGGTCATGGAGGCCGAGAAGAACGCCGCGCCTGCCATGCCACCGGGGCTGATGGCCAGGGGCTCGTACAGGTGGAAGATGCCCACGCCGAGCATGCCGCCAATCACGGCCGAGAAGGCACCCAGGACCACCAGGACAGGGGTGTGTCCCGGAGTCTCCTCAGGGCGGCTGATGGCGGCCTTCATGACCAGGCCGATGGTGCCACCCATGACGATCCAGATGCCGATGCCAATCCAGTTCTGCATTGCGATCACTACCCGAGAGCTGAGTCGACCCACCAGGCCGAAGAACGGCAGAATCTAACCCGAACCCGGCAACGGGAACCAGACCGGCCCGGGGGCCCTGGCCGGCGGCCTCGGGCCGACCGGTGCACCTTCGTTTGACTCGGACCACCTCCGCGGGTTCGATTGCGGCATGGCGGACGAAATCATCCCCATCTCTCGCTACCTCGAGCGCGAGGCCAGCGAGGAAGTTCTTCCCCGGGCCATCGCGCTTTGGGGGGTGGACGGTGACCGCTCGCGTTTCGCGCTACCACTCTGGCGAGTGGTCCACCTGGCGGGAGCCGAGCGGGGCGCGATCGTGTGGCGGAGCACCACCGGGGACCGACGGCCGCGCCCGTTCGTGGTGGTGGACCTCGGGAGTGACCCCGCGCGGCTCGGCTTGGCGGGGCTCCCCCTCGACCGGTGTGACACGGAGGAGGCGCCGACCCTGCACGACCTGGCTCCCGCGGGGCTCGTGATCCACCTAGGGGCCCGCGACGAACGGATATGGTGCCTCTTCACGGAGGGGGGCGGGGCGCGTACCGCGCCGCTCGACCCCAAGAAGCGGGAAGACATCCTCTTCCTCGCGGGAGAGTGCGCGGGACTCCTCTTTCTGCGCGACTTCGCGGACGAGTTGGACGACCTCTAGCAGCAGTTCGCTGCTTCAGCCTACTCCCGGCCCATCCGGCGCTTGAGCTCTGCGAGCGCCGCGTCCACGTCCAACTCCTCGCGCGGCGGAGGTGCGTCGAGCGTGACTTCGAATCCAGAAATCTCGGCGCCATCGAGATCGAGCGGGTCGATCTCCGCTGCGGCTTCGGCGCGGGTGCGTTCTCCGGTCATCTTCTCGGCCATGCGGTCCAGCTCGCTGAACAGATCGTCAGCCTCGGTGAACGTCTGGCGCGCCTCGGTGCGGCCGGCGTTGGCGCCGAGGGCGCCGCGCTTCTGCATCGCGTCGGCGAGCTGGGCGCTCATCTCCTCCATGGATCTGCGGCGGAAGTCGAGCTCCTCGCGGATCGCTTGTGCCTTGCGCTCCAGCACGGCGTGGTGTCCCTCGTGCTTGGCGGCGTGTTGGGCAGCGAGCGCGGCGGTGTCCGCATCACCGATGTCCTGAGCCATCTTCTCGCGGCGTCGGCAGGTCAGGCCGGCTTCCTTCTCGCGAGACGACGCCGTGACGGATTTCTCCAACTCGGCCTCGAGTCCCCGCACCTCGGCGGTCTCATCGGCGAGCTCGTTCTTCATTCCGACGAGAAGGCGGCCCACCGTTTCCGGAACCTGATCGCGCTTGAGCTCTTTGTTGAAATTGTCGAGAGCTTCGCGGAAGGCCGAGCGCAGGTCTTCGAACATGGCCGGTTCGCCGAGGGGCGCCCTGGGGGCGACCTCAGTTCAGGAAGGGCTCGATCCGCTGGGCGAACGAGTTCCGTGCGCGGTGCAGCCGGCTCTTCACCGTACCCAGATTCACGCCGGTGATCTCGGCGATCTCCTCGTAGCTCTTGCCCTCGAGCTCTCTCAGGCGGAATACGAGCCGATGATGCTCCGGGAGCTCCTCGACGGTGTTTTCCACCAGACGCCGCAGATAGCGCTTCCGGTAGAGGTCGTCCGGACGCATCGACAGGTCCTCGAACTGAATCGGTCGGTGCTCGTCCTCCCAGTTCCCGGTCAGGCGCTGGAAGAGCACGAGGGGGCTCCGCGAGCGGTTACGCAATTCGTTCTTCGAGAGGTTGCTCGCGATGGTGTAGATCCACGTCGAGAACTTCTTCGAAGTGTCGAATCGATGGAGATGGCGCGTGACCCGGATGAAGGCCTCCTGCACCAAGTCCTGGGCGCGGTCCGCGTCACCCGTCTTCCGGGTGATGAAGTGGATCAGGCGGTCCCGGTAGCGCGCATACAACTCGTTGAATGCCCCAGGCCGGCCATCGAGGTGCGCCATGACCAGCTGCTCGTCCGAGAGCTCCTCGAGAGGCTCGGCGTTCAGGAGCCGCCTGACCTTCTCCCCGCTGGGCTTGACCATGATTCCGCCTCGTGGCGCCCGAACCGCGGCTGGGCGCCGGTTTCCCGACATCGGGAAGATGCCCGAACCCCCTGATTCGTTCAAGCTTCCAGCCCCCCTCGGGGGGCGGAGCTGGTGGGGGGGAAAAAACGAGCGGGGGAGCGTGAAGGTTCTCGTCGGCACAAAAACCAGCCCCCCCAGGGTGGGCCAACGAGCTTTCCTTTACACTCGCCCCGCTCCGTGGCACCCGTAGGTACCAACGGCTCCTATATAAGCCCCCGGCTTCCGTGGTGTCATTCTCAAATTGGTACGCTGCGCGATTTTGCCGGAGCGTCCCTTCGCGCGGGTGCGTTGCCGCGCCCTCGGACATCGTTGAGATTGCGGCCCGCCAACCCCCCAGCTCACCCGAGTCTTGAGCGATCCCAAAGGTCCCGCAGCCCCGGCCGGTCCTCGCCGTGTCCAGGCCGTCGTGGCGCTCCGCCTCCTCGAGGTGATGCGCGACTTGGACCTCCCCCAGGATCTCTTCGAGGACGAGGACCCGTCCCGCACCATGCCGCGGCGACTCGGTCTGAGCGATGTGGTGGAAAGACAGATCCGGACCTACAGGGAGGACGTGCGTCGTCGCGTGCGCCTCGCAGACGACGAGGTCCGCGGGCTCTTTCGGCTCGTGCTCCGACGGCCGGATGGCGAGCAGGTCTTCCACAAGGCCGGACGCCTTCTCGCCACCGGCCACCGCGCGTTCGGGTGGCGACGTTTGCTTCCCCGGCGCGCGCGGTTCGCCCTGGCGCGCACGCAGACGGGCCGGCACCTGCGCCGGCTGTTCGGCCGACCCATCGGGGGTTTCGGACGGGGCTCCTTCGTCATCGAGGGGCGCGCCCTGTTCTTCATCGACTGCGACCCGGGTGGAGACGCGTGCCACCTGCTATCCGGGTTCTGCCAGGAGACGCTCGAGCACGCGATCGGCGGCGCGGCGACCGTGGAACACTCGCTCTGCCAGTCACGGGGCGACTCGGTCTGCCGATGGGAGGCCGAGGTAGCAGAGCCGTACACGCGTGTCCGCAAAGCCAAGAC
>JBEBGN010000005.1:0-54186 GCA_040081395.1 Longimicrobiales bacterium
CGTCGGCGCCTCGCGCGTGCGTGACCTGTTCGAGCAGGGGAAGGCGCACGCACCCTGCATCATCTTCGTGGACGAGATCGATGCGGTGGGTCGCCACCGGGGAGCTGGCCTCGGCGGCGGACACGACGAGCGGGAGCAGACCCTGAATGCGCTCCTCGTCGAGATGGATGGCTTCGAGTCGAACGAGGGCGTCATCCTGCTCGCGGCCACGAATCGCCCCGACGTGCTCGATCCCGCTCTGCTCCGACCCGGTCGCTTCGACCGTCAGGTCGTGGTGGATGCGCCCGACGTGAAGGGTCGTGAGGGCATCCTTCGCGTGCACGCGAAGAAGCTGCCACTCGCCGACGACGTGGAGCTCTCTTTGATCGCGCGCGGCACGCCGGGCATGAGCGGCGCTGACCTGGAGAACATCTGCAACGAAGCCGCACTCCTCGCGGCCCGACGCGATGGCGACCGCGTCACGATGGACGACTTCGAGAAGGCGAAGGACAAGGTGATGCTCGGCACCGAGCGAAAGAGCCTCGTCCTGACGGAGAACGAGCGCCGCCTGACCGCGTACCACGAAGCCGGCCACGTGGTGCTCGGGCTGAAGGTCCCCGGGCTCGACCCCGTGCACAAAGTCACCATCGTTCCACGCGGGCGCGCGCTCGGCATCACCGCCAGCCTCCCCGAGGAGGACCGGCACTCCTACACGAAGGAGTGGATGGAAGGGCAGCTCGCCATGCTCTTCGGCGGCCGCGTAGCGGAAGAGATGATCTTCGGGCCGAGGGACATCACCACCGGTGCCGGCAACGACATCGAGCGTGCCACGGCCATGGCGCGACGCATGGTGACGTCGTTCGGCATGAGCGAGGTCATCGGCTTGGTGGCGGTGGGGGACAACGAGCAGGAGGTCTTCCTCGGTCGCGAGCTCGTGCAGCGCCGCACCGTGTCCGAGCACACGCAGCGCATCGTCGACGAAGAAGTGAAGCGCATTCTCGACGAGGCGCATACCAAGGCCCAACAGGTCATCGGGGTGAACCGCGACCTGCTCGAGTCCATCGCGCAGGCGCTGCTCGAGCGCGAGACGCTCGACCGCGACGAGATCTCGACCCTCTCCCGCGGCGAGCCGCTGCCTCCCATGCCGGTCTTGGTGGAGGAGGGTGCGCCTCCCAAGCTCCCGAAGGCCCCTGTGGTTCCGGAGAGGGCGCCCCGGGGCTTTGGGCTCGCAGGTGGAGAAGGCCCGCTCCCCGGACCCGCGCCGGGCGCGGTCGCCAACGACGAGACCGAGCTCGCCTGATGCTCTACTCCCCCGATGGTGAGCCGGGGAGAGGGAGGCCTGCGCGGTGACCGGGATCTGGGAGCAGCTTCGGTTCCTGACGCCGGGGTGGACGGATCTGGTGGAGATCCTGATCGTCGCCTTCCTGCTCTACCGCATCCTCGTGGTGATCCAGCGGACCCGGGCGATGCAGATCGTGCTCGGCGTGGTGCTGCTCGCCGTGACCTATGGGCTCGCTCGGCTTCTCGATCTCATTCTGGTGCGCACGCTCCTCGAGGCGGCGTTCCAGTACGGCGCCATCGCCGCACTGGTCGTCTTCCAGCCGGAGCTGCGCGCCGCACTCGCGCGCCTCGGTCGCAATCGCATGATTCGGGCCTTCCAGAGGCTCGAGGGCACGCGCGTCGCGGAGGAGGTCGTGGACGCCACCGAGCGACTCGCCCGCGCGCGCCACGGGGCCATCATCGCCATCGAGCAGAAGGCGTCCCTCGAGGAGTTCGCACTGACCGGTAGCGCGGTGGATGCTCCCGTGTCCGCCGAGATGCTCGTCACCATCTTCACGCCCTATTCACCGCTGCACGATGGGGCGGTCCTCATTTCCGGTGACCGCATTCGGTGCGCCGGGGCCATCCTGCCGCTCACGCAGTCTCCGGTGAAGGACCGTTCCCTCGGGACGCGCCATCGGGCCGCTCTTGGGCTGAGCGAGGAGACTGACGCCGTTGTCATCGTCGTGAGCGAGGAGAGCTCTCAGATCGCCGTCGCGCAGGCGGGCGCGCTCGAGCGCGACGTGGGCTCCGAGCGCCTCCGCGCGATCATCTCCGGCCAGGTGGACGCCGCCACGTCGGTCCCCGGTCGGCCCGATTTCCCCGCGGCCGGGGGTGCTGCACTCGCGGGACGATGACCGCCCCAGGTCGAAAATCCAGCGCATCGTGGGGGCTCGGTCGCGTTGACGCGGCCAATCCGGACCGGCCAGATTGGGCCGTCCCCATTCCCCGAAGTGAGCCGAGCGAGCCGAAGCCCGCGTGAATACCAGCTACAGCCTGATGACGCTGTTCGCCGACGGTGGCTGGTTCATGTATCCGCTGCTGCTCTGCTCGATGGTGGCGCTGGGCGTGATCTTCGCGAAGGCGTGGACGCTTCGCCTCGCGCACCTCGGTACCCAGAAGGTCTTGCAGGACGCCGAAGCGGCGATGCGATCTGGGGATATCGACGGGGCGACCGAGATCGCCTATGGCACGCCGGGCCCAGCCGCGGCGATCCTGCTGGCCGGACTGCGTAGGATCCAGAGCAAGAAGCTCGGCTCCAGCGAACTCGAGTCGGCGATCACCGTGACCGGGACTATCGAGCTGGGGTTTCTCGAGCGCGGGCTCATCATCCTCGCGACCATCGCCAACGTCGCGCCGCTGCTCGGCTTCATGGGCACCGTGGCGGGCATGATCGAGGCGTTCGGTGCGATCGAGGCAGCTGGCCAGGTCGAGCCGGCCCTCGTTGCCGGTGGCATCAAGGTCGCCCTCATCACCACGGCGGCGGGACTCGTGATCGCGATTCCGGTCAACATCATGTACAACTTCTTCGTTACCCGGATCGATTCACTCATCGTGGACATGGAACGCGGGGCCGATCACGTGCTCAAGCTCGCTTGGGCCCTCGAGCGCGACGGGCGCCTCGAAGTCGTACGTGCCAAGCCGGCGACCGTGCCGGGCTCGGTCAGCTGACGTCGCGCGAGGAATCGACCATGCCGTTCATCAACAAGAAGAAGATGAAGGTGAGCAGCGAGATCCCCACGGCCTCGATGGCGGATATCGCGTTCCTGCTCATGATCTTCTTCCTCGTCACCACCACGTTCCCAAAGGATCGCGGCCTGGCCATCGTCCTTCCTGAACAGGGCGTCGAGGCGCAGGTGAGTCAGCGCAATATCCTGCACCTCATCATCCAGCCGAACGGGATCGTGGATGTGCGGCGTGGCGAGAGCCAGCAGGTCCAGCAGTTGCGCCCCCAGGAAGTCGAAGCAGTGTGGCGCCAGGAGGTGACGGCGAACCCCAACATCATCGCCGCAGTGAAGACGCATCCGGACGCGCCCTACCGGTACATGATCGATGTGCTCGACGCACTTCATGCGGCGAACGCCGAGCGCATCTCCCTCCAGATACTGGAGGAGTAGCCGTGGCCATCAAGGGGTCCGGCTTCCAGCGAAAGTCGCGCGCCGCGTCCGACATCCCGACCTGCTCGCTCGCGGACATCGCGTTCCTGCTCATGATCTTCTTCATGGTCACAACGGTCTTCCAGACCGACCGCGAGCGCCCGATCGTGTGGCCGGAGGCGTTGGCAGCCGAGAAGATCGACGAGAAGCAGAAGAACATCCTCAATATCTGGATGGAGCGGGACGGTCGGGTCTTCATGAACGATCAGGCCTTCGCGATGAATCAGGTGGCCTCCTATGTCGCGCCGCTCTACGCTGCCTCGGATCGGGCCCTGGTCATCTCCATTCGAGGGGATCGCGAGGTGCCGTACGTCCACATGGACCAGCTCCAGAAGGAGCTGGTCGCGGCCGGGGTGGTGCGCGTGGTCTTCGCGGCGCAGCTCGAGCAGAGCATGCAGCGGGAGCGGCGCTGATTCTCCCCCGCAGGTTCCGCCGAATTACCTTCCAGGCCGGGTAGCCGGACTCCTGGAGCATTCCTCATGGACTCCGCCGGCACCCAGGCGGAGTCCTTTTTTCATGTCCACCGACGATTGACCACGAACCGATGATGGCGCCGGCCGCAGCCGAGACCTACGCGGAGCGACTGGAGCATTCCCTCCCGCAGGTGCGCGAGCGCGTCGAGCGCGCCGCCGCCGCGGCCGGGAGGGCCGCTTCGTCCGTCCGCATCGTCGCGGTCACGAAGGGCCATCCGCTGGATGCGATCGACGCCGCCCTGGCGGCCGGCCTGCGCGACCTGGGCGAGAATCGGGTCGACGAGTTGGAGGAGAAGGTGCGCGCGCGCGGTCGCGAGGCCGCCACCTGGCACATGATCGGACACGTCCAGGGGCGGAAGGCGAAGCGCGTGGCGGAGCTGGCGCACCTGATCCACTCCGTCGACTCGGAGGGGCTGGCCGACAAGCTTTCCAAGGCTGCCGCCGAGGGCGGGAAGCAGGTGAGGGTGCTCGCCCAGGTGAACACCACCGGTGAGGCGACCAAGGGAGGCCTGGAGAGGGATGGTGCTGTCGAAGCGGTGCACCGGCTCGCCGAGCTTCCTGGCCTCGAGCTGGAAGGGCTCATGACGATGGCGCCCCTGGTGGACGACGAGTCCGTGCTGCACGCCGCGTTCGCGCGCTTGCGCGAGATCCACGATCGCGTGCGACGGGTGACGAAACGGGTGGGACCCGAGTTGTCGATGGGCATGACCAACGACTTGGAGATCGCGATTCACGAGGGGAGCACGATGATCCGGATCGGGACGGCACTCTTCGGAGACAGGGGACAGCCATGATCGACCTTACACCGCTCGATGTCCGCAACAAGCGGGGCGACTTCAAGAAGCTGATGCGCGGGTACGATCCGCAGGAAGTCGACGTCTTTCTGGAGATCATCGCCGACCGTCTCGAAGCGCTCACGCGCGAGAACATGGCCCTCAGGGAGCGCACGAGCTCGCTGCAGACGCAGGTCAACTCGCAGACGGATCGTGAGCAGGCGGTGCAAGCGGCCCTGGTGACCGCTCAGGAGCTGCGTGCCGAGATCCGCGCGCAAGCGCAGCGCGAAGCCGAGACGATCGTCCGCGAAGCAGAGACGGAGGCCCGCAGACTGGGAGCCGAAGCGGACGCTGAGGCGCGGACCAAGCTTCGCGGCGCCGAGCGTCAGCTCGACAAGCTCGAGGACGCGGTCGCGCAGATCGATCGTCGCCGCGCGC
This sequence comes from Longimicrobiales bacterium, assembly GCA_040081395.1. GTDB lineage: Bacteria > Gemmatimonadota > Gemmatimonadetes > Longimicrobiales > Gaopeijiaceae > UBA2982. The sequence continues at coordinate 5,140 of JBEBGN010000005.1, forward strand.
GCTTCCTGAAGGAATTTCGGGCGCTGCTCCAGAGGGAGATGGACGTGGTGGCGGTCGAGGAGGGGCGGCAGCCTCTCGAAGAGCGCACCATCGAGCTCGACCTCGGCTCGCGGAGGTACGACGAGTCCGGGGGGGCGACGGTCACGCCCATCACGCAGCTCGATCCGGGCCCTCCCAAGGCGCCCCCCGCGCCGCCCTCCGCGCACCGGCAAGACAACCTGACCCTCTACCTGGATCAGGACGACGGCGACGGCCGTCGCTGATCTTCGACGAATGACCTATCCCGAGTTGCCCGGAAGCCTGCTCGAGCTCGAAGAGGCCACGCTCGCGCGCTGGCGCGAGGAAGACCTCTTCAGGAAGACGCTCGCGGCGAACGCCGAAGGCGTGCCCTTCGTGTTCTTCGAGGGCCCGCCCACCGCGAACGGTCGGCCCGGCATCCATCACGTCATCAGCCGCACCATCAAGGACCTGGTCTGCCGCTACCAGTCGATGCGCGGACGAAGCGTGACGCGCATCGCCGGCTGGGACACCCATGGGCTCCCAGTCGAGATCGAGGCCGAGAAGAAGCTGGGGATCAGCGGCAAGCCCCAGATCGAAGCGCTAGGCATCGAGAAGTTCAATCGGGTATGCCGCGACTCCGTGTTCACCTACAAAGGGGAATGGGAGCAGCTCAGTGAGCGCATAGGGTACTGGCTCGAGTACTGGCGCCCCTATGTGACGCTCGACCGGGGTTATGTGGAGTCGGCGTGGTGGATCCTCAAGCAGTTCGCGGACAAGGGCCTGCTCTACAAAGGACACAAGAGCGTTCCTTACTGCCCCCGCTGTGGCACCGCGCTCTCGTCACACGAGGTCGCGCTCGGGTACCGCGACGTCGAAGACCCCTCGCTGGTCTTCATCGCCGAGGTCGTGGACGCCCAGGGGAACCGTGACCCTCAGAAGAGGGCCTTCCTGGCGTGGACGACGACTCCGTGGACCGTGCCGTCCAACACCGGGCTCGCCGTGCACCCCGATCTCGACTACGTCGAGGTTGCGCGCGACGGCAGACGCTACGTCGTGGCGGCCGCCCGCGCCGAGGCGCTCTTCGGCGAAGGCGCGTCCGTGGTGGCGCGCCACAAGGGAGCGGACCTCGCCGGGTGGCGGTATCGCCGCCCGCTCGACCTCGTCGCGGAGCCGCTCGACCGGATGAACGGCTGGACCGTCGTTGCCGAGGAGTTCGTGACCGCGACGGACGGAACGGGCGTGGTCCACATGGCTCCCGCGTTCGGAGCGGACGACTACGCGGCAGGGCAGCGTCACGGTCTGCCGCTGCTCAACCCCGTGGACGACGCAGGTCGTTTCGAGGCCGAGCTGGGGCTCGTCGGGGGCATGTTCGTGAAGGACGCCGACCAGGTGCTCGTCGACGAGCTCCGCTCGCGGGGCGTGCTCTTCGACATCGGCACCGTGGTGCACAGCTATCCCCACTGCTGGCGGTGCAGCTCGCCCCTCCTCTACGTGGCACGCGACTCCTGGTTCATCGCGACCTCGACCAAGCGCGAGCAGCTGCTGGCCAATAACGCGCTTGTGCGCTGGCACCCGCCCGAGGTGGGTGAAGGGCGGTTCGGCGAGTGGCTGCGGGGCAACGTGGATTGGGCACTGTCACGCGACCGTTATTGGGGCACGCCGTTGCCCGCTTGGGTGTGCGACCGGGACGAGAGTCATGTGCAGTGGATCGGCTCGCTCGCCGAGCTCGCGGAATGCGCAGGTGGGCTCCCCGAGGAATTCGATCCGCACCGGCCCTACATCGATGAGCCGACGTGGACGTGCGCGTCCTGCCGGGGCACGATGCGGCGGACTCCGCAAGTCGTGGACGCCTGGTTCGATTCGGGTGCGATGCCTTACGCGCAATGGCACTACCCCTTCGAGCATGCCCGGGAGTTCGAGTCGCACTTCCCGGCGGACTTCATCTGCGAGGGACTCGACCAGACGCGCGGGTGGTTCTATTCGCTCCTGGCCATCTCCACGTTGCTCGAGAAGGGGGCGCCTTACCGCAACGTGCTCGTGAACGATCTGATTCTCGATGCCGAGGGTCAGAAGATGTCCAAGTCGCGCGGGAACGTGGTGAACCCGTGGGACGCGATCGAATCGAAGGGCGCCGATGCCGTGCGCTGGTACTTCATCACCTCGTCGAACCCGTGGGTTCCGAAGCGCTACGACCCCACGGCCCTCTCCGAGGCCGCGCACAATTTCTTCGACACCCTGCTCAACACCTACAAGTTCTTCGCGCTCTATGCTCGCGCCGAGTCATGGGCGCCCTCGGCGGCCGACCCTGCACCCGCAGAGCGTCCGCTGCTCGATCGCTGGCTGCTGTCGAGGCTCGCGTCGCTCGTGGCGCGCATGTCTTCCGACCTGGACGACTACCAGCTCACGCGCGCGTACCGTGCGCTCGGCGACTTCGTCGTCGAGGATCTGTCGAATTGGTACGTACGCCGGTCGCGTGGGCGCTTCTGGGGCAACGTGGATGGGGCGGACACACGGGCCGCGTTCCGGACGCTCTGGGAGGCCCTGCGTGAGATCACGATTCTGGCCGCGCCTTGCGTTCCGTTCGTCGCCGATTGGCTGCACAGGGCTTTGGCGCGCGAAAGCGTGCACCTCCAGTGGTGGTTCACGGACGGGCGGTCGAAAGCGTTGTCGACCTTCGTCGACGCGCGCCTCGAGGCGGACATGGACGCCGCGCGCATGCTCGTCTCGCTCGGCCGAGCTGCGCGCGAGGACGTGAAGATTCGCGTTCGTCAGCCTCTCCGACGCATCGTCGCCGTGGTCCCGGGGAACCGGGCGTTGGGAGAAGAGGTCCTGTCCGTGGTCCGCGACGAGCTGAACGTGAAGCAGGTCGAGTTCTTGTCGTCGGCTGAAGGCCTGGTCAGGCTCATCGCCCGGCCGAACTTCCGCGCCCTCGGTCCCCGCTTCGGCGGCAAGACCAACGATGCCGCGAACGCCATTCGCGCGCTCGGCCAAACCGAGCTCGCGCGCCACCGGGACGGGGGTGCGGTGGAGATCGAGGTTGCCGGCAGCACGCACCGCCTCGAGCCGGGGGACCTCGAGGTCGCGCAGGAAGCGAGCGGTGGCCTGGTCGTGAAGGGGGAGGGAGCGTACACGGTTGCTCTCGATCCGGTGCTCGACCCGGAACTCATCTCGGAGGGTGTCGCACGCGAGTTGGTCAACCGGATCCAGCGGTTGCGAAAGGACTCCGGACTCGAGATCACCGACCGCATCGTGCTCACCATCGGCGGACCGGAGGCCATCCGCGCTGCCGCGGCCAAGCACGAGGTCTTCATCGCCGGCGAGACGCTGGCGCTGGCGATCGCGGTCGTCGAGACTGTGGTCGAGCGTGACTTCCCGCATGTGCGCGAGACCGACATCGATGGAACGCCAGCGACGATCGGGCTGAGACCCGCCCGCGGGTAGCGCGTGCCAGACATCTCGAAGCGTGAGTACGGGCTCGTCGTCGAGCCAGGAGAATCGGGGCGCCTCGACCGATTCGTCTCCGACCGGCTCGAACTGTCGCGCACGCGCGTGCAGGCGCTACTCGCCGACGGTAGCATCACGCTGGACGGACGCTCCGCGCGCAAGTCGGAGATGGTCGCCCCAGGCATGCGGGTGGACGTGATCGTGCCGCCCCCGGTTTCCGTGGAGATCGCGGCGGAGGACATCCCGCTCGACGTGGTGTTCGAGGATGAACACCTGCTGGTCGTGAACAAGTCGGCCGGCATGGTCGTGCACCCGGCACCTGGCCATCGCAGCGGCACACTCGTGAATGCGCTTCTCTGGCACATTCGGGACCTCTCGGGCGTCGGGGGACGCCTGCGCCCCGGCATCGTCCACCGACTGGACCGCGACACCTCGGGGTTGCTGGTCGTGGCCAAGACCGACGCCGCGCATCACGGGTTGTCGGATGCGCTGAAGAAGCGACAGGTCCGCCGCCTTTACCTGGCTGCTGCCTGGGGGCATCTCGCCAAGTCGCCCCTGACCGTCGATGCCCCCATCGCGCGGGACCGCAGGGACCGCAAGCGGATGGCCGTCGCCCCGGACGGTCGCCCGTCTCTCACCCGTGTGCGGGTGAGGGAGCGCTGGCCCCAGGCCGAGCTCCTCGACGTGGCGCTGAAGACCGGGCGCACCCATCAGATCCGCGTCCACTTGGCGCACGTAGGGCACCCCGTGGTCGGCGATCCGATCTACGGGGTGGGGTGGGAGCGCGGCATGGGTGGCCCCGAACGCAGCTGGGCGCTGGAGCTGGCGCGGCGCGCGCCCCGGCTCTTCCTGCACGCTTCGGAGCTCTCCTTCCTCCACCCGGTCGGGGGTCACAGAATGCGGTTCCACGCCGAGCTGCCTCCAGATCTCGCTTCGGTGGCGACCTGGGCCCACGACGGAAACCCCGCTTGATGCGGGCCTTTTCCCGAGTGTGGGTCTGGCCGATACTTACCGTTCGCTGTCGCGCCCGCAGCACCTTCCCAGCAGGGAGTCCCCGGACAACGTCTCTGTGTCGGATCTCGATCCAAAGCTGACGTTCGATTCGTTCGTCGTGGGCCCCGCCAACCGACTCGCGTCGGCGGCCGCACGACGGGCGGCAGAATCCCCGGGGACGAGCTACAACCCGCTCTTCCTCTATTCCGCTCCGGGGCTGGGTAAGACGCACATACTGACCGCGATCGCCCACCAGTCGGCGAAGGCGAAGACGGGCAAGGTCGAGTACATGGCGCTGGAGGAATACCTCGCGAAACTCGAGGGATCCCTGCAAGCCGGCCAGCGGGAAAGCCTCTACGCCGACCTCGACATCCTGCTCCTCGACGACGTTCAGTTCCTGACGGGGCAGCCTGAGGCGCAGGAGATGCTGCTCAAGACGCTCGACCAACTCACCGCGGCCGGCGGGCAGATCGTGCTCGCGAGCGATCGACCCCCCGCCGACATCGACGGGCTGGATGCGCGGCTGCTCTCGCGGTTCTCAGGCGGGTTGATCGTGGACCTCGGACCCCCCGAGTACGAGACGCGCGTCGCGATCATCCGAAAGAAGGCGGCCGAGCGCGGGCACAAGCTCGGGGAGGGCGTGTCCGAGGCCGTGGCCAAGGCGCCGTTCAAGAACGTGCGCGAGCTCGGCGGGGTCCTGAACAAGATATTCGCCACGCAGGATCTCGAGAAGCGTCTGGTCGCCCCCGGGGAGGTCACCAAACTGCTCCAGCAGCAGTCAGAGGTGACGAAGCTCGGCAAGGGGGCGGACGAGTTCGGTTCCTTCCTCAACGAGCTCGCGAGCTCGGTTGCCCAGGCCGTCGAAAAGACCGAGGAAGCTTGGCGGAAGGCATTCCGCGAGGCGATGGAGTCGGCCGACCGGCAGGGGTTCTCGGTGAATCGGCTCGCAGCCTACATGAGCGGCGTCGAGCCCAAGGGTTGGGAGAAGATCGTCGAGGCGTTCAAGGCTGACATCCAACGTCTGCACGACATCGACAACGAGCTGCAGCGACTGGGGAACCCATGGCCCGAGGCGGCCCAGGGCGTTCTCGTGGATCCAGATCGGCTCGAGGAGGCCGAGGCGTTGCTCGCGTCGGTGCGCGAGCGCCAGCGTCCGTTCCCCAGGCTGGGAAGCGGTCCGGAGCTACACGACCTGAGCGACTTCGAGCCCATCGCACTGAAGGCGGCGGCGCAGCTGGTGGCCACCGAGAAGCCCGAGTACAACCCCCTGTTCGTGTGGGCCTCGAATGAGGCTTTGGGTCGTACGCTGCTCGGAGCCGTGGGGCGCAGCTACCGTCAGGCCTTCCCCGAGCAGCGCGTCGCGGTCGCAGCGCTCTCGACCTTCGCCGAGGACTTCATTCGGGCCCTTGGGGAGGGCGTGGCCGGAGCCTGGCGGGAGCGGTGGTGGACCGTGGATCTCTTGCTCATCCACGGTCTTCAGGAGCTGTCGACCTTGGAGCGCGCGAAGGACGAGTTCTTCCACCTCTTCGAGGCACTCAAGCGGCGCGGCGCGCGTATGATGCTCGTTGCGGACCGCGCACCGTCTACGATCGCGAACATCGACGAGAGGCTGCGCTCCCGGTTCGAAGGTGGCCTCGTCCTCGAGGTGACGACCGGGGCGGTCGCCGAGCCCGAGCTCGTGGAGCAGACCTCCGCCCGTGCCGGGGACCGCATCTTCGTACCCGATCTCGAGACCCGCGGGGGCCGGGCCGACACGCGCGGCATGAAGCCGGTCCCGGTGGTGCCTGTCGAGCCGCCCACGAAGGGGGGCGCCTGGTTCCCGGGCCCCGAGAGTGTCGTCCTCCATTGGCCCCGCATCGATGAGCTGCTCATCGAGGAGCTCGACTAGTGGCCATCGAAGGCGCACTCCAGGACGTCAGCCTGGCCGACATCTGTCAGCTATTGGGCATGGGCATGAAGACGGGATGCCTGAGCCTCACCGACCGTTCCAACTTCGGCTACATCTACTTCCAGAAGGGCCGTGTCATCTACGCGTCGGTGCTGAACCGGCGAGACCGCTTGGGCGAGCTCCTCGTCCGTAACCACGTCATCACGCGGAAGGACCTGAACGACGCGGTGGAAGCGCAGGCTCAGTCGAAGGAAAGGCGAGTGGGTGAGATCCTGGTGGAGAAGGGGACCATCAGCGAGCAGGATCTCCAGCGCTTCATCCGAATGCAGATCGAAGAGGCGGTTTATCACCTCTTCACCTGGGAACAGGGCTCCTTCCACTTCGATCCGGACCAGATGCCGGACGAGGACGGCATCTACCTCGTCAATATCGCCGGCGAGGCCCTGCTCATGGAGGGAGCTCGCCGGGTCGACGAGTGGAGCCTGATCGAGAAAAAGCTCCCGTCCTTCGACGTCGTCTTCCAGCTGGACAAGAACCCCGACGAATCGGGCCAGAACGTCGAGCTCACCAAAGAGCAGCGGAAGGTCCTTCCCTACATCGACGGGGTGCGCACGGTCACCGACATCATGAACGAGGCGGGCCTGGTCGAGTTCGAGACCGGAAAGGCCCTCTTCGGACTGATCCAGGCGGGGTTCGTATCGCGGGCGGGCGAGCGCAGCACCAAGGAGGAGACGCGCGGCGACGAAGCGCTCCAGCAGCACCTGAATGTCGGCGTCGCCTTCTATCGCTCGGGCATGCTGGAGGATGCCGAGAGGGAGTTCGAGCTGGCGGTCACGATCGACCCCAGACAGCCCCGAGCGAACTTCATGATGGCGCTCATCGACTTCCGCCGCGGGAAGCTGGAGGACGCGCTGCAGCACTTCGGCTCCATGCCACCCGGTTCGGGCGACTACAGCATCCACCGGAACACCGCGCTGGCGCTCGAGCTCATGGGCCGCTACGACGACGCCCTCCGCGAGCTCGACGCGGCGTTGGTCGCTCGGCCGGACGACCACGAGGTCCACCTCGCGCGTGCGGTCGTCCACCTCAAGCTGAAGGACGTTCCGCGCGCCCTCGAGGCGCTCCGCGTCTACCGGACTTCGCCCAAGGTGAAGAAGCCGTCGGCCCGCTACTATGCGTATACCGTGCTGGCATCCGCCGTCGGCGGAGATCTCGACTACGCCGTGGCGGTCGGGCGCGAGGGCATGACCCACTATGCCGATTCCGGCCCGATCCTCGTGAACCTGGCTGCGGTGCTCGAGCGGCGTGGCGAGGTCGACGCCGCGGCTGCGCTCTACAAGCGTGCCACGACGCTGACGCCGCCCTCGCCCCAAGCGCACAAGAATCTGGGCGATATGGCCTGGGCGCACGGCGACATGCAGGGGGCGCAGGCCCAGTACGAGAAGACCGTCAAGCTCGCTCCCCGCCTCGGGGACGACGTCTACCTGCGCCTCGGCACGCTGGCCTACAAGGCGAATGACCGGGACATGGCGAAGCTGCTTTGGCAGAGGGCGATCGACCTGAACCCGCACAATGAGGCGGTGAAGGCGAATCTGGAGATGTTCGCAGGCGAGTGATCCCGCGCGCGGCGCTGGGACTCGTCGTGTCGATGGGGGTGGCGTTGGCCCCGGAAATCCGGGGCCAGGTACCTGAGACGCTCGCGGGGGAGCCGTATGCCTCGATGCAGGGCGAGCGCGGCCGCATCCACTTCGCCCGCGCGGATTCGGCGGTGGCCGATAGGGTGTTGGCGCTCATCGATGGACAGGCGCCGCTCCCGGGACTCCCGGCGTCGATTCCGACCGAGTTCACTGCGGTGCTGACGCACAGCGCCGAGGCCTTCGACGAGCTCACGGGCGGTGTGGTTCCCGAATGGCGCGCGGGCATCGCGATCCCCGAGTCCGGAATGCTCGTACTTCCCTCTGGAGAAGGGCCTCGCGTGTTGGACGCCGATGGGCGGCGAACGCTGCGGCACGAGTGGGCGCACCTCGCGCTCCACGAGTACCTCGGTGACCTCCGGGTGCCGCGCTGGTTCGACGAAGGCTACGCGCAATGGGCGTCCGCGGGCTTCGATGCGAGCGAAGCGTGGCGCCTGCGCGTCCTTCTGGCGCTCGGGCGCGCGCCGGAGATGGACTCGCTCGAGCTGCGTTGGCCGGTGGAGCGCGAGCAGGCCCGGACAGCCTATCTGCTTGCGGCGAGCGCGCTCGGCTACCTGCTCGAGTCGAGCGGAGACCGGGGCCTGGCGCTGTTCCTCGAACGCTGGCGGGTCGGGCGCTCCTTCGACGCGGCTTTGGTCCGCACCTTCGGCGTGACCCCGGATCAGTTCGAGGAAGATTGGAAGGCACACGTCCGGAGCAGGTACGGCTGGCTCCTGGTGCTCAGCCGTTCCTCGGTTTTCTGGCTCTTCCTCGTGGCGGTGCTGCTCGCGATGGCGCGAGTCCGGCGACAACGCAATCGGGAGAAGCTGGCGCGCTTGCGCGCCACCGAACCCCCGGACCGACCGGACTACTGGATCGAGGAGCGCGGACCCGGGCCACCACCTCCAGGGGTAGCAGGGGATCCATGAGCGAACCCACCCCCCCGCGCATTCTGGTGGTCGACGACGACGTCGACGGTCTCGATGTGCTCAAGACCCGGCTCGTGCACGCGGGCTACGAAGTCGAGACGGCCGAGTCTGCCGAGAAGGCCCTCGCGCGCGTGAAGGCGTTTGCCCCCGGTCTCATCGTCACCGACGTGCGGATGTCGGGAATGACCGGACTGGAGTTGCTCGACCGGATCCGCGCTTCGATGTCGGATGTCGAGGTCGTGGTGATGACGGCGCACGACGACATGCAGACTGCCGTCTCTGCCATGAAGTCGGGCGCGTTCGACTTCCTGGTGAAGCCCGTCGACCCCAAGGCGGTCCAGCGACTTGCCGAGAGGTGCTTCAAGGAGCGCGAACTCGCCGCCCTCGAGGGGATCCCCGCCGAGGCGGAGGTGGGCTCGCGCAGCCTGCTCGTCGGTCGCGATCCCCGCATGATCGACATCTACAAGACGATCGGTGTGCTGGCGGGCACCAAAGCCACCGTGCTCATCCGCGGAGAGACCGGAACGGGTAAGGAAGTGATTGCGCGCGCGATCCACGAGAACTCCGAACATGCGTCGGAGCCGTTCATCGCGGTGAACTGTACGGCACTCACGGATACTCTGCTCGAGTCCGAGCTGTTCGGTCATGTGAAGGGCGCGTTCACGGGAGCGGCGGGTTCCCGGAAGGGTTACTTCGAGCTCGCGGGGCAGGGGACCATTTTCCTGGACGAGATCGGCGACACGAGTCCGGAGTTCCAGACCAAGCTTCTCCGTGTGCTCCAAGAGCGCCGCTTCTACCCGGTGGGCGGAGAGGCAGCCCGCTCCACCGAGGCGAGGGTCATCGCGGCCACCCACCAGCCCATCGAGCGGCTGATCACCGAGGAACGCTTCCGTGAGGATCTTTACTTCCGTTTGAAGGTGGTGGAGATCCTCGTGCCGCCGCTGAGGGAGCGGCGTGGCGACATCGAGATCCTGGCGGTCGCCATGTTGGGCAGAATCCGCGAGGAGACGAACCGAAACGTCCGCAAGATCTCGGACGATGCGATGGCACGTCTCGTGGCGTACGACTGGCCGGGCAACGTGCGCGAGTTGGAGAACTCCTTGTTGCGAGCGGCGATCGTGGCCCGGGGTACCGTGATCGGCCCTGACCATCTGGTCCTCGAGGACGGGCACGACCCGAACGGGGAGATGACGCTGGCCGTCGCCATTCGCCGCCACGTCCACTTGGTTCTGGCGCGCGCCGGGGGGGACCATGCCCTCGCCGCCAAGCTCCTGGGGATCGACCGTGAGGATCTCGACCGGCGGTTGGCCGAGCGGGAAGATTGACCAAGCCATCCGCGACGGATTAGGGTTCCCCCCCATGGCGAAGAAGACGAAGAAGCCCGAGGCAGAGCCCGGCCGGCAGCTCCAGTTTGGCGGGGAGAGCGCCTTGCTGGGCGGGGCAGGGGTGGTCTGTCTGGCGCTCGGCTACTGGCTCCTTGCCCAGGGCTCGATCACGGCGGCGCCACTCCTCTTGGTGCTCGCCTACGTGGTGCTCCTCCCCCTCGCGATCATCAGGTAGTGGGGTTCGGACGACACCCGTCCGAGGCCATTCCCGAGGGCGCTTAGCTCAGCCTGGTTAGAGCACCTGCCTTACAAGCAGGGGGTCGCTGGTTCGAGTCCAGCAGCGCCCATTTCCGACCCCCCTGGCCGTCATTGCGCGTTTTTTGGCTCAACACGTACATTGAACAGCGTGTCAACTTCCTGTAAGAACCACAGGGGGTCGGGTACTTCGGGTGGCGCTCATACCTGCGTGATGGAGAGGAAACACCATGGAGCTGCAGAGTCGTAAGACCTGGATTGGCGGGGCGCTCGCGCTCAGCGCGACGTTCGCCTTCCAGAGTGGCGTAGAGGCCCAGGTCGCGTTCGCGTCGAACGCGGCCGAGGTGACCTACGCGAAGGACGTGGCTGCGATCATTCAGAACAACTGCATGGTCTGCCACCGTCCGGGCGGGATCGGACCGATGGACCTCCTGACCTACGAGGATGCTCGGCGCTATGCGCGGCGTATCCGCGAGCAGGTGGTGAACCAGCTGATGCCTCCTTACTACTACGACAGGGACATCGGCATTCAGCAGCTCGAGCACGACTGGCGTCTGTCGGACGAGCAGATTTCGACGATCGCTGCCTGGGTGGATCAGGGCGCGCCGTTGGGTGATCCGGCCGACATGCCTCCCATGCCGAACCTGGTCGACACGGACGAGTACGCGTTCACGGCCGAGTTCGGGCCGCCGGACGTGGTAGTGAGCTCGACGCCGATCGACATTCCCGCGAACGGTCTCGACATGTGGCACCGTCCGATCGTGCCAGTAGGCGTGACCGAGGATCGCTGCATCCGCGCGATCCAGGTGAAGCCGGCCGGCAATGCGAAGGGTGTGGTTCACCACGCGAACTCGACGTTCCAGCGTGAGGACGGCGACGGTGGCTTCGAGGGCACCGGCGACCGCGCCAGCGAGTACGCGATGGGCAAGCTCGGCGAGCTGATCCCGGATGGCGTGTGCCGCATCCTCCCCGCGAATTCGTACGTTGCGTGGGACATCCACCTGTTCCCTGGTGGTATCGGTGCCGCGGCTGCGAACGCCGTGGTCGAGGACAACGTCGTCGACATGGGCATCTGGCTCTGGCCGGCTGACTATCAGTACGAGTACAAGCAGGACCTCGCGCTCTACGGCATCCGTGAGGGCGAGCTGGTCATGAAGCCGCACGGCACCGCGATGACGCAGGGCTTCGTGACGTTCGACCACCCGGTGCGTATCGACAGCTTCCAGCCGCACGGCCACCTGCGCCTGCGGTCCGCGTCGCTGGAGATCCTGTATCCGGAGACGGGTCGGATCGAGGTCGTCAGCATGGTCTCGAACTGGAGCGCGGTCTGGCACCAGAGCCACATCTATGCGGCCGACGCCGCGCCGCTCATCCCGGCGGGCGCGGTGATGATCATCAAGCAGTGGTACGACAACACCGACGGCAACCCGAACGTCGTGGACGCCGACATGTGGGTCGACGGCGGCAGCCGCACCGCGGACGAGATGTCGCACGCCTGGATCGCGGTGACGCACCTGGACGAAGAGGGTTACCAGGAGCTGCTCGAGGAGCGCGAAGCGAACCAGGAGCGCAGGATCACCGATCAGGACTGAGTTGAACCTGCGGTAATCGATGCTGTATTAGGGATGGGGATCGGAGGACGCCTTCGGGCGCTCCTTCGGTCCCCATCAGCTTCCCGAAAGGAACACCCTGCCCTACCCGACGCACGAGTCACACCAAGGAGTACACGATGAAGTCACGTATGACCGCTAATGGAGTGGCCCTCGGGCTGCTTCTGAGCGGCGCCTCGCTCGCTCCGGCGCAGGTCGAGGCCCAGGGACCGGAAGGCCGCTGGCCTCTTCAGCCCGTATCCGAGATTGGCCGAGTCGTCGCGCCCTTCCTCGAAGGCTGGTATTCGAATCCGGACGGTACCTTCTCGTACTCATTCGGCTACCTGAACCTCAACGGGGACACGATCCAGATCCCGCGTGGGGAGCAGAACAAGATCGAGCCTGCACAGTTCGACGGACTGCAGCCCACGGTGTTCCTCCCCGGGCGGCACCGCGGCATGTTCACGGTCACGGTCCCTGCTGCAATGCGCGAGGATGACGTGTGGTGGACGATCACCAATCCGAATGGCGAGGTGACGCGCGTTCCGGGGCGGACCATGTGGTCGGCCTACATGCTCGATCACGGGCCACGCCCTCACGGCACCGTTCCGCCTACGGTGACCTTCGAAGGCACGCCGGGACAGGGCTATGGCCCCCAGGGGATCGTGTCGCAACGGGCGCTCACGGGAACGGTCGGAACCCCCGTTGAGGTCGTGGTGAACGTACGCGATACATCGGTCCGAGATCGGACCGACGCGAGGTTCCGCGACCCGATCGCTCTACGAGTCATCTGGACCAAGCACCAGGGTCCGACCGAAGGAAATGTCGAGTTCACCCGTCATCCGTCGACCCCAGTGCCCGTGCCCCCGGCGGGCCGCGGTGGACGGGGTAGCGCTGCTGCTGCAGATAGCATCGCTGCTGCCGCGGGTACGGGTGGCGCGGCGGTGCCTGCACGTCCGGCCGCGGGTCAGGCCGGTGCGACAGCAGCTGCCGCCGGTGCCCAAGCCGCCCCCGCGGGTGGTGGCGGCGGCGGTGGTGGGGGCGGGGGCAGAGGCGGCGCCCCGGCCGGTCCGCACGAGATCATGGTTCCATCGGGCGAGGGCACGGTTCGCGTGCTCGCCACGTTCTCCGCGCCCGGCGAGTACATGCTGAACGCTCAAGTCGACAATTGGCGTGTGCCGGACAGCAGCTCGGGCGACCAGTGCTGCTGGACCAACGGATACGTACGGGTGACGATTCGCTAACCCCGAGTAGGCTTTTTCGCGGTTTGAAGGGGGATCCGGGCGGTTGGCCCGGATCCCCCTTTCGCTTTTTCTCCGGTCCGGGCCTACATTCAATTCATTGAATTCCCCCAATTTTGTAATGGGAGCCTAACAGAATGCACCTGCCCAGGTGGTACGCCGGCGGCGCCGCGATCATTGCGACGTTGGCGGTGCACAGCGGCGTAGAGGCCCAGGTTACGTTCGCGTCGAACGCGGCCGAGGTGACCTACGCGAAGGACGTAGCTGCGATCATCCAGAACAACTGCATGGTCTGCCATCGTCCTGGCGGTATCGGCCCGATGGACCTCCTGACCTACGAAGACGCACGTCGTTATGCGCGTCGTATCGGTGAGCAGGTGGCCAACCGCTTGATGCCTCCGTACTACTACGACAACGACATCGGCATCCAAGAGCTGGAGCACGATTGGCGTTTGTCGAATGAGGAGATCGCGACGGTAGTTGCGTGGGTCGACCAGGGCGCCCCGCTGGGTGACCCGGCCGACATGCCCCCGGCGCCGGTCATCCGCGACACGGATGAGTGGGTATTCACGGCCGACTTCGGTCAGCCGGACGTGATCGTGAGCTCGACGCCAATCGACATTCCGGCTAACGGTCTCGATATGTGGCACCGCCCGATCGTTCCCACCGGGGTAACCGAGGATCGCTGCATCCGCGCGATCGAAGTGAAGCCCCAGGGCAATGCGAAGGGTGTGGTTCACCACGCCAACTCGACGTTCCAGCGCGAGGACGGCAACGGTGGTTTCGAGGGCACGGGTGACCGCGCCAGTGAGTACGCGATGGGCAAGCTCGGCGAGCTGATTCCGGACGGCGTGTGCCGCATCCTCCCCGCGAATTCGTCTGTCGCGTGGGACATCCACCTGTTCCCTGGTGGTATCGGCGCCGCGGCCGCGAATGCCGTGGTCGAGGACAACGTCGTCGACATGGGCATCTGGCTCTGGCCGGCTGACTACCAGTACGAGTACAAGCAGGATCTGGCGCTCTACGGAATCCGTAGCGGCGGCGAGCTCGTGCTCAAGCCGCACGGCACGACGATGATGCAGGGCTTCCGGACCTTCGATCACCCGGTGCGTATCGACAGCTTCCAGCCGCACGGGCACCTGCGCCTGCGGTCCGCGTCGCTGGAGATCCTGTATCCGGAGACGGGCACGATCGAGGTCATCAGCATGGTCTCGAACTGGAGCGCGGTCTGGCACCAGAGCCACATCTACGCCGCCAACGTGGCGCCTTTGGTTCCGACGGGTGCTGTTCTCATCATCAAGCAGTGGTACGACAACACCGAGAACAACCCGAACGTCGTGGATCCGGACATGTGGGTCGATGACGGTAGCCGTACGGCGGACGAGATGTCGCACGCCTGGATCGCGGTGACCCACCTCGACGAAGAGGGTTACCAGGAGATGCTCGAGGAGCGCGAGGCGAACCAAGAGCGCAGGATCACAGACCAGGACTAAGCCGCTCCGGCGGTCAGGTTTCGGTTTCGGGGACCGGGGGCTTCTGCCCCCGGTCCCTTTCCTTTTGCGCGTTGGCGGAACCGAGCATACTTTGGCGGCATTGTTGGCCCCTCATCTGAGGAGGATCTCGATGTACCTGCCCAAGTGGCATATCGGAGCCGCTACGATCCTTGCGGCGTTCGCCTTCCATAGTGGGGTGGATGCCCAGGTGACCTTCGCGTCGAATGACGCTGCTGAGGTGACCTACGCGAAGGACGTGGCCGCAATCATCCAGAACAACTGCACGGTGTGTCATCGTCCTGGCGGGATCGGACCGATGGACCTGGTGAGCTACGAGGATGCGCGTCGCTACGCGCGTCGCATCGGTGAGCAGGTGGCCAACCGGCTCATGCCCCCGTACTACTACGACGCCGACATCGGCATCCAGGAACTGGAGCACGACTGGCGTTTGTCGGATGACGAGATCGCGACGGTAGTCGCTTGGGTCGACCAGGGGGCCCCGCTGGGTGACCCGGCCGATATGCCGCCCCCGCCGAACTTGATCGACACGGAGGAGTGGGTGTTCACGCCCGAGCTCGGACAGCCGGATGTCATCGTGCGGTCGACGCCGATCGACATTCCTGCCAATGGTCTCGACATGTGGCACCGTCCCATCGTGCCGGTGGGCGTGACCGAGGACCGCTGCATCCGGGCGATTCAGGTGAAGCCGGCCGGGAATGCGAAGGGTGTCGTGCACCACGCAAACTCGACCTTCCAACGCCTAACGGATGACGGGGGCTTCGAGGGCACGGGAAATCGCGCCAGCGAGTACGCGATGGGCAAGCTGGGTGAGGTCATTCCGGACGGGGTTTGCCGCACCATCCCCGCGAACTCCTATGTCGCGTGGGACATCCACCTCTTCCCCGGCGGCATCGGGGCCGCAGCGGCGAACTCGGTGGTCGAGAACAACGTCGTCGAGATGGGCCTCTGGCTCTATCCGGCCGACTACCAGTATCGCTACAAGCAGGACCTCGAGAGCTACGACATCGACGAGGGGGAGCTGGTCCTGAAGCCCCATGGCACCGCCATGGCCCAGGGCTTCTACATGTTCGATCACCCGGTGCGGATCGACAGCTTCCAGCCGCACGGGCACCTGCGCCTACGTTCGGCGTCGCTCGAGATCCTCTATCCTGGGAATCGGATCGAGGTCATCAGCATGATCTCGAACTGGAGCGCGGTCTGGCACCAGAGCCACATCTATGCGCCCGACGCGGCGCCGCTTCTTCCGACCGGTGCGGTTCTCGTCATGAAGCAGTGGTACGACAACACCGAGAACAATCCCAACGTGATCGATCCGGAGATGTGGGTCGACGGCGGCTCGCGGACGGCGGACGAAATGGACCACGCTTGGATCGCGGTGACGCACCTCGACGAAGAGGGATACCAGGAGTTGCTCGAGCAGCGCCAGGCGAATGAAGAGCGCAGGATCACCGACCAGGATTGATCGGTCGGTAGTCACGTAGGAATCGAGGGGACCGGGAGCTTCGGCTTCCGGTCCCCTCCGTCTTGTAGACCTGAGGAGGTCCCAATGGATCGGGTGCGCGTGGTCACGTTCGTGGGTCTGCTGTCGGCCATCACATTGGTTGCCCAAGCGGTCGGTGCGCAGTCGACGTTCACGGTTCATCCCGCCACCCAGGACCCGTCGGTTAGGGTCACCCTGGAGACGCTCGCGCGGTGGGAGCGCGAGCTGTCGAATTGGGGTCGATGGGGCCCTTCCGACCAGCTGGGCGCTCTCAACCTGATCACGCCC
The DNA here is from genome assembly GCA_040081395.1 of Longimicrobiales bacterium. GTDB lineage: Bacteria > Gemmatimonadota > Gemmatimonadetes > Longimicrobiales > Gaopeijiaceae > UBA2982. The sequence goes on from JBEBGN010000005.1 coordinate 21,759, forward strand.
CAGAAGACCGCCGAAGCCGCCCGGCTGGTGCGCGACGGCGTCACCGTCACGCTCTCTCACTTCGTGAGCGAAGAGGAGGCGATGGACAGCCAGACCTTCGGGCCAACGGAGCATTGGATGACGTCCGTGGACCCCGCGACGGGGCTCCCCCGCTTTGCTCTCGACGCCATCAGCTTCTCACTTCACGACGGGCAGCTCTCTCACCTCGACGCGCTTTGCCACTACCGCACGGAAATCGATGGCCAGTTCCGCATCTTCAACGATTATCCGCAGAACCTGGATGCGGACGGATGCAAGGACCTCGCGATCGATCGCATGGGGCCGGGCTACGTCACCCGGGGCATCCTGGTGGACATACCGCTCCTGCGGGGCGTGGAATGGCTCGAGCCGAGCACGCCGATCTTCGTCGCGGACCTGGAGGAGTGGGAACGCTTCTCGGGTGTTCGAGTCGAGGCGGGTGACGTCCTCCTGGTGCGCACCGGCCGCTGGGCCAAGCGGGAGCAAGAGGGTCCCTGGGCATATGGGCAGGGGGGCGCGGGGCTGCACGCTTCGGTGCTCCCGTGGTTACACGCGCGCGGGGTCTCCCTCCTCGTGGGCGACGCGGTCAACGATGTGCAGCCGTCGGGTGTCGAAGGCATCAACCGGCCCGTCCATCAGCTCACGCAGGTCAACATCGGGCTTCCGATCGTCGACAACGGGTACCTCGAAGACGTGGCCCGTGAGGCGGCCGCGCGGCGCCGGTGGGAGTTCATGGTCTCGTGGCAGATTCCCCGGATCGTTGGGGGTACCGCCGCGCCGTTCAACGCGATCGCGACGTTCTGAGGGGCCGCGTCCCCCAGCCGATCACAGCCCTTTCCGAGCCGTCCAGCCGATGCGCCTCTCTGCCCTCGCCGCATCCCTCCTCATCGTCGCCCATGGGTCGGTGGCCGCCCAAGTCTCGTCGTCATCGAGTGCCGGGGGCGGGTATGACCACGCTGCCGCGGCGACCGCCCGCGCCGCTCCGCTGACCGGCTCGATTTCGATCGACGGTGCCCTCACGGACGCCGCGTGGACGAACGCGCCCGCGATCACTGAGTTCCGCCAGACGGTTCCGACGGAGGGCTCACCCGTGTCGGAGGTGACCGACGTTCGGATTGTGTATGACGAGGACGCGATCTACGTCTCCGCCCGCCTCGAAGACCGCACGGGGGTCACCACGCGGCTTGCGCGCAGGGACGCGGGACTCGGTGACTCCGACCGCTTCACGGTGATGCTCGACAGCTATCACGACCACGAGACGGCCTATCGGTTTTGGACGAACCCGTCGGGCGTGAAGGGGGACGCCATCGTGACCGGGAATGCCACCGGGGGAGGGGATTCCTCGTGGGACCCGGTCTGGGATCTTGGGACTGCCGTCACTCCGGACGGGTGGGTGGTGGAGATGCGGATTCCGTTCAGCCAGCTCCGTTTTGGCCGGCAGGAGATCCAGACCTGGGGCATTCAGGTGGAGCGCACCATCCACCGGAACCAAGAGAACGCGACCTTCCCGTTCACGCCGACGCTCGAACGCGCCGGGGTGTCGCGCTTCGCTCACCTGGAAGGCATCAGCGGCCTCGATCCCGGCCGGCGACTCGAGTTGCTCCCGTATGCGGTCGCGCGGGGGGAGTACCTCCAGGTCGCCACGCCCACCGGGGTGACGTTCGGCAATCCGTACCGCAGCGGCTCCGACCATTTCGGGGGGGTCGGGCTCGACCTCAAGTACCGGGTAGCCTCGAACGTAACCCTCGACGCCACGGTGAACCCGGACTTCGGCCAGGTCGAGGTGGATCCCTCGGTCATCAACCTGACGGCCTTCGAGACGCGCTTCGACGAACGCAGGCCGTTCTTCGTCGAGGGCGCGGACATCTTCACCTTTGGAGAGGCGGGGCCCACGGGCAGCGTTGGGCGGCCACCCGAGATGTTCTACTCGCGGCGCATCGGCAAGGCGCCCACGGGATCGACGCCTTCGTCCGCGGTGTTCTCCGACGTTCCTGTGTCGACGACGATCCTGGGCGCGGCGAAGGCGACGGGGAGGCTCGGTTCAGGGTGGTCCCTCGGCGTCATGGAGGCGGTGACCGGCGGTGAGACCGCGGCCTATGTCGACGCGGCGCAGTTGGGCGGGGAGGTGGAGGTGGAGCCGGCGGCGAACCATCTCGTGGGCCGCGTGCGTCGACAGATCCGCGGCGGACGAACGCGCTTCGGTGTGATGGCGACCGCGATGAACCGTGATCTGGGGGGGAGTCCTCTGGAATCCAGGTTGCACAACTCTGCGTACACCGGCGGTGTCGACTTCGCATACGACTCGAACGATCGCGTATGGCTAATCACCGGCGCCTTGGCTGCGAGCCGCGTCTCCGGCACCGCGAGCGCGATCACCCGCACGCAGCAGACGTCGGCCCACTACTTCCAGCGGCCCGACGCCGACCACCTGGATCTCGATCTGAACGCGACGACCCTCGGTGGCTACTACGTGATGGCGTACGTCGGCAAGCAGGCGGGCACGTTCACCATGCGGAACGGCTTCGCATACGTCAGTCCCGGCTACGAGGTAAACGACCTCGGCTTCCAGTCGGACGCGGACCGCATTCTCTTCGACACACACTACCAGTACAGCCAGCCCACGCCGGGGCGTTTCCTGCGGAGCTGGAACGTGAGCATCAGCCCCGACGCGAAGCTCAACACCGCGGGCGACATGATCTTCGCCAACGTGAACAGCCAGGTGAACTTCGAGCTGCTGAACTATTGGCGATCGAGCCTGCGCGTGCAGGTCGATCCCTGGTACGACGACGACAGGTTGACGCGTGGCGGCCCCATGGCGCGCACGCCGGGGAGCTGGCAGGCACGCGTCAACGTGAACACCGACAACCGTCGGTCGACGCGCTTGAACGGCAGCTTCAACTACTTCACCGATCGCGCGGGGGGACGGAGCCGCAGCATCGACTTCGGGGTCACGGCACGGTTCCGTGAGACGGTGCAGTTGAACATCGGGCCTTCGTACTCCCGTTCACGCTCCATGGCGCAATACGTCAGGCGCGTGGCGGATGCGAACGCGGCATCGACCTTCGGGGCGCGCTACGTGTTCGCGGAGCTGGATCGGTCGACCGTGTCGCTCGACACCCGCCTCGACGTGACGCTGTCACCGGCGCTCTCGCTCCAGCTCTACATCGAGCCCTTCGTTTCGGTGGGACAATACCGCCATCTCAAGGAACTCAGCGCGCCCGGGGTGTTCGACTTCCTGCGCTACGGCAGCGACGTGGGGACCATCACGCAGAACGGTTCGGGGGACTTTGACATCGACCCCGACGGCGCGGGTCCATCCGCGCCCTTTCAGGTGCGCGACCGAGACCTCGACTTCAGCCACCGCAGCCTCATCGGCAACGCGGTTCTGCGCTGGGAGTGGCGGCCGGGGTCCACCCTTTTCTTGGTTTGGCAGCAGCGCCGCGTGAACCGCATGACGGGTCACTCGGTGGGGGCCGACCCCTGGGTGGGTAACCTGGAGTTCGGCCGCGACGCCGGCGACATGTTCGAGGCGCCCGCCGACAACATCCTGATGGTCAAGGTGAACTACTGGCTGAATCCCTGAGGTAGGGTTCGACACTGTCGAACCCTACCGAGGTGTAGTTCGAGGTGTAGTTCGAGGTTCTTCCTGCAACGGGTGAGTGATGCTGACCGGTCGACACCTACCGAGGTGCAGTTCAGGGTCGACTAGACCCTGATCGTCCTTGTCACCAGCTCGTTGTTCTCCCAGCGGGTGCGCTTCGTCGATAGGTCGGCCGGCTGCGTGCGACCGTCCGAGTCCGTGGCGCGGGCCACGAGCGTGTGGTCCCCCGCCGCGAGCGCGGGAATGTCGAGGTTGAAGAATGTCCACGCGTATTCATCGCCGCGGCGGTCGAGCGTCGCGCTCTGCCACCCGCCGCCGTCCACGCTGACCTCCACGCGATCGAGCGGCGTCCCGTCCGTGTACGCGACGCCGAAGACGCGGAAGCGGTTACCCTGGCGTGTGACTCGCGCGAGCGAGGCCTTGAGGCGCTGGCGCGTCACCGAGGTCTGCACCCACTCGGTGCGGCCGTCCACCTCTCGGCCCATGAGGGTCACGTAGTCGCGGGCCATAAACCGAGTCATGAGCCGGTCTGGGCTCAGCTCGATGCGGTTGATCCATTTCACCTGGGCGACGCCGTACCAGCCCGGCACGATGAGGCGCAGCGGGGAGCCGTGCACGATCGTAAGCGGCGCGCCGTTCTGTTCGTAGGCGAGGATCGGGTTGGTCTCACGGATCGCTTCGAGCGACATCGAGCGCGCGAAGTTCTGCTCGTACGACGCGCCGTTGATTTCTTCTGTGCCCGAGTCGGCCGCCCAGAAGTGCACCTCCCGCGCGTCGTCGCTCCAACCCGCCTCCTCCAGGATCGGGAGTAGGGGCGTACCGGTCCACTCGCAGTTGCCCACCATTCCCTGAAACAGCCGCGCAGAGTTGCCACCGCACTCGAAGACGGTAGTGCGCGTCACGCGGGGGCGCGCCCGGATCTGGTCAAGGGTGAACTCCATGGAGCGTCGCGCGAGGCCACCGATGCGGAGTCGGTACGACGCCATGTCGACCTGCGGAATGCCGTAGTGGGCAACCACGAAGTGGTCCGACACCGGCGTCACCCACGACTCGAGTCTACGAAGGTCTTGGGCCGACCGGTTCTGACCGGGGAACTGCTCGGCGCCCGCGCGCACGCCGGTGAAGTCGGCCGGCACGTCGGTGAACGGGATCACGGTGTCCTGGATGAACCAGTGATCCGGGAAGCCCCTCACGGGGACGGTGGCGAGTCCCACGCCGATGATGCCCATGCGTCCGATCGCGTCTCTGCGTGACATGTCCATCCGGTGATCTCCGTGTGTTCGGCTTTGGCGTGAGGTGTGATCAGAGCAGGCTTTCAACGGCGCGTACGCGGTGGCTCTCGCTGTCGGTTACATAGATGACGCCCTCGTGCACGAAAACCCCGTGCGGACGGTTCGTGCGACACGACAGCGGGTCCCCATCGGGACCGTCTCCGAGTTCGCCGGTCCCGAGCACGGTGTCGATGATACCCGACCTGAGGTTCAGCCGACGTATCACGTGATTCTCCGTGTCGACGATGTACAGGGAGTGATCCGAGATCGAGTAGGCGATTCCCTTCGGTCCGTTGAAGGTCGCCGCGAGGGCGGGGCCACCATCGCCGGTGTATCCCGTCTCACCGGTTCCGGCGATTCGGGCCAGCCGACCCGCGCGCAGGTCGAGGCGGAAAACGGCGTTTCCCTCACGCAGCACGAGGTATGCGTTCCCATTCGGGTCGGTGTCGATCGAGCGGGGGCCCCGGAGGGGAGCGCCGACCAGGGGGCCTTCGTCGGGGGTTGCAACGCGTTCCCCAGTTCCCGAGAGCGTCGAGATGGTGCCGTCGCGCGCGTCCACCCTTCGCACGCGCCCATTGCCGATGTCGCAGATCAGCAGGTTGCCCTCGGCGTCGAACGCGATGCTGTGCGGCTGCCGGAGCTGGGCGGACACCGCCGGACCTCCGTCACCGGCGAACCCCGCCTCGCCGGTTCCCGCGACCGTCGTGACCAGACCGGTCCGCGCGTCGATGCGACGCACCACATGCGCGTCGCGCTCGACCACATAGAGGTTCCCACCCGCGTCGAAGCGGATCTCATGAGGGGCCGAGAACGACGCCTCGGGGGCGGGGCCCCCGTTCCCCGAGTAGGCCTTGGTACCATTCCCGGCACGCGTGGTGAGCCGACCCGAGACGAGATCGAGCCGCCGCGTGCGCCCTGTGTCGACCTCACAAAACCAGAGTCCCCCGTCGGGGCCCACGACCACCCCGTACGGATTGTTCACGGGGGTCGCGGTGCCAGGGAGCCCAGCCGTGCCTTCGGGCTCGTACCCGGCGACGCCCGTGCCAGCCACCGTGCGTACTCGGCCCGCGGGGGTGATGGCTCGTCGCGGAAGCACCCCTGCGGCGGCGCCCACGGCCGCCAGATGGACGAAGCGGCGGCGGGAGAGACGGACCATGCCTGAACGTGCGGCCCCCCCGTCCGGGCCGCAAGCGAAGTGCCGGGGCCGAACGTGGCTCCTTTCGCCCGCCCAACGGGGTACCCCATCATGACGCGCCCCACGCCGATTTCCGGAGTCCCGTGTCATGAGATTCTCAGCCGTCCGCCGATCCCTGCTCGGGCTGTTCCTATGGGGAGCCGCGACCGCGGTTGGCGCCCAGGAGCGCGCGGCGCCGCCGCGCGCTCGCGCACCCGCAGCCGTGATGAGCTTCCGTGGGGCGGACTGGCTCGAACGTCCACAGCGCGTGCAGGAGGAACAGCCAGCCGAGGTCCTCAGGGTCATGAATGTCCGGCCCGGCGACGTGGTGGCGGACCTGGGGGCCGGGTCGGGCTACTTCACTCGACGGCTCGCCCCGCTCGTGGCCCCGACCGGCACGGTCTACGCAGTCGACGTGCAGCAGGAGATGCTCGATATCCTGGCGGAGAGCGTGCAGGCAGCCGGTCTGACCGGAGTGGTCCCCGTGCTGGGCACGGACGTGGACCCGGGACTCCCCGAGGGAGGGGTCGACTGGATTCTGCTCGTGGATGTGTACCATGAACTTTCGCAGCCCGCGCCGATGCTCGAGGCGATGCGCCGGTCGTTGAAGCCCACGGGGCGGGTGGCACTCGTCGAGTACCGGGTAGAGGACGGGTCCGCGCAGCAAATCCGCTCAGAGCATCGGATGTCCGTGCTTCAGGTGATGCTCGAATGGGAAGCCGCCGGCTTCGAGCTAGAGGAGTTGCACGAGTTCCTGCCCAGCCAACACCTGTTCGTACTCCGGGCGGCCGGTGGCAACAACACAGCTGGCATTCGCCACTACGACCTCCTGGAAGCCGTTGCCAACGGAAGCGTGGAAGTCTCGGGCACTGGTGCCGGTGCCGAGGGAGTGGCGCTGTCGGTTCGCCGCACGCGGCCCGAAGACATGGTCGTGACGCTCCCGGTGGGAACGTACTTCGAGGGCGTCGGCGCATCCGGCGACATGATCGCCCGGCGGGACGGCATGATGCTCCTACTCACCGACATGGCGCGCCCCTGGACGATCCCGGCCCGCCGCGTCAACCAGGCCGCCCCGGCCCCGGTGTCGGGCGATCGGCTCGAGGTGAGGTCTGCGGACGAGCGACCTGAGTTGCGCGACCTCACCTGGCTGTTCCAGGGACTCGACATCTTTCCCGCCATCGCCCCGACGGTCGAACAGCTCGCGATCTGGATCGTCGCCGAAGACCTGGGCTGGCAGGAGCTGTCCGCCCATGCCACGGCGAACTCGATCCACGCGTTCAACGCAGTGGCACTCGCTTCCGCGCACGTGAACGCCATCGGTATCGACATCAGGCAGAAGCGCATCTGGTCGGAACGCTCCAGCTTCGTGCCGTCCATCACGGACGAGGGCCTCAAGCGCCTCTTCGCCGACCTGGAGGCCAATTGATCCGGGTGCGTGGGGGCTTCGCCGTCCTCTTGCTCGGGATGGCATCCGCGGCCCACGCGCAGTCGCCCATCGACAGCTACACGCCGGTCACCGATGCCATGCTCCTCGATCCGCCGGCCGAGGAGTGGCTCATGTGGCGCCGCACATACGATCACTGGGGATACAGCCCGCTCGACCAGATCGACACGGGTAACGTCGGCTCGTTGCGGCTCGCCTGGGCGTGGACGATGGAGGCAGGCCTCCAAGAGACGACCCCGCTCGTGCACGACGGCATCATGTTCCTGCCGCAGGCGTGTGATTTCATCGAGGCGGTCGACGCACGCGACGGGACACTTTTGTGGGACTACCGGCGCCCGCGCGTCGAGCATGCCGCCCCACTCGCGTGCGCGAACCGCAACGCGACGCTCTACGGAGACCGCCTGTACATCGCGACGCACGACGCGTTCCTGATCGCGCTCGACGCGCGCACGGGTGCGGTGGTGTGGGAGCGCAAGGTCGGCGACTGGGAGGTCGGCCAGCACTATTCCGGCGGCCCGATGATCATCAAGGGGCGTGTCGTCGCGGGCATGTCGGGGTGCTACCTCATCAACACGCGCTGTTGGCTTTCTGCGCACGATGCCGACACGGGCGAAGAGATCTGGCGCACCTACACGATCCCGGGTGACGGCGAGCCGGGCGCCGAGACGTGGGGTGGGGTCCCCGAGGAGCAGCGCCTGGGGGGGTCGGCCTGGATGCCACCGAGTTACGATCCGGAGCTGAACCTCATCTTCACCGGCGTCGGCGTTCCGATCCGTTGGGGCGCCGTTCAGCGCGGGACGGAGGACGGGGCCGTGCTCTACACGAACTCGACACTCGCGCTCGACGCCGACACCGGGCGCTTGGTGTGGTACTTCCAGCACCTGCCGGGAGACGAGTGGGACCAGGACCACCCGTTCGCGCGGCTCATCGTGGAAACCGAGGTGACGCCCTCCGCGGAGGAGGTCGCCTGGATCAACCCCGATCTGGTTCCGGGCGAGCGTAGGAAAGTCCTCACCGGTCTACCCGGGAAGCCCGCCCTCGTCTGGACGCTCGACGCCGCGACAGGGGACTTCCTCTGGGCACGCGAGACCAGTTACCAGAACGTCATCGTGGGTGTCGACGCCCCCAACCGTCACGGCATCGCCAATCCGGCGCTGAAGCACCCGGAGATCGGTCAGGAGATCCTGGTCTGTCCGAGCCTGAACGGCGGGGGGATCAATTGGCAGTCGATCGCCTACAGCCCGGACACGAACGCGCTGTACTCGCCGAGCAACGACACGTGTATGGCATACACACTCAACGACACTCAGCCCGCGGTGGGGGATCACCACGACTCGGCCGAGTATCGGCGCATCGACATGCCCGGCTCCGATGGGATGGTCGGTCACTTCACCGCGGTCGACGTGCGGACCGGGAGGACGCTCTGGGAGCGCCAACAGCGTGCCGGGTTCGGTGGCTCAGTGCTGACCACGGGCGGCGGCTTGGTCTTCGTCACGGACGACGCGCGCCACTTCCGGGCCTTCGACGCCCGCTCGGGGGAGATTCTGTGGGACCAGATCCTGAACTCGGGTGCGGGTGGGTTTCCAGTGAGCTATCAGGTGGACGGCGTCCAGTACATTGCCATCGCGGCGGGTGGTGGCCCCAACTACCGGACGCTCACTCCGGAAATCCGGCAGCGTCCCGGCGGTAACATGCTCTTCGTCTTCCGCCTCCCCTGAGAGGGGCAGGACGCCGTCCGGTCGTGTAAAGGCGCCGTAAGCGGTCTATTGCCGCCCAGGCCCCGCGCCCTTAGATCCAAGCGCTGTACAACCCATCTTTTTCGGAGTCGCTTCCGATGACCCGACGTTCGAAGTGGACATACCTGCTGGCGGTGCCTGCCTTGGTCGCCGCAGCGTCGAGCTCGCTGCACGCGCAGAGTCGAGCCACCGCCACCAACGTTCCCGAGATCCCGCATCAGGCCGTGGAGGGCTTCTTCAAGCTCCCTGACGGCCTCTATTTCGGCGAGGGTATCGGCATCGCGACGAACTCCCAAGGGCACATCTTCGTCTACCATCGCAGCGGCGACACTCGCCTCTTCGAGTTCGACGCAGACGGGAACTTCGTGCGCGAACTGGGGGTCGGCCTCTACGGCTTCGAGATGGCGCACAAGGTGCGCGTCGACCGCGACGACAACATCTGGGTGGTCGACGAGGGCACGAACATGGTCATCAAGATGAACCCCGAGGGTCGGGTGGTGATGGTGATCGGTCGTCGGCCGGAGCCGACCATCGCAGGCCAGGGCACGGCCGTGCAGACGACGGACACGAGTGGCCCGAACCACCGGTATCTCCTCGCGCGCCCAACGGACGTCACCTGGGACCAGCAGGGCAACATCTTCATCTCTGACGGCTATTTCAATGCGCGCGTGGTGAAGTACTCGCCCGACGGCATCTATATGGGTCAGGCCGGTTCGGGACAGGCCGGGAACGGGCCCGACCAGTTCAATACGCCGCACACGATCGCCTCGGACTCGCAGGGTCGTATCTACGTCGGCGATCGCGGCAACGCGCGCGTGAAGGTCTACGACAGCAACCTGAACCTGATCACGATGTACACGAACGTCGGCAACCCGTGGGAGATCTGTGTCTCCGGCGGCGAGCACCAGTACCTGTTCGTGTCGAACTCGAATCCGGACTCGAATCCTGCGGCCTCGTGGAACCAGACGGGCGAGATCTACAAGATGGAGCTCGACGGGACCATCATTGGCCGCTTCGGACGCGCCGGTAAGGAGCCCGGGGAGTTCCAGACGATCCACGGCCTCGACTGTCGCAACCCGAATGAACTGTACACGTCCGAGATCTCGGCGTGGCGGGCCCAGAAGATTCTCGTGGGCCCCCGGCCCGTATCCCAAGACTGAGCGCGGAGATATCTAAATGAATCGGTCGTTCAAGTTTCTCGCGGCGATGGCGCTCGCCGCCGCCCAGTCCCTCTCGGCGCAGGCCCGTGTGCCGGAGATCCAGTTCACGGCTGTGGATGCGCTGAGCGGATTCCCCGACGCCATCCATCTCGGTGAGGTGGCCGGCGTGGCGCGCAATTCGCGCAACGAGATCTACGTGTATACGCGGACCGGCAACCCGCTCATGACGATGGGCACGTCTCGCTACATCGCCGTGTCGAGTTCCCGGGTGTTCAAGTTCGATGCGCGCGGTCGGTTCGAGCGCGAGATCGGGCAGAACATCTACGGCTCGCTGTTCGCGCAGCAGGCCCGCATCGATGGGGACGACAACGTTTGGATCGTGGATCGGATGTCTGGTCAGGTGATCCGGTTCGATGCGCAGGGCCGCATCCAGATGGTGCTATCGCGTAAGCCCGAGACCCTGGGTGGTGCGGTATCTGCGCCACGAGGCGGTGGTGCTGGGGCCGGTGCCGCAGCCGGTGGGGCTGCGGCCGGACGCGCGGGTGGGGCAGCTACCCCAGCTCCCGCGGCTCCGGCGGCGGGACGCGCGGGCGGTGCTGCTCCTGCTGCTGGCGGACGTGCGGGCGGGCCTGCCATGCCGGAAGGTGAGTCGTTCAACGCCCCGACCGATGTCGTTTGGGACACGCAGGGCAACATTTACGTGGCCGACGGGATGGCGCGCACGCGTATCGCGAAGTACGACCCCGAGGGTCGCTTCATGCAGAACTTCGCCGTGCCGGGTGGTGCGAACGCCTACGGCATGCAGATCGACGCGCAGAACAACCTGTACGTTGCCGACTATGGCAACCAGCGCATCGTGGTGATGAACTCGCAGACCGGTGCACAGATCAGGGAGATCCGTGGGGTCGGCTCGCCGATGGCGATCTGCATCTCGCCGGCGCCGAATCAGTTCCTGTACGTCTCGAACTCCAACCCGCCCGACAACCTCGAGGTCGGTGGAGAGATCTATAAGGTTCGTCTCGACGGAACGGTCGTGGGGCGCTTCGGCACGGTCGGCAAACGGATCGGCCAGTTCGGGACCGTGAACGCGATCGACTGCCGCGTGGACAACGACCTCCTGGTCGGCGAGATCGGCAATTGGAGAGTGCAGCGGGTGACGCTCCGGGCGGAGTAGTCCGCCCGGTTCAGTAGCTACAGACGCGGCGGCGAGCTCCTTGGCCACGATCCTGATCGTCGACGACGACGAGACCGATCGGCTGGGGCTCGCCGCCGCTCTGCGTTCCGAGGGCCACGAGATTGTCCTGGCCGCGGACGGTGACGAGGCGCTGAGCATCTATCTCGCGCAGCGCATCCACGTGGTCGTGACAGACATGGTGATGCCGGGTCGCGACGGACTCAGCCTCATCTCGGCGCTTCGGGAGGTCGATCCCCGAGCGGCGATCGTGGCGGTGTCGGGGAAGAGCCGGAGCCAACTGGAAGCGTCCAAGATCTACGGAGCTGCCAGTGTCCTGGAGAAGCCGATCGATCCACGAGCGCTGGCGGCCGCAGTGCGCGACTTGATCGCCGCGCGGGGCAAGTGAGGGCAGCCCGCGCGGGGCAACTCGCAGTCATCGGCTCGGTGCTCGCCCTTGCTAGCTGCGGGCGCGACGCCTCGGATATGTCGGGGGCGCCTGTCGCGGCCGACGCCATCCGTCCCTTCACGATCGCGGTGGCCGACTCCGTGCTCGCCGAGCTCGACGAGCGACTTGCCCGCACTCGCTTGCCGGACGACGGCCCAGGTGCGCCATGGGAGTACGGCACCGATCGCGCGTACTTGGAGGGACTGCTCACGTACTGGCGCGACGACTTCGATTGGCGCGCGCAGGAGCGCGCGCTCAACCAGCTCGAGCACTTCACTACCACGATCGACGGCGTGGACGTGCACTTCATCCACGCACGCTCGCCGAACCCGGGTGCGATGCCGCTGTTGCTCACGCACGGGTGGCCCGGATCGTTCGTCGAGTTCATGGGGCTGGTGGGGCCGCTCACCGATCCGGCGGCGTACGGCGGCGACCCCGCCGACGCGTTCCACCTCGTGATCCCGTCCCTTCCGGGGTTCGGCTTCTCGGGAAAGCCCACCGAGCCCGGGTGGAACCCCGAACGCATGGCCGACCTGCTGGCCGCGCTCATGGCGCGACTGGGGTACGACCGCTACGGCGCGCAGGGTGGAGACTGGGGGGCGATCATCAGTCGCTCGCTGGCGGGGAACTACCCGGAGCACGTGATCGGCCTGCACAGCAACTTCATGACCGGTGGGGCTCCGGCGGGCGCGGCGGATCCCAACGAGGGGGTTCCTGAGGTCGAGCTCGAGCTGCGCGCCGGGCGGACCGAGGCGTTCGCGGAAGGGAGCGCGTACCAGGATATCCAGGGGACCAAGCCGCAGACGCTCGGCTACGGGCTGAACGACTCACCTGCCGGCCTCGCGGCCTGGATCGTCGAGAAATTCCACGGCTGGACCGACAACGACGGCAACCCCGAGAGCGCCATCGCGCGCGACCAGATCCTCACCAACGTGACGCTGTACTGGGTGACGCAGTCGATCACATCGTCGACACGCATCTACTACGAGTCGCGGCACGCGCCGGCAACACGTCCCGTGCGCTACGTAGACGTGCCGACTGCAGTGGCGGTATTTCCGAAGGAGATCTACTTCGTGCCTCGACGGTGGGCCGAGTCTCGCTACAACATCGTACGCTGGACGATGATGCCGCGGGGCGGTCACTTCGCGGCGCTCGAGGAACCTGAGCTGCTCGTCGAGGACGTGCGCGCGTTCTTCAGGGACCTCCGGTAGAGCAGGCGGCCCCGGGGGTCGGCGAGGGCCCGACTCCGCGCGTTTCTAGGCCTTCGAGCGCTTCAGCGCCTGGCGTAGGTCCTCGATCACGTCGTCGGGGTGCTCGAGGCCGACCGAGATGCGAATGAGGCCGGGGTGAATGCCGACGGCCAGCCGCTCCTTCTCGGTGAGCTTGGCGTGGGTGGTCGAGGAGGGGTGGCTCGCGATGGTGCGCGTGTCGCCGAGGTTGGCCGTGAGTGAGCACAGCTCGAGCGCGTCCAGGAAGCGCTTGCCCTGCGCGAGCCCGCCTTTCAAGACGAACGAGAGCACCGCCCCGCCCCCCGTCATCTGACGCTTCGCGATCGCGTATTGCGGGTGCGATTTCAGGAAGGGGTACTTCACGTTCGTGATCCCCTTCTGCTTCTCGATCCAGTCGGCCACGACGAGCGCGTTCTCGGCGTGCTTCTCCATGCGGACCTCGAGCGTCTCCACCGACTTGGAGAGGATCCAGGCGTTGAACGGCGACAGCGCGGGACCTGTGGTGCGTGCGAAGTCGAAGATCGACTTCACTAGGTCCGCGCGCCCGACCACCACGCCGCCCATCACGCGCCCCTGACCGTCGATAAACTTGGTTGCGGAGTGCACGGAGAGGTGAGCGCCGAACTCGAGCGGGCGCTGGTGGATCGGCGTCGCGAACGCGTTGTCCACCGCGAGGATGATCTTCTTCTTCGCGGCCAGCTTGCCGAGGCGCTCGAGGTCGACCAGGTCCACCGCCGGGTTCGTCGGCGTTTCCGCGAAGATGAGCTTGGTGTTCTTCTGGACGAGCCCCTCCCACGAGTCGGGGTCGGCTGCGTCGAAGTAGGAGTGCTCGATCCCCCAGCGCGGCAGGATCTTGGTGAGCATGGTGTGCGTCGCCCCGAAGATGGAGCGACAGCAGAGCAGGTGATCCCCCGCCGACAACAGTGCGCCGAAGGTGGCGAACACCGCGGCCATCCCGGTCGCGGTGCTGTGCCCCGCCTCGGCGCCCTCGAGGATGCGGATCTTCTCCGACAGCTCGGCCACGTTGGGGTTCGTGAACCGACTGTAGATGTTGCGATCCAACTCGTCCGCGAAGGCCGCCCGCATCTCCTCGCTGTCGTCGAACACGAAGCTCGACGTGGCGAAGATCGGCACCGAGTGCTCCCGATGCGGCGTGACCGGTGCCTGCGTCCTGACGGCCGAGGTCTGCGGCTTCGGGGGCTTCTTCTTCATGGCGACCGAACGTCTACCTGCGGGACGGGCGCTTCTTCGAGGAGGCCTTCTTGGCGGCCCGGCGCTTCGGTGCAGCCTTCCGCTTGGCTGGCTTCACTGCCTTCTTCGCCGCCTTCTTCTTGGCCGCCTTCTTCTTCGCGGGCTTCCTCACGGACGCCGCCTTGCCCGCCACGGGCCGGAGCGCGCGCACGGCCTTGCCGGTGCGCCAGATCTCCTCGCCGCCGAGGGCCGCGAGCTCCTTCTCCAGGCGCGCGCGGTAGTCGGGCGCACTGCATGAGGTGATCACGATGCGCGCTTCGTTCCCCGAGGCGACGCTGTCGTAGAGCTGCTCGTACACTGGCGCGACGGCGTCACGGAATTTGTGCCGCCAGTCGAGTGCGCCGCGCTGCGCCGTAGTCGAGCAGTTGGCGTACATCCAGTCCATGCCGTTCTCGGCGACGAGGGGCATGAGGCTCTGCGTCAGCTCCTCGACGGTCTCGTTGAACGCCTCGGAAGGGGAGTGGCCACGCTTCCGTAGGCACTTGAACTGCGCCTCGAAGACGCCCGCGATCGCGCCCATGAGCACGCCACGCTCGCCCGTGAGGTCCGACAGCACTTCCTTCTTGAAGTCTGTCTCGAACAGGTAACCGGAGCCGACGCCGATGCCGAGGGAGACCACGCGCTCCTTGGCGCGACCCGTCGCGTCCTGGAAGATCGCGTAGCTCGAATTGAGGCCTTTGCCGTCGAGGAAGAGGCGGCGGAGCGAGGTACCCGAGCCCTTCGGGGCGACGAGGATGACGTCGATGTCCGGGGGCGGCACCACGCCGGTGTCGTCCTTGAACGTGATCGCGAAGCCGTGCGAGAAGTAGAGCGCCTTGCCCTTGGTCAGGTGCGGCTTGAGCGTCGGCCACAGCGCGATCTGCCCCGCGTCGGAGAGCAGATACTGGATGATGGTGCCGCGCTTCGCCGCTTCCTCGATGTCGAAGAGCGTCTTGCCGGGCTTCCACCCGTCTGCGACGGCCTTGTCCCACGTCTTGGAGCCCTTCCGCTGGCCGACGATGACGTTGAAGCCGTTGTCGCGCAGGTTGAGCGCCTGACCGGGGCCCTGCACGCCGTACCCGATGATGGCGATCGTCTCGCCCTTCAGCGTCTGGCGGGCCTTCTTCAGCGGCCACTCTTCACGCGTGACCACCTCTTCGAACACGTCACCGAACTGGATCTTCGCCATTGTCGTCCTCAGGAGTGAATCAGGAGCGCGCGTGCACGTGCACGGGTGCGCCTCTCGCCATCGCCATTGCCCCGCTTCGAACCACCGTCTCGATTTCGGCCAGGTCCGCGACCGCGTCCATGAAACGGTCGATCTCGGGGCCGTTTCCCACGATTTCCAGCGTGCCGTGCCCCTCGTCGTAGTGGAGCACGTGGCCGTCCAACTGCTTCAGCAGCCCCGCCAGCTTGGCACGTGAGCTCTCGGGGGTGCGCACCTTGAAGAGCGCCAGCTCGCGCTCGATGTGGTCCGTGCCCGTCATGTCCACCACGCTCACCACGTCCACGAGTTTTCCGACCTGCTGGGAGATCTGGGCGATCACCTCGTCCGAGCCCGTCGTGACCACGGTGAGGCGGGACACGGCCTCATTGTCCGTGGGGGCGACGTTCAGGCTCTCGATGTTGTAGCCGCGTGACGAAAACAGGCTTGCGACGCGTGTCAGCGCGCCGGCCTGATTCTCCAGCAGAATCGAGATGATGTGCCGCATTTCTGGCTTCCCGGGCGCTTCCGCCCGCGCTTCCTCGGGGGGGCCAAGTTCGCCCCGGACGCCGCGCTATTGCAATGGGCCGCCCCCTCTTCGACCTTGGGGCTCAACGCAACAATTCGAGCCGAGTACCATGGGAACCCAGGTCCGAGACCAACCGATCCAGTCCAGCCCCAGCCGTGGCAAGTCGATGAGCGGGGCGGACATGATCGTAGAAGTGCTCGCGTCCGAGGGGGTGGATACCATCTTCGGCTACTCCGGCGGGGCCATTCTGCCTACCTACGACGCCGTCTTCCGCTACAACGCGGAGCACGCCCGGCCAGATGGCGGAGAAAAGCGGAAGGAGCCCATGCCGCTCATCGTCCCCGCGAACGAGCAGGGGGCGGGGTTCATGGCCGCCGGGTATGCGCGCGCCAGCGGGCGCCCGGGCGTGGTCCTGGTGACGTCGGGGCCGGGGGCCACCAACTGCGTCACCCCCATCCGCGACTCCATGGCCGATTCGGTGCCGATGGTCGTGCTCTGTGGCCAGGTGTCGAGAAGCGCGATCGGCACGGACGCGTTCCAGGAAGCCCCTGTCACGGCCATCATGGGTTCCGTGGCGAAGCACGTCTTCCTGGTCACGGAGGCCGAGAAGCTCGAGGCCACCATCCGCACGGCGTTCGAGATCGCCCGTACCGGCCGTCCCGGACCGGTGGTGGTCGACATCCCGAAGGACGTGCAGAACTGGGAGGGGCTGTACCGCGGGGAAGGGCGCCTACCGATCCCTGGCTATCGGCAGCGACTCGAGCAGGTGGACTCGAACACGATCGGCGAGGATGGCTGCCGCGAGTTCTTCGAGATGCTCGCAGAGAGCAAGCGCCCGCTGATCTACGCTGGCGGCGGCGTCATCAAGGCCAACGCGAGTGAGGCGCTGCGTGCGCTGTCGGAGACGTTCGGCATTCCGGCCGTGACCACCTTGATGGGGCTCGGCGCCATCGACACGATGCGCCCGCTCTCGCTGCACATGCTGGGTATGCACGGTACGGCGTACGCGAATTATGCAGTGGACGACTGCGACCTGCTCATCTCGGTGGGCGCGCGCTTCGACGACCGCGTGGCGGCCGTGCCGACGAAGTTCGCGGCCAAGGCGCGGCGGGTGTTGCACTTCGACATCGACGCATCCGAGATCGGCAAGGTGAAGCGCGCCGACTGGCACTACGTGGGCCGCATGCGCGAGGCGCTCGACGCGGTGGTGGCGTATGGCAACCGTACCGGCTTCAAGGGCGACTTCTCGACGTGGCACGCCGAGGTTGCTGCGCTCAAGACGAAGTACGCGCTCAACTACGACCGCAACAGCCGGCTCATCCAGCCGCACTACGTGCTGGAGACGATGAACCGGATCACCCGCGGCGAGGCCATCATCGCGACTGGCGTGGGGCAGCATCAGATGTGGGCGGCGCAGTACTGCGACTTCCGTGAGCCCAATCTCTGGCTGACGTCCGGCAGCATGGGAACCATGGGGTTCGGCCTCCCGGCGGCGATCGGTGCGCAGTTCGCGCGGCCGGATCGCCTCGTCATCGACATCGACGGCGATGCCAGCATCCGCATGAACCTGGGCGAGCTCGAGACGCTCACCACCTACGACCTGCCCATCAAGGTCATGGTGCTGAACAACTACGGCGACGGCATGGTCATGCAGTGGCAGCGGCTGTTCTTCAAGGGCCGCCTGTCCGGCAGCGACAAGTCGCTCCGGAAGAAGGACTTCGTGAAGGCCGCGGAGTCGGACGGCTTCGCATACGCCAAGAAGCTCGACCGTAAGGAAGACGTGCCGCGCGTGGTGGAGGAGTTCCTCGCCGCGGATGGGCCCGCCTTCCTCGACGTGATCATCGACCCCGAGGCGAGCGTCTACCCGATGGTGGGTCCGGGGCTCTCCTACAAGGAGATGATCACGGGGGATTTCATCCCGAACCGGTACGACACGAAGAAGTCGGTGGAGCCGGAAGCCAGCGAGATGTTCTAGCCCCTGCGCTAGCCCGGCTCGTCCTCGTGGTAGATCGAAGGATCGGCAACGCCATCCTTCAGCTTCGTCAATCCTCGAATCATCAGCTGCGCGTGCGAGACTTCCTCGCGCAGCCGCCGTCTTTTTCCAGGTGTCAGCCAGAAGCTCTCGAGGGCTCGCGAGTGCTCCGCGATGGTCCGCTCGTGATGGTTGATCTGGCTGTCGAGCAATGACTGGTTGTGTGAGATCTTCGCGTCGACGCCGAGGTCGAAGTAGCTCTCGCGCGACATCGACGACGAGAAGGAATCGAAGAACAACCACGCCAGGAACGCGAGCGGCAGCGCCAGGAAGATGAGCGTGCCCCCGCCATTGCCGCTCAGCGCGAAGGAACCGTACAGGGTGACGGCCGCGCCCGCCCCGAAGACTAGGAAGAGCGTCAGCGACACCGCTCGCGACGCCTTGCGCAGGATCGACGAACGCGAATAGCCGAGGCCTCCGATCACCAGAGCGGCGAAGACGAGACCGAGCAGCAGCGTTCCCAGGGTGATCCTTGGGGAGAGGGACGACTCAGCGGGCGTGAGCCTGAGGTGCCTGAGGTGCGGCTATAGATACCGCTGGACCGGTGGCTCCCTGAGGTTATACCTCGACGCCATCGCGTAGCCGTACGCCCCGGTGTTGGCGATGAGCAGCACATCGCCCTCGCTGGTCGGCGGCAGGAGTCGGTCGAACCCGAGCGTATCGCCGGTTTCGCAGATGGGGCCGACGATGTTGGCCCGCTCGGTGGGCTCCTCGCCGAGGCGCGTGAGGTTCACGATTTCGTGGTACGAGCCGTACAGTGCCGGGCGGATGAGCGCGTTCATGCCGGTGGCGATGCCCACGTAGCGCACCGCGCCCTTTCCCTTGATCTGCGTGACGCGCGCGAGGATCACGCCGGACTCAGCGACCACGAACCGCCCGGGCTCGAGCCAGATCTCCTTCCCGGGGTTGGCGGCCTTCAACTGCGCGAGCCCCGCGCCTACGGCACCGAGGTCGAGCGGATCCTGGCCAGGCTTCTCGGGCACACCGAAGCCGCCACCCACGTCGAGCACGCGGACGTCGGGGAAGAGGCGCGACGCCTCCGCGAGGGTGGCCCCGAGGTGCGCCCAGTGCTCAGGTGACAGGATGCCACTGCCAGAGTGCGCGTGCAGGCCCACCACCTTCACGCCTTCGAGCGTGGCGAGCTTGGCGGCATCCTCCATCTCGAAGAGCGGCACGCCGAACTTCGCCTGCTGGCCGGCGGTGCGGACCTTGTCGTGGTGACCCTTGCCGACGCCGGGGTCGATCCTGAGGAAGACCTCGTGGCCGCGGAAGAGCTGTGGCCAACTGCGCAGCGGGTAGATCGAGTCGAGCGTGGTGTGGACGCCGAGCTCGAGCGCGGCGCGGTACTCGTCCTTGGGCGCGAAGTTGGGCGTGAAGAGAATCTCGGTGGGCGCGATCCCTGGGAAGGTCTCCATCACCCGCTGGATCTCACCGGGGGACACGCACTCGAACGCTCCCCCCGCCGCGCGCACGCGCTGGAGGATCTCGGGGTTCGGGTTCGCCTTCATGGCGTAGAGCACCCGATCCACGGACTCGAACGCGCGCAGTGAGGCGAGGCGCGCATCTACGGTCTGGAGGTCATAGACGTAGGCGGCCGTGTCGCCGCCGAGGCACGCGAGCAGCGCGTCCCGCTCCCGCTCCCACCAGCGGATCGCGCGCGCCGGCCGCTCGGCCGTCGTGGGCTGTAGCTCCTCCCAGCTCGGGCCGAACACGTCGGGGGCGCCGGCCTGCGCCACGAGCTGCGCGTGCAGGAGGCGGACGAGCCGGTCCGCCTGATCCTCATCGACCACAACCGTCAGATTGAGGTCGCTCGCGGCCTGCGACAGCAGGTGGATGCGCTGCTGCTCGAAGACCTGGAGCGCAGGCCCGAGCTTGTGCAGCAGGCCGCGGATGCGACGGCCGACTAGGCTGACAGCCGCGCAGTTCTGGATGAGCGTGACGCGACAGATGCGCCCGAGCTCCTCCTCGAGTCGCTCGAGCGTGCGCGCCTCGAGAAGGTTGGCCTCGGTGTCCAGCGAGACGGTGACGTTGGTCTCCGAGGTCGACACCAGGTCGACGGAGAGCCCGCACCGCCCGATGGTCGCGAACGCCTTGGCGAGGAAGCCGACCTCCTGCCACATGCCCACGGTCTCCATGGAGACGAGCACGATACTCTTCTTGCAGGAGATCGCCTTGAGCTGTGCGGGACCTTCGGCCGCCCCACGCCTGATGATCGTGCCTTCGACGCCGGGCATGGTGGTGCTGTGCACGCGGATCGGGATCGATCGGTCGCGCAGGGCAGGGATGCAGCGCGGGTGGAGCACTTTGCTGCCGGTGGTCGCGATCTCCTGGGCCTCGCGGTAGTCGAGCTGCCGCAGCAGTCGCGCCGAAGGAACCACGCGCGGGTCCGCGGTGAACATGCCGGGCACGTCGGTCCAGATCTCCAGGTGCTCGGCGGAGAGCTTACCGGCGAGGTAGGCCGCCGCGGTGTCGGAGCCGCCGCGGCCGAGCACTACCGTCTCGCCTCCTGCGTTGCGTGCCGTGAAGCCCTGAGTGAGCGGTACGCCCGCTACCTGAGCGAGCTTCGCCACGAGCGCCGGCTCGGCGGCAGCGTCGCACTCTGCGCTGAGGTAGGCCGCCGACTCGGAGCCGTTGCCACGGTCGACGCTCGTGAGCAGCTCGCGGGCGTCGAGCCAGGTCACCGCGACGCCTTCGTGATTCAGGTACGCCGAGCCGAGCCTGGTGGCGATGCGCTCGCCGAATGCGAGCACCCGCGCACGCGTGCGAGGGGTCAGCTCTCCGACGAGGGCGATCCCTTCCGCCAGTTCGCGCAGCTCGGCGAGGTCGGCGTCGAGCGCTGCGGCCGTCGCCGCTTCGGTGAGGCCGAGGTCTACCGCGAGCGTGCGGTGCCGGGCTTCGATGTCGGCGAGCGCGTCGGCGTGGTCGCGCGCGACCGCCTTGGACGCCAGGGCGTCGAGGCTCTGCGTGATGCCGGAGAGCGCCGAGTGCACGACTAGAGGGCGGTACCCTTCGGCCGTTCGCGCCCGGACCACACTCGCGATCGTCTTCCAGTTCTCGGCCGAGGAGACCGAGGTACCACCGAACTTCAGGACGATCCAGCGGGGATGTTCGTGTGCCATGGGGTCGGAAAGCTCGCGTGGTGCAGCGCGGCTCAGAAGAGCGCGCGGGGCCCGCCTTCCGTCAAGGCGTCGCCGGCTCCACCGATTCGAGACGAAGGCGCTCGCCGACCCAGGTGGCCTGGATCGTCACCCGCGAGCCCGCGAGCGCCAGCAGCTGGCGCTCGAAGTCGCGGGCGTTGGTGAAGGAGACCGGTACGCGCACGCGATTCCCGGCCAGGAGCGCCAGGTCCTCGACCGAAGCGATCCGGCTTCGCATCCACCCCGCGCGGTCGGGCTCCCCCTCGGGGGGGATCACGCCGTTGCGGTCGCCGAGCAACCCGGTCCGCACGGTCTCGAACTCCTCGGCTTGGTCCCCGACGTACATGAGGGTTCGGTGCTGGCGGAACCCCTCCGCCTGCTGCGTACCGAGCGGGCTCACCACGGTGCCGGTGAGATCCTCGCCGTCGACGCGCAGGGTGTAGGTGTAGTCGCCGAAGACGACGTGCATCGTGCCGCGCTCGTAGGTGAACTCGTCCACCGCGGTGAACGTGTTCCGGATCGACGTGATCTCGGCGGCGTATCCGCGCTCGGCTTCCTGCACACGGAGGAGCACGACGCGCACCCCGCCGGTCGCGCGGTCGGTCATGTCGTGCGAGCGCACGTTCCACACGCCGGTCGGAGCGCCCTGGGCGGCGAGCCCGGAGAGGGGGGCCACCGCTGCCCCCGCCGCGACCAGCGCGATGAGGGCCGTCAAGCGAGTCGAGCGCCGCATACCCAGCTAGTCCTGGTCCGAGACCCTGCGCACCGACGTCGGCACCACCGGCTCCGGGAGCGCGACGCGGTAGTCGAACCAACCCTCCATCATCTCGTCGCGGGAATCCGAGCCCCAGATCACCTGCACGCTCGGGTCGGGGTTCCAGGGGTTGGCCGCCGAATTGTCGAAGTGTGCGACCACCTGCAGCCGCGTGCCCGCCGGGACCGGGAGGGGCTGGGCGAGCTCGTACGAGATCTGCCAATTCATGTCGTACTGCGGCACCGACAGGATCGTCTCGCGACGGCCATCAGGGTACACGAGCTCGTAGCGCATGTCCTTGCCCCTGTAGTGCATGTGGGGCTTCATGAGGGTGATCTCGGAGTCCTGGCGGAACGTGAACTCGCCGCTGCTCAGGTAGTTCGGGTCATTGGGCGGAATGACGAGGCCCTGGTCGGCGACCACACTGGAGTAGACGGCGTGGGTGATCGGCTTCCGGACCAGCCACACGGCTACGCGCGACACGTCCTGCTCCTCGGCATTGCTCGCGTGGTAGTGCAGACTGAAGTCCATCGTCGAGCCTGCGGGAATCAGCTTGCCGGCTCCGTCGGGGAAGAGATCCCACTGCTTGCCGGGGGTGGCGCTGGCGAGCCTGCCCGTGGGTTCGTCGGTGCCGTCGGGGAGGACCACCGATACCACGTTGTGGTGCACGACGCGCGAGTTGCCGCGCACTTCAGCGGCCTGCACCCAGATGTCCTCGGTGTGCGTGGTGGGCACGCTGATGTTGATGTTGATGTCCCCCGAGCCGACGGGGACCGCGAAGGGCTCCGTCATCTCGAAGACGTAGTCGGGTTCACCGAGCACGCCGCCGAGCAGCCACCCTTCTGGGTAGACGGGCGCGGTCCATTCGCCGGGTCCGTGCGGAGCACCCGCGTCGACCCACTCGGCGATCATGTCGATCTGGCGTTGCGTCATGCGGCGGTTGTTGCCGAACTCGCCGTACGCCGGATCGGCGTGCCAGGGGGGCATGATGCGCTCATCGGTCATACGCCGGATCGAGCGCGCCCACGGCCGCACGTCGGCGTAGGTGAGCAGCGACATGGGCGCGACCTCACCAGGCCGGTGACAGTTCATGCACTTGTCCTGCATGAGCGGCGCGATGTTCTCGGTCCAAGTGGGGGCTTGGGCCTCCACCGTTGCGGTGGAAAGCGCAGAGGCGGCGGCGGCGAGGGCGAGCAAGCGGGTCCGAATCACGGCGTGAACTCCTGTCTGGAAGGCGTGCCGGTCAGCCAGCGGGTGGGGGTTCGACATCCGAGCCTGCCTGCCGACGCCGGGCCTCGGCGTCCTGCGCGCGCTGCAGAATGTCGGCCGGAATCGGTTCGCCGACCACGATCCCCTGCGGGCGGGCGGGGGCGAAGTAGATGCGCGCGTTGGCCATCTCCTCGGTGGTCGCCTCTCCGTAGGTCACGTCGATCGTGGGATCCGGGTTCCATGGGTTGTTCGCCGAGTTGTCGAACCACCAGGTCATGTGGAGCTTCGATCCCGCGGGTATGAAGCGCGGCTCCTCGTACTCGTAGAGGAACTGCCAGTCGAAGTGGTAGTTCGGCACGTCGAGGATCGTCTCCATACGACCGTCCGGATACTCGAGCTCGTACTTCATCGCCTTGCCGCGGTAGTGCATGTGCGGCCCCATCGACAGCAGGTACGTGTCCTCGGTGAAGGGGCGTTCCTTCGTCACCACGTAGTTGGGGTCCCCCGCGGGGATGCGGAACTCGCGCTGCATGTTGATGTCGGTGTCGACCACGTAGTCGATCACGTCGCCAGGCTCGTAGAAGTCGAAGCCGGCGCGCGTCTGGTCCACCACCGCGGTGCCGGGTCCGGTGTCCTTGTGGTAGTGCATGTTCACCGTGATGTACGGATCCTCGGGGAGCAGGATGCCCCACCCCTCCGGGAACGTGAACGGGCCGCGGCCGGGAACGCCGACCCCCATGTGGCTCGACACGATATGGTGCACCCACGGACCGCCGGGCTGCAGTTCGGCCTTGGAAACCCACTGCGCTTGCGTGTGCGTGCCTTCGACCACGGGCATGTGGAAGGTGGGCTGCCAGTCCTCGACGTCGTCGGCGACCGCCACCGGCTCTTCGATCTGCACGATCAGGTCGGGCTGGCCGATCCACCAGCCGGATTCGGGGACGCCGCTCGACGCCGCGAGCGCGTCCAGCTCGGCCTGCGACGGCGCGTCCGACGGGTTCCCCTCGGGAGCCCCCGCGTCCACCCACGCGATCAGGGTCTCGCGGTCCTCGCGGTCGAGGTAGCGTTCCCCCTTGAACTCACCCTGGTGCTGCTCCGCGGCACCCCAGGGCGGCATGTACCCCGTCTCGATCGCGTGCTTGATGCGCGTCGCCCAGCGCCGGGCGTCCTCGTAGCGCATCAGGGACATCGGGGCGACCAGGCCGCCGACGTTGGGCCCGGCAGGCTGGTGGCAGGAGACGCAGTTCTCGTAGAAGACCGGCAGCGCGTCCGCGTAGAACGTCGGCCCCTGCTCGGTCTGGGCGGAAGCGGGCTCGGCTACGCCGAGCGCTCCCGAAAGGGGGAGGAGTAAAAGTGCGGCTCGGCTCGCGACGCTCATCAGACGCTCCCGGGGAGAGGCTCAGAAGTCCGTCGCCCCCCACGGTAGCCGTGGCGGCCCGACCCCGCCAGATTGGCTCGATCCGGGGGGGTGCCCCCGGGCCTAGCCATCCCGAGGAGGATTGAAGATGAGGCTCCTGCCCGTTGCCGCGCTGGCGTGCCTGATCGCCGCGCCCGCGAGCGCCCAGCTGGCCCGCCCGAACGCCGCCGACGTGACCTTCGCGCACGTCCATTTGAACGTCGCCGACATGGAGCTGCATCAGCGCATCTGGGTCGAGCACTTCGACGGCGTAGTGGTCACCAAGGGGCCGCTGACGGTGGTGAAGGTGCCGAACATGCTCATCGCGCTGACGGGGCGTGCCCCGACAGGCCCCTCGCAGGGGACGGCCATGGACCATTTCGGGTTCAAGGTGCGCAACGTCGCCGAGTTCGTCGCGGAATGGCGCGCGGCGGGGTATGAGGTCCAGTCCGAGTTCACGGGCTCCGAGGGCTTCCCCAACGCCTACCTGCTCGCCCCGGACGGCGTCCGCTTCGAGATCCAGGAAGAGGCCACGCTGCCGGTGAAGGTGTCCGCATATCACATCCACTTCTGGGTGCCCGAGGCGCAGATCCAGCCCCTCATGGCGTGGTATGCGGAGAACTTCGGCATGGTGATCCGCGCGCGTGGCACGATCCAGACAGCGGGTGACGTGCCCGGCATGAACCTGAGCTTCGCGCCCTGCCCGGCGGGTGCGGAGTGCGGGCCGACCCAGGGCCGGGCCATCGACCACATCGGCTTCGATGTGGTGGGCATCGATCAGTTCGCGGCACGGTTGAAGGCGCGAGGCATCGTGTACCAGACGGAGAACCGCGTCATCGACGCCATCGGGCTGACGATCTCCTACCTGGTCGATCCTGCCGGCGTGCGCATCGAGGTCACCGAGGGGTACAACCTGTACTGATCGGCATAGGTCGAAAGCCAACGGCCCCGTCCTACCAAGGACGGGGCCGTTCTGTTTGTGGACGATCTGCGCGTAGTCTACGTACAGATCTCGCCGAGATAGCCGCCGCCGCCGCAGTAGGTCGGATCCTGCAGCTGGATGGAGAGGCCGTCCGGATCAGAGAAGTAGAGCTCGGGCGTCCCCCCCTCAGCGCCGCCGCGGTTCGGCATGCGCATCGACACCCAGTGGAGCAGGGGACCCGTGCCGCCGTCCGGACGTGGGCGGATGCCGTGCCGCTCGAGCGCAGCTTGCACGCCGGCGACCGTGAAGTTCGGAAGCGCCAGGCTCACGTGGTTCACCCGCGCCGGCGCCGGCGCGCCGCGCCCGCCTGCGGCGATGAACATGAGGAAGTCGGGACCGGGTCCGACTCCCAGAAGGGGGGACGCTGCTTGGTAGGCCTGGATGTCGAAGCCGAACACACGGCGGTAGAACGCGTTGGTCGCTTCCGGATCCGGCACGTTGATGGTGAGGTGGCTCAGGCCGGAGAGCGACAACGACGCGCCGTTCGGCGCCGGCTCCGCGGCTTCGCACCCGTTGCCGAGGGGGCCACTCCCGCCGCAGTAGCTCGGCGCCTGGAGTTGTATGACCAGACCGTCCGAGTCCGCCATGTGCAGCTCGGGCGTGTCGCCGCGCGTCGTCATGCGCACACGGAGCGGTGCGGGTCCGTCGGTCGCGCGCGCGACGCCATGAGCGGATAGCATGCTCACGACGCGTGCGGGATCGAAGTCGGGGACCGCGATGCCCCAGTGATCGATGCGTGGCCCGGCCGCCCCGGCGGGCATGAGGGCCAGGAAGTACGGCCCGTTACCGAGGCGCAGCAGCACCTTGGAGCCGTGGCGGGCCTGCACCGGGAGCCCGAAGACATCCTGGTAGAAGGCGACGGAGCGCGCCACGTCCGACACCGCGAGCGTCACCGAGCTGAGGCCCGCTGTGCGGATGGGCGCGGGGCCGGCTTGCGCGAGCAGCTTACTAGCTACCGCGAGGCCTGGTACTGCGAGAAGCATCTCCCTACGCGTGAGCGCGCGACGGTCGGTGAGACTCATGACGGCTATCTCCTGTCGAAGCGCTTGAGATTGTTGTAGACGACCTCGCCGGCGTAGATGTTGCCGCGCGAGTCCATGGCCACCCCTTCGGGCAACGCCTCGTCGATGACCGCGATCTCGGAGAAGTCGCTCGCGTTCGCGATGATGATACCCTTCCGGAGCTGGTAGTCCGCCACGAGCACGATGTCGTCGTCGGTGATATGGATGCCGCTCGCCATGATTGCCGGCCACACGGCGAGGAAGCGGCCGTTCTGGTCGAAGACCTGGATGCGCTGGTTGATACGGTCTCCGACGAACAGCCGGCCCTGTGAGTCGAACGCGAGCGTGTGGGGCTCGTTGAACTCGCCGAGTAGCGAGCCTTCTTCGCCCCACTGCATCAGGAACTCACCCGTAGGGGAGAACTTCATGATGCGGTCGTTGCCGTGTCCGTCGGCGACGAAGATGTCGCCGTTGGGGGCGATCGCGACGTCGGCCGGGCCGTCGAAGGTAGTCTCGGTCGCTCCGGCCACTCCGGGAGTGCCGAGTGTCATCAGCAGGCGCCCCTCGGGGGTGAATTTCTGCACCGTGTGGCCCTTTCCGTCTGCGCCACGGGCGTCGGTGAGCCAGATGTTGCCGTCGGCGTCCAGCGTCGAGCCGTGAGGCCAGACGAACAGGCCTCGACCCCAGGTCGCCGTGATGATTCCCTGCTGGTTGTAGCGGAGCAGGGGCATGACGTTCTCGCGCCCGCGCACGCAGTCCGTCGCCCAGCAACGGTGGAACACCCACAGGTTGTCCTGAGCGTCGATCTCGATGCCGATCGTCTGCCCCCAACCGCCGATACCACCCGGGAGTGGCGGCCACCCCTCGACGCGTTGATAGGAAGGTGCCTGCGCCCCCGCGGCGTTCGCGGTCACCCCCACGACGAAGAGCGCCATCCACAACCTGCCTGCGTGCGACATGTACCCCCCAGCGGTGTAGATTCGGCCGACCTCCGTAACCTGCGACCCTCGGGGCCCTGCCGCAAACACCAACCCGAGTCGGTCCTGGAGTGTCGGAATGACTGAGGAAATCGGCACCCAAAGGAGTCCCAAGATGACCACGTCACGCGCGTTTCTGGCGTTGCTCGCCCTCTCGTCGCCGCTGGCCGCCCAGACCACCAACGATCCCTTCCCCGATCCGATCGGGGAGAGTTGGGCTCCACTCGTGGTCGACTACACCGAGTTCGCCCGCATTCCCGGCGTGGGTGGCGGCCAGCCTCGCATGACGAACGTGACCTTCGATGCGACCACGCAGCGCATCTTCGTCAACGACATGGTCGGGCCGATCACCAGCATCAGTTACGACGGGCGCACGGTGACGCAGTACGTCGACACCAACGACGCGCGCTGGGGCTACCGCGTGCAGTCGCAGGGGAGCGAGCGCGGGCTGCAGAGTTTCGCGATCCACCCGCAGTTCGGTCAGCAGGGGACGCCGGGGTACGGCAAGCTCTACACGTGGGTCGACATCATCGACACGGCTCCACCGGCCGACTTCACACCGCTCGGTGGCGGCGACACGCACGACACGGTCCTGCTCGAGTGGACCGCGCGCAACGCCGCGGCCGCCACGTACGACGGCGGACCGCCGCGCGAACTCATGCGCCTACAGCAGCCCTATCCGAACCACAACGCCGGGCAGCTCGCGTTCGACCCGACCGCGGCGCCCGGCAGCCCGGACTTCGGCTTGCTCTACGTGGGCGTAGCCGATGGAGGCAGCGGCGGTGACCCGCACAACATGGCGCAGAACCTCGGCTCCATCTTCGGGAAGATTCTGCGCATCGACCCCATGGGGCGGAACAGCCGCAATGGGAAATACGGCATCCCCACCGACAACCCGTTTCTGACCCGCGCCGGCGCGCTCCCCGAGATCTATGCCTACGGCGCGCGTAATCCGCAGAAGTTCGCCTGGGATCCGAACAACCGGAATTTCTTCATGAGCGACATCGGTCAGAACACGGTCGAGGAGCTCACGCTGGTTCCGCGCGGCGCCAACCTGGGGTGGAACGTCTGGGAAGGGAGCTACCGGTACGTAGGACGCGACGGCGTCGACACGCGTGGGGCGCGTGGTGACGCATCCGTGACCTACCCGGTGGCGGAGTACGCGCAGCCGGACCCGCTCCTCCTCGGCCAGTCCGCCGCGGTCGGGTTGGCGGTCTATCGCGCGAATCGCATCGCACCGATCTCGAACATGGTCATCTGGGGAGACAACCCGACCGGAGAGGTCTTCGCCACGCCGGCGGACAATCTGCCGAACGGCGGCCAGACGTCGATTCGACGCATCCTCTTCAACGACGAGGGGCAGGCCAAGACGCTCCTCCAGCTCATTCAGAAGCATGTGTCGAATGCGACGAATGCGGATCTGAGGCTGGGTGCCGGTCCGGAAGGGGCCATCTTCATACTGAACAAGGCCGATGGCATCGTGCGTCGGCTCGGTCGTTGAGCCGATCTGAGTATGACAGAGACGGCGGTAGCATGAGGCGCGTCGGGCGGCCTGCACGAAGTGCGGCCACGCTGCTCGCCGCCCTGCTATTCGCTCGCGCTCACGGCGAGGCGCAGGCGCCGCCCCCGAGTGCGGTCGCCACGGTCGAGTTCCACAGTCCGGCGGTCGACCGCACCATGAAGTACAACATCATCCTGCCGCCCGGCTACGCGGGCAGCGACGAGCGGTACCCGGTGCTGTACCTCCTACACGGCGTCGGGCAGAACTACACGACGTGGAGCCGGCTCGGCGCTCCGTTCTACGCGCAGCAGATCGGCCGTCTCATCGTGGTCATGCCCGACGGCGGCAACTCCTGGTACGTGAACTGGGGGGAGAGCGGGGGCGGTCAGAAGAACGCCTGGGAGGACCACATCATCCAGGACGTGATCGGTCACGTCGATGCGAACTACCGGACGCTCGCGCGGCGGGAGGGAAGGGCGATCGCCGGCCTGTCGATGGGCGGCTTCGGTGCGCTCGCGCTCGGGTTGAAGCACTCACCTCTGTTCATCTCCATCGGCAGTACGAGCGGCGCGCTCGACCACGCGCGTGAGGCGTCGGCCCGCATGAGGGCGGGCATGGCACCGTCGGGGCGGCCGCAGCGCTCGACCGAGGTCAACCCCGTGATCGGCATCGCGGGCTTCGGCAGCCAGGACGAGCGCACGCCGCGTGGTACCGAGTTCCTCACCGCCGAGCAGGCCGACGCGTACGACCCGTTCCTGCTCGTGAACACGATTCCCCGTCATCGTTTCCCGCACATCTATCTGGACTCGGGCACCGAGGACGGGCTCATCGAGCCCGCGCGCGAATTCGCGATGGTGCTCATGCAGAAGGACTTCCCGTTCGACTTCATGCAGCTGTCCGGCGGGCACGAGACCGCCTACTGGGCGCAGTCGATCGGGCACCTCATGACGATCCAGTACGAGGTGATGCGCCGAGCGCTCGGGGAGCGGCCCCGGTAGTTCTGGATCTCCTCGGGGAGCGGACCTCCGGACAGACGGTCGCCATGCCGCCCTCGCCGACGTGCCGCTCGATGCGGGAGCGGTCGGCGAGGGCGGTGGAGGGCTGGGACGTGACGCTCCGCCCCCCTTCAGAGAGCGAAATGCCTGATCCCCTCGTATTGCGCCGCCGTCTGCAGGAGCCCGACCACGTCGCGTAGGCCGAGTTCCTCCTGCCCGGCGAACGCGGTCATCACGCGCGGCACATCGGACACCTTCGTGTCCCCCATCACGATCACGACCGGAGCCCCGTACCGATGGCTGATCTCTTTCGCCACCGCCTCGAGTTCGCGCTCGATGTCGTGCGTCATGTGCTGATGCATGGCTTCGCCTTTGCTCGGGCTACGGGAGCTTGAAGGTCCATACGCGCGGGGGCAGCGAGCCCCCCGCCGCGCCACCCATGACCGTCACGTACTGCACGCCGTCGAGCTCGTAGGTCACCGGGGTCGCGAGGCCGTTGCCGACCTGGTGCGACCACAGCTCCCGCCCGTCCGTCGCGTTCAGCGCGATCATGCGGTCGCCTGAGCCCCAGAAGACGAGGTTGCCACCGGTCGAGAGCGTGCCGCCATTCCCGGCCGTAGCCGGAACGACCCACGCCTCACGGTTGGTCGCGGGGTTCCAGGCCTTGAGCGCGCTGCGCGGGCCGGTGATCTCGGGGCGCTCGACACCTGCTGCGCCGCGTCCCGTCCCGGTGTTCCACTGGCCCTGTCGGTAGTCGACCGTCTGCCGCACGTAGTAGAAGTTCGTGTTCTGCATGGGCAGGTAGACGAGTCCGGTGGTCGGATTCCAGGACATCGGCCACCAATTGTGCGCACCCGTCGGTCCAGGAGAGATGTAGACGCCGCGACCGGTTTGGCCGTAGCGCGCTTCGGGGGTCTCGATGGGGCGGCCCGTCTCCTGATCGACGCCGGTCGCCCAGGTGATCTGGTCCGCGAAGCCCTGCGCCGAGATGAACTCGCCGGTGATCCGATCGACCACGTAGAAGAAGCCGTTCTTGGGCGCCTGCGTGATTACCGCGCGCTGCCTGCCCCCGATGACGAGGTCGAGCAGCATGAGGGGCTGTACGGCGGTGAAGTCCCAGTCGTCGCCGGGTGTGGTCTGGTAGTGCCAGACGTATTCGCCCGTCGTGCCACGCAGCGCCACGATCGAGGAGAGGTAGAGATTGTCGCCACCGCCTGGGCTGCGCTCGTCGCGGCTCCAAGGGGCGCCGTTGCCGGTACCGATATAGATCAGATCGAGGACCGGATCGTACGCCATGCCGTCCCAGACCGTGCCGCCGCCGCCGACCACCCACCACTGGCCGGTCCAGGTCTCGGCCGCGCGGCGCATGGCGTCGTTCTCGAAGCCGTCGGCCGGGTTACCGGGCACGGTGTACCACCGCCACGCCATGTCACCGGAGTCGACGTTGTAGGCGCTCACGTAGCCGCGCACGCCGTACTCGGCGCCGCTGTTGCCGATGATCACGTTCCCCTTCACCACGCGCGGGGCCATGGTGATGCTGTAATCGGTGCCGGTGGGGGTCGTCTGCACGTTCCACACGATGGTGCCGCTCTCGCGATCGAGCGCGACCAGCCTACCGTCGAGCAGCCCGACGAAGACCTTGTCGCCGTACACGGCTACGCCGCGGTTCACGTCACCGCAGCAGATGCTCGGACCCCCCTCGGACTCATCCGGAATGGCCGGGTCCCAAGACCAGATCCGCTCGCCCGTGCGCGCATCCAGCGCGAACACGAAGCTCTTCGGGCCCGTGGCGTAGATGACCCCGTCGGCCACGATCGGGGTCGCTTCCAGTCGCGCCCCCGTCTTGGGAATGTCCCAGCTCCACGCGACGGTCAGGCGAGACACGTTCGACGCGTCAATCTGGTTGAGCGGGCTGTAGTGCGTCTCGGCGTAGTCGCGGCCGTAGCTGAGCCACTCGGAAGGTTCCGCGGCGACGATGCGGGCTTCGTCCACCGCCTGGGCGGCGAGGTCCGTCCCAGCCGTGAGCGCGACGAGGGTGATTGCGGTCGAGAGAAGGGCGCGCGAGAACATCCGACCTCCGTATGCGTGGGTGGCGCTTGATTATCCCTAGGCCGGGCGAGTGCCGCCACCCCTCGGACGGTGCTGGCGGGGGGCGCCTTGCCCGCGGCCTGGTATCGCCAGGCTTGGCCAGGCTTCCCGGACCGCCCTACCTTTACCCGCCCCCAGGTC
>JBEBGN010000222.1:0-4393 GCA_040081395.1 Longimicrobiales bacterium
GGTGGGGGAGGTCGAGGTGGAGGAGGATGGCACGGACGACGGGCGGATCGGTGAGGAACGCGAGGATCTTCATCTCACCGCCACACGCCGGGCAGAGGAGGGGAAGCACCTCGTAGATGCGCGCGAGGAGGACGGCCCAGCGGATGCGTGCAGGCGAGGCCGGAGCGGGACCCGGTTCGGGAAGCAGTCCGGGTGAGATGACCTCGGAGCCGGGCTCGGTACCTTCAGCCCGTAGCTCGGGCCGACCGATCGCGACGACCCGTGGTCGCAGCTTGGCATTCGGGGCGAGGACGCCGTGATAGCGGTGGCGGTGCACGCGCGGGGGCGGTACGAACCGCGCCAGGCGGTCGAGCAGCTCGAGGGGGGTGAGCAGGATCTCGGTGCGGCCGTTGACGTCCGGTTTGGGGAACCGGTAGAGGAGACGGCTCTCGGGCGAGGCTAAGGAGACGCTTCCCTGGACCGCGTGCAGGCGTTCGAGCGCGAACGGGGGCCTGGCACAGTAGCGGATGAGTCGCTCGATGCCGGCGCGATCCTCGCCCTCGATGCGTACGGAGGCATCGACGCTGAACCCACCGGAGCCCTGCCAGGTGAGCATGTCGTCGGCGTCAGCTACGTCGAGGAGGCCGCGGCGAGCGGACAGTCGTAGGACGCGGCGCTGCACGGTGGCTTCGAGCTGCTGGACGTGCGTCGGGCTCAGGTCTGCGGCCTCGTGGAAGCTCGCGTCGCGATCGAGCGCCTCGGAGAACGCGGAGAACACGCCGTCGAGGACGACGACGTGGAAGTGGGGATGGACGTTGAGGGAGGAGCCGAACCGATGGAAAAAGCTGACGGCTCCGAGCTGGGCGCCCGAGGGCGCGCCTGGACTCGCGCGCCGGAGCGTGGCGCGGATGGCGCGCAGGAAGATGCGGAGCACGGCGCCGGCGACGCGCGTATCGTGCTGGAGGTGAGGACGCATGCGCTTCGGGACCGAGAGCACCCACTGTCGGGCCGGCAGCTGCGGCAGCACGTGGTCGGTGAGGTGGGCCGCCACCTCACACATGCGACGCGCGTTGCAGGAGGGGCAGACCCCTCGGCCCTTGCACGAGAACGGGATCAGCCGCTCGTGGCCACACTCCTCACAGCGTGCTCGCGCGAACCCGTACGCGAGGATGCCGCACTCGAGGTAGCCGCGGAAGTCGCGCTCGACCCATGGGGGAACGCCCTCGCCCAGGGTGTCGGCCTCGGCCGCTAGGGAGAGGAACGTCGCGAGGTGGTGCTGGACGACCGGGTACAGGGGCGTCTGGGTCGCACGGCGCGGCAGGTAGACGCGTCGCGGCGTGGCCCAGCCGTGCGCGTGGAGTCGGCCCTGGCGATGTCGTCGGACCGGGTGCTTCGCAGCTGTCGCCATGCCGGAGCCTGACGCGGCTCACGGGGCGCCACGATGGCCGAACAGGACGGCGGCCGTCCTCCGAAAGGCCCCTACGAGCCGTTGAGGCCGTAGCGCGTCGTCGAAAACGCCGACGTCGAACATCGGCACGAAGGCTGGGTCCCCGCACATGGCCGCGTGGATCAAGGCGGGCGCAGCCGCCGCTCCTGTCGAGAGAGATCTCTCCGTGTGGGAAGTGAACGAAGGACGCAAGCTCTAGTCGATCGATCGGGACGGAGGGTCAGGGCTTGAAGGGGTCGGTGAACCGGGTGTCGACGCCCGGCTGCGCATCGGAGAACGAGGGAGTTGTGCGGGCGATGTCAAAGGAGCAGGCTGAAGAGTTCGTTCAAGGTACAAAGACGGATCGGTACTCGGCCTTGTGGCACGTTCTAATCTTTGGAGGACTCCGCCCCTGTGAGGCCCTCGCACTCAAGTGGCGGCATGTGGACTTCGATAGCGGCGAGGTCCAAGTCAGGTGGACTCTGAGCCGGCATGGTGTTGATCGAACGAAGCACCCGCTTGGCTGACAACTAACTCAGCCAAAGACGGACTAGTCCCGCAGAGACGTGCCGCTTCCAGAGATCGCGATGCGAGAGCTTCGGTCATGGCAGACACAACAAAAGAAGGACAAGCTCAAGGTGGGCGCGGAATGGAAGGGCCTCGACAAGCATGAAGACTCGTTCGTCTTCACCACGGAGATCGGCACGCCTCTCGACCTCACGAACATCCGGCACGGCTCGTTTAGGCGTGTGATGGAGCGAGCGGGCCTAGGCGAGTGGGGTCCTGAACGGAAGAAGCCGAAGCACGGTCCTACAGGCAAGCGGCCCTTGCTGCAAATCCGGTTACACCGAGTTATGAGCTTCGAACCCCCGACCCCTGCCCTGCAAAGGCACTGCTCTCCCAGCTGAGGTAACGTCCCGGTTGGGGAATTCCAATCGATCCCCGCCCAGCTTCAGCGATCCGATCGCCCGGACAACGTTCAGCTCATCACGCGGGATGCGTGACTGGCTCCGCCGCGGCGCCACTTCTCAAGCCAGCTCTCATCACCGGAGGAACGCGTTGTACCAGACGAACTCCAGGATGCTCCCGCTCACATACTGCGCCCCGCCGGCGACTCCCGAGAGCTCCGCCTCTGATAGGTCGCCACGTTGCTCCTCGGCCCAACTCTCCAGTTCCTGGGCCGAGAAATCGAAGCCCTGCTGTCGGGCATACGAGGCGACGTCCTCGGCGTCGGTCAGCGCCTTCAGGCCGTCGAGCAGCTCGGGCCGTTCCCGGGCGGCGGCGCGAAATCGGTTCAGCTCCGTGGTCATGACGGATCCTCGGTTGAAGGAGGTTCGGGACCTTCTCAACAGCATCGTGCGCTGTGTAAGCATCGGCCCTGCGTTCTAGCGGCTACCCGCAGTAACGGTAGTGCTCCGGGCCGTCCGAGCACCACCCGATCACCTAGTGAATGGAGCCAGCCGGGATCGAACCGGCGACCTCCTGGTTGCAAACCAGGCGCTTTCCCAGCTGAGCTATGGCCCCGTATGGAGTCAACCGTCCCACAACAGCGCGGCTTCTAGGCTACCGCCCTTCCGAACATTCGGATGGTGTATCGGCATCGTTACCGGTTCGGGTACCTGATTCGCCCCACGAAAGGGCTTCCCGCAGCTCCCTGCCCCGAGAACCACTTTAAGCATAGTCTCGGGGTCAGCGTGCTGGTAGCTGGCTTCCGAGCTTTGATCTCATCGCCGCCCAGGCGACACACCCCGACGCGCCCGCAAGACCGTAGCGGAGACGCTGGCGCGGAGTGCCGATTCAAAGTCGCGCTACGGCTTCGAGGGCCAGCCCGAGGTCCTCGTAACGGAAGTCGTTGGCGAAGCCGCGAATCCGGGCCGCTGCCTCCGCCGAGTGCGTGGCGATCTCGCGAGCCACCGCCTCGATGCGCGCCGGCTGCGCCTTGATGACGGCGTCATGGAGCTGCGCCAGGAGATCCGGGGGCACGTGGGTCAACAGCGGCGCGAGCGACGAGGGGTCGGTCGAGTCCGACCCACCCGCGGAAGGCGGAGCATCCCGGTCCTCGTAGACGTATCGCACTCCCAGCCACTCGCCGATCGCCCGCAGCAGCTCGGCTTCCCGGTACGGTTTCTTCACCACCCCGTCGGCGCCGGCGTTCAAGGCCTCCTGCTGGGCGTCGAGCACGCTCGCCGTGAACGCAACGAGGACGGCCTTCGAGCCGGCCGCTCGCAGGTGTCGGATCGCGTCGAGCCCGCTCATGCCGGTCATGCGCACGTCCATGAGGATCAGATCGGGCCGCGCAGCCAAGTCCCGCCGCTAGCGGACCCGCTGGACTAGTCCCGCCGGAGCGCCTCGACGGGCTGCACGTTGGACGCACGCATCGCCGGCACCCAAGCTGCGGTCACGCCCACAATGGCCATCAACGCGGCAACCGCCAGCAGCGTCGTCGGGTCGTTCCGCGATACTCCGAAGAGCATGCCCTCCACGACCCCCGTGGCGAAGAGCGAAGCGATCGCACCGATCGCCAGACCGATCACGAGCAGAGTGGCACCCTCGAGCACGATCATGCGACGCACCTGGCTGGGATGCGCCCCAAGGCTCATGCGCACGCCGATCTCGTTGGTGCGCTGACTCACGGAGAAGCCGAGCACCCCGGCGAGTCCCACCGCGGCGATGAGCAGCGCGACCGCACCGAACCCGGACACGAGCAGCGCATTGATCCTCTGCGATGCCACGCTCTCGTCACGGAGCTGGGCGAGCGTGCCGACCTTGCCGATCGGCACGGTCGGCTCGGCCGCCCGCACGATCTGAGTAGCTGGCACGAGCAGGGCGTTCGGGTCCGAAGCCGAGCGGACGACCAGCGACCCCGCGAAGACCTCCTCCTGCTCGAACGGCTGATACATCGCCGGCTTCGGTTCCGCGCCGAGCTCGGCCGAGCGCGTGTTCCCCACCACGCCCACGACGGTGCGCCAATCTCCCGAAACGGGGATG
>JBEBGN010000063.1:0-15883 GCA_040081395.1 Longimicrobiales bacterium
CCGCGGCCTGGACCCAGTCTCCGCGCGGGAATATTCACCGGCGTCGCCAGGTCGGCGGATGCCGTCTCGGAGAGGATGCGCGCGCCGCCGTGGTAGTGCATGTACGCCCGGCTCGGCGAGTAGGCGTCGTAGACTCCGTTGATGACCACGCCCTTCTTGCCCTGGGCGATCAGTTCGGCCGCCATGTACGTGCCGAGCTGGTTCACCGCGGCCGTGAGCGCCGGGTCCACGTTCGGCTCCCAAGGCTCGACATAGGGCGGGAAGAAGATGCGCGCGCCATTCGCGCCCATCTGGTGGACGTCGTGCGTGATCTGGGGGTGCCAGGCGTTGTGGGCGCCGAGCACCGTCAGCACCGTCTCCGCTTGGGTGAACGCGTACCAGTCGCGGTTGTTGTCGTGCCCCGTATAGAAGTGGTAGAGCCAGGGGAGCGGCGCCCCCTCGAACTCGGTACCCACGTGCTCGTTGTACCAGTTCGCCACCCACTGGAGGCCGTCCGGGTTCAGGGACGGGATCTGGAGTACGATCACGTTGTCCAGGATCTCCAGGATCTGGTCCTCCTCGGAGCTGGCCAGTTCGTAGGCGAGGTTCGCCGACATCTGGCTCGCGCCGACCTCGCTGGCGTGAATCCCCTGGGTGATGAGCACGACGGAGCGCCCCTCATCGAACAGGCGCTCCAGCTCTGCTTCGCTATCCACGAGGCGTGGGTCAGCCAGCTTCTCCTGGATCTGCCGCAGTTCCTCGAGGCGGGCGTGGTTCTCGGGGCTCGTGATGGTCAGCATCACAAAGGGCTGACCGATGGTCGTGGGCCCGAGGGTGTCGACGGCGACTCGGGCACTCGTCTCAGCGAGTCGCTCGAAGTAGGCGGTGAGCTGGTCCCAGTTGGCGAGGTGCCGGTCCGCCCCGATGTCGAAGCCGAAATGCTCGCGGGGGGTCGGCACGGCCTGCGCCGCTAGGGGAGGCGCCGCGACGAGTGCTATGGCCGCGAGGGCCCGCAGCAGTCGTCGTTTCATCTACACCCTCAGCCAGTGTGTCCCAGCGGGTCGAGGCGGCCACGCGGGGCGACTTTTCCACATCCGTGTGGATGGTACCCAAGCGTCCCGGGAGCGGCAACGGAAGGGCTTCCGGGAGGCGGGGCGCCTTGGCCAGAGCCTTGCCGCTGCCTACCCTAGGCGATCGACTCGCTTCTCGGAGGCACCTCGTGAACCGGCGTTCCGCGCTCGCCCTGGTGGCCCTGACGGCTGGCTGCGCCACCGAGGCCGCCATCCCGCAGATCTCCGCCGATGGCATCGCAACCCACGTCGCTGTGCTGGCCTCCGACGAGTACCTGGGGCGCGGTCCCGGACAACCGGGCGGGGACATGGCTGTCGAGTACATCCGCACCCAGTTCGAGTCCTACGGCCTGGAGCCCCTGAGCGGGTCGTACCTCCAAGCCGTTCCCATGATCGGCAACACTCCCGACCCGGCGACGATCTCGCTCCGGTTCACCGGTACGAGAGGGGTGGTGGAGCCGACCTACCTGGACGCCTTCGTGCTCAATCCTGGGGACCCGGAGGCCACGATCACGCAGGGTGAGGGCGAGCTCGTGTTCGTCGGCTACGGCATCGACGCGCCCGAGAACGGCTGGAACGACTTCGGCGGCCTCGACGTCTCGGGGAAGTACATCATGATCTTGGTGAACGACCCGCCCGCGCCGGCCGAAGAGCCGGGGTTGTTCGGTGGCGTTGCCATGACCTACTACGGGCGCTGGACGTACAAGTATGAGGAGGCCGCCCGGCGGGGCGCGCTCGGGGCGCTCATCGTGCACGAGACCGACCCCGCAGGATATCCGTGGAGCGTAGTGCGGGGCGGGTTCTCCGGCGAACAGTTCGCGCTCCCACTCGATCCGGCTGAGTCTCACCCCGCGGGCCTCATAGGCTGGGTGTCGCTCGAGACCGCGCGCGCGGCGCTGGCGACGGCGGGCCTCGACTTCGACGCTCTCCACGAGAGCGCGAGGCGGCGGGGGTTCGAACCCGTGCCAACCGGCATCACGGTTCGGGGGGCAGTTCGGTCCCTCACCCGTCGCGTCGAGACGCAGAACGTCGCGGGGCTCCTCCGCGGCTCCGAGCGCCCCGACGAGCACATTCTCGTGACGGCCCACTACGACCACTTCGGTGTCGGGGCGCCGGTCGACGGCGACTCGATCTACAACGGCGCCTACGACAATGCGTCAGGCGTCGCGCTCCTCCTCGACATGGCGCGGGCCCTCTCGGAATTGGACGCTCCACCCGCACGCTCGGTGCTCTTCGTCGCGGTCGGCGCCGAGGAGCAGGGGCTGCTCGGTGCCGAGCGGTACGCGCAAGCTCCGCTCTTGCCGCTCGTTCAGAACGTTGCGGTGCTCAACTTCGACGAAGCCAACGTCTGGGGCGCGACCACGGACATCACCGTCTTCGGCGAGGAGCGCAGCGACTTGGGGGCCTATGTTCGCCCGCGCGCCGCCGAGCTGGGACTCACCATCATGCCCGACCCCGAACCGCAGGTGGGTAGCTTCTTCCGCTCCGATCACTTCCCGTTCGCCCGCGCGGGAGTGCCCTCGCTCTACTTCCAGCACGGCTGGGCGTTCGTGGGACGGACCGCTGCCTGGGGAGACTCCGTGCGCGCAGCGTACAACGCGAACGACTACCACGCGCCTTCCGACGAGATCGGTACCGAGTGGGTCTACGACGGCGCGGTACAGGAGGGAGACTTGGCGCTCGCAGTCATCCTCGATTTGGCTGCGAGCGACGCCTGGCCCAACTGGGTCGAGGGTCAGGAGTTCAAGGCCGCGCGCGACGCGATGATGCGCGGCCGGTAGGCTGCGGGGTGGCTCCGCTCACAGCCCGGTCGGTAGGTCGACGAATTCCCAGGTGAGGTCGAAGCGCTCCGCGACATGGGCCGCGAGGGCCTTCACGCCGAACGTCTCCGTCGCGTAGTGGCCCGCGAGCACCAGGTGTATGCCGAGCTCCATCGCGTCGATCCCATGGTGGTGATGGCACTCACCGGTCACGAGGGCGTCGAGGCCGAGCGCCGCTGCCTCGGCTAGGGCGTCGGCCCCTGAGCCCGTCACCACGCCTACCCTCTCGATTCGCGAGGGCCCACCCTCGATCACACGCACGGGTCCGGCGATCGCGGCCTCGGCAAGGGCGCGAAGGCCGGCGACGTCCGTCGGGTTCAGTCGCCCGTGCCATCCCACGGGGGTGCCCTGGTAGGCGTCGAAGCGCCCCTCGAGGGCCAGACCCAGCGCGCGCGCGAGCAGAGCGTTATTCCCCACCTCGGCGTGGGCGTCCAGGGGAAGATGGGAGCTGTATAGGGCTACCCGGTTCTCGATGAGCGGGCGAACCCGCCCCAGTAGGCGTCCGGTCAGCGGCGCTGACCCGCCCCAGAAGAGTCCATGGTGGACGACCATTAGGTCGGCGTGCCGATCCACCGCGGCTTGAATCGACGCCGTGGACGCGTCCACGGCCGCGACCAGGTGCCCGACCTCCTCGGGCCCCTCAACCTGAAGCCCATTCCAGGCTGCAGAGTAGTCCGGAAAGTCGTCCGTGCCGAGGTAAGAGTCGAGGTATTGGAGCAGTGGTTCTAGTTTCATATGCCCCACGTCCGGCGTGGCCCGTCGATGCCGTGGACATCGTGTGGAAAAGAGCGCCAGCTTTGCACGTTCGGCGGATCTCCACGGTGTGTCCAGCTCTGAAGTGGCTGGAGGACAACGACTTACAGCGCGTGGTTTCGAGAGCGGAGGTAACGGTTGAGTAACCCCGCTACCGTGGGAAACATGTGAATCAGTGCCCCGGGGCGGCGGCCTCGCCGGGTGGGCGACGGCTCGCGTCCGGGGAGCCCTCGGATGCTCTCGGGGGAGCGGCCACCGGACGGCGGGCCTCACTCATATGGACGGTGCCATTGAGCACCGCGCCCTCTTCCAGTTGCATGCGTCGGGTGCGGACCTCCCCCTCGATCTGGCAGGTGGCCTGGAGCTCGAGTCGGGACTCGGCAACCAGCGTGCCCTTCACCCGCCCGGACACCACGGCGTCCTGGGTGTGAACATCGCCCGTTACGGAGCCCTGCTTCCCGATGACGACTGCTTTGCCCGCCTTGATTGACCCTTCCACCGCACCTTCCACCCGAAGCGTGCCATCGGTGAGGCAGTCTCCCACGACCTTCATCCCCGGCCCGATGATCGAGATGACCGTTTCGGGGGGTGTTCCCGTGCTTTCCCGCGCCATGCGCCAGACTCCTTGTTCGATTCTCGGGGAACGCCGCGTGGGTGGCGGAGCGTTGCAAGTTCCGATCCGACGGGCTCTAGGTCGGCTGCTGCACCACCGTCAGTGGATCGACGTACTCTCCGTCCACGAGCACCTCGAAGTGCAGGTGGGGTCCGGTCGACCGCCCTGTCGAGCCGCTCAGCGCGATCACCTGTCGGGGTCGCACCTCCTGGCCCAGGGTGACCAGGTAGAGTGAGGCGTGGCCGTAAAGGGTCGAGTACCCCCGCCCATGGTCGATCACCACGAAACGGCCGTAGACGGCGTCGTCACCCACGTCGACCACCGTACCGCCGCCAGCCGCCCGAATGTAGGAGTCCGTCGCCACCGCGATGTCGAGACCGGGGTGACCTCCTTCGAGACCCTCGTGCACGCCGCGCGTCACGAAGCCGCGCTCCGTGAGCGGCCAAATGTTCGGGAGCGAAGGTCCGTCCTGGGGCTGAGCCGGGTTCGAGCCGCGACGTGGCGGAGTGGCGGGCGGCAACCACACGTCGGAGAGCACGCTCTCGTCCACGCGTCCGAAGAGATCGCGCAGTCGCGTGTATTGTCCTTCGATCGTCTCGAGCCGCTGCACGAGGGCCGCGACGCGGGCTCTGTCGCGGGTCATGACCTCGACCTCGGCCTGCAGCTCGGAAGCGCGGGCCGCCCGTGCGGCAAGATACCACCAACTGCCGGCCATCACGGTGAGACCGAGCGCGGCCAGTGCGCCGAGCGCAGCCAACGCGCGGAGCGTGAAGTACGAGAGGTGGAACGTAGTGCTTTCCCGCGCTCCGTCCGGCACGATCATGACCGTCAGCCTGCGATCGCGGCGAGGAAGCTTCACTCGATCACTTCGCTCAACGGCCGTCGCGTGATCAACTCGAACACCCGTTCAAGATCGTCTGCGCCCAGAAAGACGATCTCGATCGTACCTTTGCCGCCACGGCCTTCTCGGAGTTCCACGCGCGTCATCAAGTGATCCGCAAGCGCTTCCTCGAGGGCCCGGACCACGGGGCTCTTCGGCTTCGCGCCCTTCCGTGAGCGCGGTTTTGCTGCGACCTCGCCGACGTGCCTCTCGACCTCCCGCACCGACCATCCCTCGCTGACCGCGCGGCGGGCGAGCTCCGCAGCGCGCACGTCGTCCTCCAGCGCGAGCAAAGCGCGAGCGTGTCCGGGGGT
The DNA here is from genome assembly GCA_040081395.1 of Longimicrobiales bacterium. Taxonomy (GTDB): domain Bacteria; phylum Gemmatimonadota; class Gemmatimonadetes; order Longimicrobiales; family Gaopeijiaceae; genus UBA2982. The sequence continues at coordinate 5,430 of JBEBGN010000063.1, forward strand.
GAGCGTGCCCTCCTCGAGGTGCTTCCGAACCGAGAGCGGGAGCTTGAGCAGCCGGACCATGTTCGCCACGGTCGAGCGGTCCTTGCCCACCGCCTTCGCAATGTCCCCCTGGCTGAGCTCGAACTTCTCCCCGAGCGCGACGTATCCCTCCGCCTCCTCGAGTGGGTTGAGGGCCTCCCGCTGCAGGTTCTCCACCAGCGCGAGCACCAACACGGTGTCGTCCGTGGCTTCCCGTACGATGGCGGGAACGTCCTCCCACCCCAGGCTCTTCACGGCCCGGAAGCGCCGCTCGCCGACGATCAGCTCGAACCGCCCCGGCGACCCCGGCAGGGGGCGCACGACGAGCGGCTGAAGGAGACCGTTCTCCCGAATCGACGACGCGAGTTCCCCGAGCTCCTGGTCGCTGAAGACGCGTCGTGGTTGCGCGGGGTTCGCCACGATCGCGCTCAGAGGAATGCGATGCGCCTCCGCGGCGGCGTTCTGGGGCTCGAGGTACTCACCGAGCAGAGCTCCGAGGCCGCGGCCGAGCCGTTCGCGCGTCATCCGGCGGCCGCCACAGGCGCCGGGCTCGCGCGCTTGCTTCGGTCTATAACCTCATGTGCCACAGCGAGATACGCCTTTGCACCACTCGAGAGGACGTCGTACATGACAATGGGCTGGCCGAAGCTCGGCGCCTCGGCCAGGCGAACGTTCCGCGGAATCGCCGCCCGGTAGACCTTGGGCCCGAAGTACTCGCGCGCCTCCGCAGCCACCTGGCGGGAGAGGTGCAGTCGCCGGTCGAACATCGTGAGCAGGACCCCTTCGATCTCGAGGTTGCGATTCAGCGAGCGCTGGACGAGCCGCACCGTGTTCAGGAGCTGGCTCAGTCCCTCCAGCGCGTAGAACTCGCACTGGATCGGGATCAGCACGGAGTCCGCTGCGGTCAGGGTGTTGAGCGTGAGCAGCCCCAGTGAAGGCGGACAGTCGATCAAGATGAAATCGTACGACTCGCGAATGCTCGTGAGGGCCGCCCGAAGGATCGACTCTCGGCCCATGGCGGAGACCAGTTCGATCTCTGCCCCGACCAGATCCCGGGTCGAGGGAACGATGTCCAGGTGGGGGAAGTGCACGTTCTTGATGACCGCCGCGGCTATCGACGCATTGCCGATCAGGACATCATAAATCGTTGGCTTCGCAACACGCTGGCTCAGGCCCAGCCCGCTCGTGGCGTTCCCCTGGGGGTCGATATCGATCACCAGCGTGCGTTTCTCGGCGACCGCTAGGGCGGCCCCGAGGTTGATCGCGGTGGTGGTCTTTCCCACCCCACCTTTTTGGTTGGCGATCGCGATGACGTGCGACATGTCGGCCCGGCAGTGGGGAACGGACGGGCAATATAGGGTGAGGCCGCGAACCCGGGGAAGCATCGTCACATGTCGCTTGACCGAGCGGGGGAACAAGTGAAGGATTGACACCGTGGTCGCGTCGCAGCCTGGGGGGTACCGATGTCGAAGCGGATTCGCCGAGGGGTGGGGGTGTTGTGGGTCGCGGCGGCGATGGTCGCCTGCGGAACGGACCCGGTGGACATCGACCCGGCCGTTGCCCCGTTCGTCGGCATGTGGGACGGGGTCGTGTTCACCGTAACGGGTGACGCGCCGCCCAACACCGTGGCTGACCTCCTGACCCTCGGTAACTTCTGGATTAGCGTGGAGCCGAGCGGTCAATACACCGCCACCCTGCAGTGGCTGGGCGGGTTCGTCGAGATCGGACAGCTCACCGTCCAGAGCTCGACCGGAATGACGCTCGATCCGAGCACCGGCCCCCCGGCACCCTCGACATACCTGTTCGCGACTGCTGACTCGTTGATCCTGGACGGAGCGACCGAGTTCGACTTCAACCTGGACGGGACGGACGAGCCCGGCCAAGCCCACATCGAGCTGGTTCGGCGACCCTAGAGTGCCCGGCCCTGTTTCACGTGAAACAGGGCTGCGAAACGGTCCGGTGGAGCCAGGTGTTTCACGTGAAACACCCCAGCTTCAGTCGCGGGAGGGGACCCCAGGTAGGGCGGCCCACCTTCGGACTTCCAGCACCAGATTCTGCAGATCCGCGGGGGACACCCCTGGGATCCGGGCTGCCTGCGCGAGTGTTCCTGGGCGAACCCTAGCCAGCTTCTCACGCGATTCGTGGGAAAGGGTGACGAAGTCCCGGTAGGGCAGGTCATCGCGGAGCCTGAACCCGGCCTGACCCCGGAGCCGTTCAGCGCGCTCCCGCTCCCGCCGCACATACCCCTCGTACTTGAGCTCGACCTCGATCGCGACCAGAGACTCCTGCGCCAATGACGGGGGGCCGTCCATGCCCGCGGCCGCGATCACTGCTTGGGCCGTGACGCCGGGCCGCCGGACCGCGTCGGCGGCGCGTACACGGTCCACCCCCTGCCCGGGGCGTCCCCCTTCCACGCTATCCAGCTTCACGCTCGTCCGCTCGAACCAGGAACGCGCCCGCTCATGCTCGGCAAGCCGTCCCTCGAGCGCTCCCTCCTGTTCTCCAGTCAGCAGTCCTCGGGAACGCGCCATCGGGCCGAGGCGCCGGACCGCATTGTCCTGCCGGAGCAGGAGGCGGAACTCCGCCCGGGAGGTAAAGAGCCGGTAGGGCTCATCCACCCCGCGGGTGACAAGATCATCGACAAGGACCCCGATGTACGCCTCGTCCCTCTCGAGCACGAACGGCTCCTCTCCCTTCACCGCGAGAGCGGCGTTGATACCGGCCACAATGCCCTGTCCCGCCGCCTCCTCGTAACCCGTCGTCCCGTTGATCTGCCCGGCGAAATAGAGCCCCCGTACCAATTTCACCTCCAGCGTGTGGCGCAGCTGGTGGGGCGGATAATAGTCGTACTCGATCGCATACCCGACCTTCGTCATGGTCACGTCCTCGAGTCCCGGCACCGTACGCAGGAACTCGAGCTGCACGTCTGCCGGCAACGAGGTCGAGAGACCGTTCACGTAGAGCTCGGTCGTGTCGAGTCCTTCCGGCTCCAGGAACACCTGGTGGCGCGCCGCATTCGGAAAGCGGAGTACCTTGTCCTCGATGGAAGGGCAGTACCGCGGGCCCCGGCCGGAGATCTCCCCACCGTATAGGGCACTCTTCCGTAAGTTGTTTTCCACCAACGTTTTGAGTGCGCCGCCCGTCCAGGTCACCCAGCAGGGCCGCTGTTCGGGAACGATCTCCTCCGCGTAGGCACCGAATCGATAGTCCCCCGGTTCACCGTCCTGCCGTTCCAGTCTCGAGAAGTCCACCGTACGCCCGTCGACGCGTGGCGGTGTCCCGGTCTTGAAGCGGGCGACCTCCAACCCCAGCCGCTCCAGCCCGACCGCGAGCTCGACCGAAGGAGCCTCTCCCGCCCTCCCGGCCTCCACCCCCGCTTGCCCGCCGACATGGATGCGGCCCCGCAGGAAGGTTCCCGCGGTCACGACCACCGCGCGCGCCCGGAACAACAGGCCTCCCTGCGTGCGCACGCCCCGGACGCGGTCCCCATCCAGCTCGACGTCCGACACCATCGCCTGGAAGAAATCCAGAAGGGGCAGCTCCTCCAGAATCCTCCGAACCGCCCGCGGATAGAGCGACCGATCGCATTGGGCTCGTGGGCCCCACACGGCCGGACCCTTCGAGCGATTCAGCATCCGGAACTGGATGCGGGAAGCATCCGTGGCGCGCCCCATCACGCCTCCCAGGGCGTCCACCTCGCGCACGACGATCCCCTTGGCCACGCCGCCGATGGCTGGATTGCAGCTCATTTGCCCGACGCGGGCCAGATCGGGGGAGAGCAGGAGCGTGCGGACCCCCGCTCGGGCCGCCGCGGCCGCCGCCTCGACGCCCGCGTGGCCGCCGCCCACGACGATGACATCGTACGAGCTGCGCATGCGTCAACTTACCGCCGACAGCCCGACGCTAGGAAACGATGCGGAACCCGCTGTCGGGGGTCGCGTCGTCGGGATCCACACCCGCGCTGGGAATCCTATCCACGCTATCGACGCGCGCCGCGAGGGGGCCCTTCCGCAGTTGGCCCTCCAGCTCCGTGAGCGCCTTTGCGTCGCCACGCGCCCTCACCTCCACGGACCCATCGGGCAGGTTACGCACGGTCCCCGAGAGCCCCAAGCGCTCCGCCGTCCGTCGCGTCCACTCCCGGAACCCGACGCGTTGCACCCGCCCGAAGACTCGATACGCCCGAAGCTCCATCACTTCCCTACGCAGAACTCGGCGAACACCGCATCCAATACACTCTCCGTGGATATGGTGCCGAGGGTCTCCGACAAGGCGCTCTCCGCAGCACGAAGATGACTCGTCGCGACCTCTGCAGGCACGCCGGCACGAAGGGCGGTCTGGAACGCCGCAACCTCGGCGCGCGCGGCCTCGAGTCCACGGCGTTGGCGCCCCCGCGTCAGTACCGGCGCATCCGGGCTCACAGCCAGCACGCCCGAGTACACCAGCTCGGACATCGTCCGGCGCAGCCGATCGAGACCCTCGCCGGTACGCACCGATACGCGCACCCTACTCGCTATCCCACTATGAGCAACGGACGCGCGGCTGTCTGCGACTCCGTCGAGCAAGTCTGCCTTCGTCTCGATCCACACGACCGGCACATCTCGGAGCTCGTCCGCGAAGGCGCGCTCGACCTCCGACGAGGGTTGATCGGCGGGAACGCAGAACAGCACGACGTCGGCGCGTTCCAAGTAGCGGTTCGTCACCTCGATTCCCAGGCGCTCCACACGCTCGCCCCCCTCGCGGAGGCCGGCGGTGTCTACGAGTCGGAATGGGAATCCGCCGAGCTCGACCTGTGTCACCAACGCGTCACGTGTCGTGCCCGGCTCCTCCGTCACGATCGCGCGCTCGTCGCCGAGTAGCGCGTTGTACAGCGATGACTTGCCGGCGTTGGGACATCCGGCCAGCACGGCGAGCGCGCCCTCGCGCAACAACTCGCCTTCGGGCGCCGTCGCGAGAAAGAGATCGATCTCAGTGAGAACCGAATCCGCCTGGTCCAGAATCCGGTCCAGGGGAACGGGGGGCTCGTCCTCCTCCGGAAAGTCGATGTGGTGGACGAGTAGGGCCTCGATGCGCACGATCGACTCCCGCAGGCTCGTCAATCGCGCGGAGAGTCCAGACTCGAGCTGGACCAACGCCGCCCGGTGCTGAGCGCGGCTGCGCGCCTCGATGAGGTCCGCTACCGCTTCCGCCTGCACGAGGTCCACCTTCCCATGGAGGTAGGCCCGACGCGTGAACTCGCCGGGGTCGGCGCGGCGCGCGCCCGCCGCCACGCACGCCTCGAGCACGAGCTCGGGGATCAGCGCGCCTCCGTGGCACGCGATCTCCACCACATCCTCACCCGTGTAGCTCGCGGGCGCAGCGAAGTAGGTCACGAGCGCACGATCGAGCAGGCTGGCGTCGTGGGGGCTCCGCAGCTCGACGAGCGTCACACGGCGCGGCGCGGGCACCCCGTCCATGTCCGGCGCCAGCCGCACCAGGACTTGTACCGCCTCCGGCCCCGACACCCGCACGATCGCGACGGCTCCCCGCCCCGGGGCGGTCGACACCGCTGCGATCGTGTCGACGTCCATCAGGACACCTCGCGGTTAGCCGCCCTTCGCGCTCTGGGCGGGACGTGCCTTCAGCTTCTTCCGCTCCCTCGCAATCAACATCTGCTGCGGAATGGTCATGAGGTTCGACACGACGTAATAGAGGTTCAGCCCGCTGGCGAGGTTCAGGAAGATCAGCAACATCATGGGCGGCATCATCCACATCATGATCTTCATTTGTGGATTCGGCTGCTCGACCGACTTCAGTGACATCCACTGCATCACGAACATCGACGCCGCCAGCAGCATCGGCAGAACGTAGAACGGATCCTTCGTGGATAGATCGGGGAGCCAAAGGAAGGGCACGCCCCGGAACTCGATCGTGTTCTGGAAGACGAAGAAGAGCGCGATCAGCACCGGCCAGGGGAGCAGCAACGGCAAGCACCCCGCGAGCGGATTGAAGCCCTCGGCGTACAGGCGCTTCACCTCCTGCTGCATCTTCTCCGGATTGTCCTTGTACTTCTTCTGCGCCTCCGCCAAGCGCGGCTGGAACTCCATGTTCTTCATCTGCGACTTCATCGCTTTGTGGTTCAGCGGGAAGAGCACGATGCGCATGGCCACGCCGAACACCACGAGCACCCAGCCGTAGCTGACGCTCAGGTTCGTGTGGAGGAAGTTCAGGATCGCGATGATGATGGAGACGAAGGGCCGGATGATGGGGCGGAAGAAGCGCCACCCGTACGGGTTCACCTCCTCCAGGTCCTGACCCAGGGACGACAGGGTGCCGTACTCCTGCGGGCCGACGAACAGCCGGTAGGTGAAGCGTCCGTCGTTGCCGATGCTCTGCGCCGCCTCGATCGCTACGCGCTCGGACAGCGGGCTTGGACCGACGATGAGGCCGCCCAAGTAGTCCGTTCCCGTGGTGGTCTCGTCGCTGGCCCCGGCCAACATGACCGTTACGAAGAACTTGCTCCGAAACGCGGCCCAGAGCAGCGGGCCCTCGATCACCCCGGGCACCGCGCGCAGCGTTGTCTGGGATGTGATCCCGCGATCGAGATGGTTGTATGCGAACGCCATCAAGCGCGCTTCGCTCGCGGAATCCGCCTCCGCGAATGCCAGCCCGTCGCCGAGATCAGTCAGCAGGAGCGGCCGATCGACCCCCGCGAGCTGCCCTTCCACCCGAAAAGCATATCCATCGGGCTCGAAGGTGTACGTCATCTCCAAGCGGAGACCACCTTCGGGTCGTTCGTACATGAAGCGCAGGGTTTCGGCGTTCCCTCCCGCAGTCAGCCTGAGCCCGTTCTCGGGCTCCACGCGGTAGGGCACGCGCCCCAGATCGATGGTGTCGTTCCCGGCCACCACGCGTTGTCCGAAGAACCCGTCCGACCCCGCCGGCACCAAGTCCACTACGCCGTCATGGCGGAGCGACTGGAAGAGAGGCAGCTCAGCGGAGACCATCCGCGCCCCGTAGGTCGAAAACTCGAACCGATAACTCGGACTCTCGACCGTAACGCTGCGCTCCGCAGGCACCTCCGGCGTCGCAGAGAGTTGGGGAACCGGCGCCGGTGCTGCAATCGCAGGCGCAACTTCAGGGGAGCTCGCCGGCGCCACCGCTCCCGGTGCCGCCACGCTGTCGGGCAGGATGGTCGGCTCCGGCACGATCGGCGGGAACAGGACATTCGTGCCGACCAGCACGAGGAACATCAGGCCGATGGCGAACACGAACCGGAGCGGGTTGCTCATCGGGCGCTCATCTCGCGAGAGATCTCCGGTTTGGACTCGGATCCGACGGGGGGCACCGGGTCGTACCCGAATCCGCCCCACGGATGGCACCGAAGAATGCGACGTGCGGCCAGCCATGTGCCGCGCACGGCGCCGTGGGCCTCGAGAGCATCGATCGCGTACGAGGAACAGGTAGGCGTGTACCTACACGAGGCCGGCGTCCATGGCGAAATGACGACTTGGTAGAACCGAACGATCGTGATCAGGAGTCGCGTGAACACAGCCCCTCCACTGCTTTGCGCATCTCGGACGCGAGCGCGTCGAATTCCATGGCGTATGCCTCGCTCCTCGCGCGCACCAGCAGGTCCTTGCGCGCGTCCTTCGAGTCCAACGCCGGCAAGATCTCCCGACGCCCGATCTCCCGCAGCCGACGCTTCAGGAGATTCCGATCCACGATGCGGCGACCATGCTTCGGTACGATGAGACCCAACCGTGAGCGCGGTCCGCTCGCCGCCGCCATATACACATCCAAACTCGCGGTCCGCTGACGGTGAGCCTTCGCGAGCAAGTGCCGGATCTCGGAGCTGTTCTGGATGCGCGCCCCGCGGGGCAGTCGCTCCGGAGGGGCCGGGGACTCTACCTCTGCTTCCCCGCGATCTTCACGGCGATGCGCGCACGACCGTGCCGTCTGCGACGGTTCAGGGTCTTGCGACCGCCCTTCGTCGCCATGCGTGCGCGAAACCCGTGCTTGTTCACCCGCTTGCGATTGCGAGGCCTGTAAGTCGGCTTCATTTCCGTCAGCCCGATCCATGGAAGTACGAGGCCGTGCGAGGCCCAAAAACGAGCTTAACAAGATGGTTGAGCCTCCTCCGAGGGTCAACCGCCGGGGCTCCCTGGGACCCTCCACGCGTGCGCCGTCACCCCAGGAAAAACTCTGTTTGACTTTTCAAAATACGCTCTCTAGCTTCGGCGCCCGCTCAGGCGGGAAGTTCGCATCGTACACGCATTCGACCCTCCGAAAGCGACGTTCCGTGCCCGCTGCCTTCCGCTCACAACTCTCGCCCCTGCGGCTCGCCGCCGGGGCCATCGAGCGGGAGCCCTGGGCACGATGGAGGTGACGGCGACGGAGCTCTGGGCTCGCATCCAGGAGATCGCTCGCGGGTCGGTTCCCGACCACGCGTTCCACACGTGGATCGCGAGTGCCAAGGCCGTGGCCTCGACATCGGACGAGCTCATCATCGAGGCGCAGAACCCATTCCACGTCGAGTGGCTCGAGGACAAGTTCGGTCCCCTCCTTCGCTCGGCGGGTGAACGTGTGCTCGGCCGATCGATTCAGATCACCGTGCGCTGCTCGACCGAACCGTCGGTCGTGGCCCCGCCGTCGATCGACCTCTCCCACGCCGCCACCGGCCCGCGTCCGCGCGTGGCTCCCGTGGTTGGCGTGACGCCGGCCGCTCACCGGCCTCCGCTGAACGAGCGCTACACCTTCGACCGCTTCGTGACCGGCGCCCACAACCAGCTTGCGGTTGCCGCCTCACGTGCGGTGGCCGACAAGCCTGCCAAGATGTACAACCCGCTCTTCCTGTACGGGGGCGTGGGGCTCGGGAAGACCCACCTCATGCACGCGATCGGCAACCAACTGCTGGCCGCGGACCCGACGAGGAAGATCTCCTACATCTCGTCGGAGCAGTTCACGAACGAGCTCGTGATGTCCATCCGGGAGGGTGCCATGGCGGCGTTCCGGAGCCGATACCGCGAGATGGACCTGCTCCTCGTGGACGACACGCACTTCCTCGAGGGGAAGGAGAGCACCCAAGAGGAGTTCTTCCACACGTTCAACGCGCTCTACGACGCGCAACGGCAGATCGTCCTGACCAGCGATCGGCCTCCTAAAGAGATGGCCCGACTCGAAGAGCGTCTCGTGTCGCGATTCGAATGGGGCCTCGTGGTCGACATCCGGCCGCCGGATTTCGAGACGCGCATGGCCATCCTTCGCAAGAAGGCGGACGACGATGGCCTTCGCATCGACGACGAGGTCATCGACTTCATCGCGCATTCTTGCACCGCTTCAGTGCGCGAACTCGAAGGTGCCGTCATCAAGCTGCTCGCTTACTCGTCCCTCACCAATCAGGAAATCACGCTCCAGCTGGCTCGGACGGCCCTACGGGGCGTGCTCGGTAGACGCCCCTCGGACGGCCCCGTTCAGTCTCCCGAGAGGATCCGCGAGCTCGTGGCACGTCGCTGGCGTGTTCGGGCCGATGCGCTCGCGTCGAAGCGCCGGACGAAGGACGTGACGGTTCCCCGGCAGGTCGCCATGTACCTGATGAAGGAAACCCTGGGCATGTCGCTCGCCCGCATCGGCGAGCATTTCGGGGGCCGCGATCACTCGACCGTCATTCATTCCATCCGCAAGGTCGAGGAGCAGATGCAGCATGACGCGGACTTCCGCTTGCAGGTAGAAGCGGCGCTCGCCGAGGTCCGTGAGCCCGGGGACACATCCTTCCACGACCAGGAGTGGGGAAGGAGTGGATAGAGGTCGGTACTCCACACCAGCCGCGCACGAATTCTCCACAGCGCACGGTTGCCGCCCGTTTTCCACACGGCTATACAGGCCCTCGCGTAGGGGCGAATTGCTCCGTGCCAGCAGGCTCGGACACCCATCGAGAGGCACGCTTTCCCCGAATCCACACGCCCTACTACTGCTATGTTTTTCTATAAGTAAGACAGCTAGTATCCCGGCGTTGTGGATGAGCAACCCAGGGCGTTACGAATCGCCAGGAGCTACGGTTCGATGAACTTCACGATCACCCGCCAGAACCTCCACAACGGCCTCGCTGCGGTCTCCGCCAGCATTCCGTCCAAGACGACACTTCCGGTTCTCTCGAACATCCTGTTCGAGGCCAGCGACGGGGAAGTGCGTATGAGCGGGACCGACCTGGATGTTGCGGTTCGAGTGCGTGTGCCCGCTGAGGTCAAGCAGCCGGGAAGCCTGACGGCTCCCGGGAAGAAGCTGCAGGAGATCGTCAGGGAGCTCGGCGATCATCCCGTCGAGGTGACCACGCGCGGTGAGCAGATCGAGTTGAAGTGCGGCAGAAGTCACTTCAAGCTGAACGGGCTTCCCGCGGAAGAGTTCCCGACCATCGCCGAAGTCGACTTCTCCGATGGTCTGACGGTGAGCGGAGCCAACCT
>JBEBGN010000064.1:0-15838 GCA_040081395.1 Longimicrobiales bacterium
CCCGCCCGGTCTTGATCGCACCCGACCCCACGCCCGCCGCGGACATCTCTGGAGGGGATCCCTTCGGACATGAACCGGGGCCGGCCCGGGCCGCCGCGGAGGGACTCCGCGTGGCGCCCGAGTCGGCCGAATCGGCAGGTAGTGCCGGCCCCCCCGTCTTCTGGCTGGACCTCCAGGGGCGCATCAGTCGTTGGAGTCGGCGGGCCGAACATCTGTTCGGCTACGAGGGGGGCGAGGCGATCGGCCTCCGCTTCTCGGACCTGTTCACGCAGGAGGAGCGCGAGGCGCACAAACCGGAGCTGGCGCTCGCGCGGGCGCGGGAGTTCGGTTGCTGGGACGAGACCGGATGGCGCGTCTCTCGGGGTGGTGACCGCATCTGGACGGCTTCGAGCCTGGCTCTGGTCCGCACGCCGAACGGGCTGGAGATCGGGTACCAGGTCCTCACCCGAGATCTGACGGCGACGGACGGGGCGGAAGGGGCGGCGGCTCACCAGGCCGAGGAAGTGCTCCGCCTGCTCTCCATGGGGCGGGTCGCGAGCGACGTGGCCCACGAGCTCAACAACCTGCTCGCGGCCCTCCGCGGGTTCGCTTGCGTTCTGGAGCGCCACCTGCCGCCAGGCGGAACACCGCACGAAGCGTGGCGCCAGATGCTCAAGGCATGCGACCGCGGCACCGACCTCACGCGCAAAATGCTCGGGCTGGGCAAGCCCGGGGACGGGGGGCTCCAGGCCGTCGACCCCATCGCGGCCGTGCGGGATCTCGAGCCCCTCCTCCGTCAGGTCCTTCCCGATCGCATCCTGCTGGTCACCTCACTGCCGGCGGACCTGCCACGGGTTACGGCGCGGGCGCGCGACATCGACCTCGCGCTGCTCAACCTCGTGGTCAACGCGCGCGACGCCATCGAGGCGAGCGGCACCGTCGCCATCCAGGTCCGGCTCGAGAACGGGTCGGATGGCGCCGAGCCACGCGTGGTCGTCTCGGTCACGGACTCGGGTGCGGGCATGGCTCCCGAAGTGCAGCACAGGGCCTTCGAGCGGTTCTTCACCACCAAAGGACCGGAGCACGGAACGGGTCTCGGATTGTCCCTCGTCCGCGACGCGGTTCGGTCCTGGGGTGGCTCGGTGGAACTCACCTCTACGCCGGGCACCGGGACGTGCGTGAGCTTGAAGTTGATGCTCGCCGAGCCGGCTGCGCTCCCGCAATCGACACAGCCGGGGATCGGTCGCCACACCCTGCGCCGGCCTCGCCCGCAGGTCATGCTCTGCGCACCGCGGCCTACGCGGGACCTGGTCGCCGACCTGCTGACACGAAGGGGTTACGGTGTGGTCTCGGTGGAGGGCCACGAAGAGGCACGCAGGCTACTGGCAATCCATGGATCGACGGTGGACCTCGTCGTGGCCGGAGGTCCGATCGCGTCGGGCGAGGGCGCCGATCTGGTCGATGTGCTGCGCCGCATGCCGAGCGTACCTCCGGCGGTTGTCTTCTTCGCCGCCGAGCCGGGGCCGGTCACCTCGCCGTGGGCGTCCTATCCGGCCTGTCGGTTCCTGTGGGGCCCGATCTTGCCGGACCTGCTCTTCGAGGAGATCGAGCGGAGCCTGGACGCTGCCCCTCTACGTCAGGCCACCGCGATTCACTGAGATAGGAGCAGCGCCTCGCCGGCGGGACGCATGGGGCGGAAGGGTCGCTTCAGTCCGAGCGATGCGTCGGGGAGGACCACCTGCGCCCCGAGTCCCTTGGCGACATTGATCACGACCGGACCCTGGAGATTGGCCGTCCAGGTGCCCGTCACCCGGTCGGGTACCGTCACCGCGAGGACCGCCACGTCGGTGGGCGCATCGGCTTCGATCTCGTCGACGTGAGAGGCCGTCAGGTCGAGGCTCAGGTCGTCGAAGTACACGAACGGATCCGTGAGCAGGAAACTGGGTGCTCCCGGCGTGAGTCCGCTCAGCCAGAAGAGCCCGGCGCCCGGTCCCTCGGTGAGCCGATACTCGTTCACGTCCGGGAAGCCGAGCAGGCCGTGCGGGAAGCGGACGACTCCATCGGGCGCGTCGGGCGGCACGGGTCGAAGCCGTTCGGGAGCGGCGATCATGACGGAGCACTCACCTCAGGTAGTTGACGAGGGATGACTCGAGCACGCGGCTCGTGGCGAGCAGCGTCGCCTGGTACGCCGATTGGCGGGCCACCAGTTGGGTAACCGCCTCCTCGATCGCCACGTCGGCCAAAGAAGATCTCTGTGCGAGCAACCCATCGCTCAAGATCTCGTGCCCTTCTTGGGCCATGTCGAGGCGCACCTGACGCGCGCCCACGTCGGTCACGAGGACTTGCACCTGCGCGATGGCGTCGCGCAGTCGATCGGCCGTCGCTTGGATTGCGGTGGCATCGTTGGCCGCCAGCGCGGTGTCGAGCGCCGCGATCGACCCCATCACATCGGAGTCGATGAACATCTCGCCGGCGTCGTGCGTGGCGGGGGCCCACACCTGCGGGCCGATCTCGAACTGAGGCGCCCCGCGCGCCGGGAAGGCCGGGTCGAGCGCTCCGGTGGCGTCGAGGGGTGGTCGATCCGCGTACGCGCCACCGAAGACGAAGCCGCCGTTGACCCGCCGGTTGGCGAGTTGAATGACCGCGTCCCTCAGACTGTGCAGCTCCTGTTGGGCCGCGGCCTGCGAAGCGGGCGTCGCGAGGCTGCCTCCCTGTTGGATCGCAAGCTCGCGGGCGCGGGTCAGAGCGTCGGTGACGGCGTCCAGCGTGGAATCGGCGACCGCGAGGCGCGACCGGGCGGACTCGATGTTCCGCTTATGCTGCTCGGCGGCGCGCAGGTCCCCGTCTATCGTGAGCACGGCCCGGCCGTCGAGCGGAGCCTCCGAGAGGGTCTGCCAACGCCGACCGGATGCGATCTGACGTTCGAAGCGGGCGATCTCGGCACGACCCTGGCCGATGGAGTCGATCGACCGTACCAGCGACATGCGGTCCGTGATGCGCAACTCGGCGGGCCTCCACTGTCGGTTGAGAGTAGGCTGAGCGCCAGCTACCCTTCACCTTCTCATTATCGGGCGCTCCGACCCCGTCTTTAGCCCAGCCGCCATCGTCGAATGCCGAGAATCCTGTGCGTGGATGACGATCCCGGCGTCCTGCTGGCGACGGAGGAGATCCTGGAGGGCTCCGGTTACGAGGTCGTCGGCGTGCGCAACGCGGAGGCCGCGCTCTCGGTGCTCGCACGCGGGGGCATCGATCTCGTGGTTGCCGACTACCGCCTGCCGGGCGCGTCGGGGCTCGAGATGCTCGAGCAGATGAAGGAGGAGGGGATCGACGTGCCGGTGGTGGTCGTTACGGGCTATGCGTCGATCGACCACGCCGTGACGACGATCAAGGCCGGCGCGATCGACTACCTCACCAAGCCGGTGCGGCCCGGCCAGCTCGAGATCGTGGTGAGCCAGGCGCTCGAGCTCGTGCGCCTGCGGCGCCAGAACCAGGTCCTGAAGGGCACTGTCTCCAAGCTGCGCGCGCGGCACGCCATCGTCGGCTCGGCGCCCACGTTCCGCCGCGTGCTCGACACGATCGAGACGGCTGCCCCCACCCGTGCGGCGGTGCTCCTGTTGGGCGAGTCGGGAACGGGGAAGGAGCTGCTCGCTCGCATGCTGCACGACCTGAGCGGGCGGGTGGACGAGGCGTTCGTGAGCCTCAACTGCGCGGCGATGCCGGCCAACCTGGTCGAGAGCATGCTCTTCGGCCACGAGAAGGGCGCCTTCACCGGCGCCATGCGGAGGACCATCGGTGCGTTCGAGCGTGCCGATCGGGGGACCCTGCTGCTCGACGAGATCTCCGAGATGCACCTCGATCTCCAGGCTAAGCTGCTTCGCGCGCTCCAGGAGCAGGAGTTCGAGCGCGTGGGTGGAGCCGCGCCGATTCGCGTCGACGTGCGCGTGGTAGCGACCAGCAACCGGGATCTCCGCGCCGATGTGGACGCGGGCCGCTTTCGCGCGGACCTCTTCTATCGGCTGAATGTGCTCCCGGTGCGGGTGCCCCCTCTCCGAGATCGCGTCGAGGATCTGCCGGTCCTGGCGAACTACTTCGCGACTCGCGTCGCCGCCGAGCTCAATCGTCCCACCCCCGTGCTCACCCCCGAGGCGCTGGAGAAGCTGAGCGCCTACGCCTGGCCGGGGAATGTGCGAGAACTCGCCCACGCATTGGAGCGCGCGGTGATCTTCTCCGCCGATGGCAGGTTGGACGCGGCGTCCTTCGTGCTGGGCGACGAGGATGCGGGGCGACCCGCTCCGAAGGCGTCGCCGCGCGCGAGCGCGGACGGCGCCGTCACGCTCACCAGCCTGAGCGTCGCGGATGCGGAAGAGGCACTGATCGCGGAAGCGCTCGCACGGACCGAAGGGAACCGGACCCAGGCGGCGAAGCTGCTCGGCGTGAGCGTCCGGACCCTGCGCACCAAGCTCAATCGCCCGACCTGAGCTGAGCGGCGGGCCGAGCCGGCACGGAAGTTTTCGCCGCGCGTGGCCCGGCAGTTCCTGCCCCTCGCGGAGGAGATCCCGGAGCGGCTCGCACCCGAGGTGCGTAGCGCCCGAGGCTCCCGAGTCGCGCCTCCGATCGCGTAAGTAGCTACCCACGAGAGCCTTGCGGCGGTGGCGTTGCCGTCGCTCTTCCCGTCCCACGCCGGTGTCGGCGTTGGAACGGTCGTTGCTTCAGGCCTCGATTCCATGAGCGCACACACGCGAATCGCGGGAACCGCTTGATCCGAGGGCTCCTCGGGGCGGGCACGGTCGTCGACGGGCTCCGCCAAGAGCTCGACGCGAGCGCCGTCCGGTCGCGCGAGATCGCGAACCGGGTCGCCAACGCCTCCAACTCGAACGTCGCCTCCTTCGGGACGGCGCTCGACGAGGCGATGAGTGGCGAGGCGATCGATCTCGAGGTGGAGATGGTGGCGCTGGCCGACGAGCAGATCCGATACGAAGCCCTCGCCGAGACGCTCCAGAAGCTGTACACCCAGATCCGATCCAGCGTGAGGAGCGCCTGATGCCCGACGTGGACGGCGTTCGCGGCCTTTTCCGCGGCCTCGCGATTTCCGCGAGCGGTCTCTCCGCGCAGCGGCGGCGGATGGACGTGATTTCGATGAACATCGCGAACGCGCAGACGACGCGCGCCGAAGGTGGCGAGCCGTACCGTCGGCGCACGCTCGAGCTGCGCGAGGCGACCGCGGAACAGGCGGTGTCTCCCTCGACCCAGATGCGGCGGCTCGGCGAGATCCACGTTCCGGAGGTGCCGGAGGTCGGGTCTTTCGGCTCGGTGGTCGAGCCCGTATACGGCGTCGAAGTGGGTGCCATGGCCGAGGACCCGTCGGAAGGCCCCATGGTCTACGAGCCAGGCAATCCGGACGCGGACGAGATGGGCTACGTGCGCTACCCGAACGTCAACCTCGTGCGCGAGACCATCGACCTCATGGAGGTCCGGCGCGCGTACGAAGCGAATGCGACCGTATTCGACGCCATGAAGGCGATGCTCATGCGCGCCATCCGGATCTGAGCCGATGAGCCTTTCCATACACGGCCTCGGCCCGGGCGCATACGGCCCGACCCCCTCCGACGACCGCGCGCGCAGCGCTCCCGCGCGTGGATCCGAGCGGCACCCCGCCGACCCCGCGAGCCGACATACGGACCCGAGCTCAAAGGCCGGCGAGGCTACCGGTGGCGTCGACGCGCGCCTCTGGGAGCTGCTCTCCGCGGACGAACGCGCCTTCTACCTGCGGAGCGCGGCGAGCGGGCCGCTCACCTACGCGCCGACCTCGCCAGCACGGGGCTCCGTTCCACCGGGTCGCCAAGTCGGCGGCCGCATCGACGTGCGGGTCTGACATGAGCATACCGATCCAGGCGGCGCAGCAGGTGGGGCCGGGCTCGGCCATCGAAAGGGCCTATGCCCAGAGTGGCCTCGGCCAGGGCGGGCTCGGACAGACGGACGGGCTCGGCCAAGGCTCCTTCAAGGACACGCTCTCCCGGGCGCTGGGCGAGACACAGGCTCTGCAGGATCAGTCCAGCGACGCGGTGCAGGCTTTTCTGCGCGGTGAGCCGGTCGAGCTGCATGACGTCATGGCCGCGGTCGAGGAAGCCGGGATCGCTCTCGAAATGCTGATCGCGGTGCGCGACCGGATGGTCGAGGCGTACCGGACCGTCGTAAACATGCAGACCTAGCGGGAGTCGGGGACGCCCATGGACTCGCTCACGGACTTCCTGCGGCGCGCGGGTACGCCGCGCGTGCTCGCCGTCCTCGCCGTAGTGGGGGTCGGCCTCTCGGGGATTTGGGGGCTGGTCGCGTGGGGGAATGCGCCGCAGTGGGTGCCCATCGTCCAGAACGTACCGATCGAGGTGATCGGCTCCGCGCAGCGCGCGCTCGAGGAGTCGGGCGTCGAGAACCAGCTGTCGGCGAGCGGTGGCTCGGTCATGGTGCGGGAAGAGGACGCGGCGCGCGCTCGGGTGGCGCTGGCCGAGCAGGGCGTGTCGGGTGGGTCGCGCCCGGGCTTCGAGCTCTTCGACGAAGCCTCTTGGGGCATGACCGATTTTACCCAGCGCATCAACTACCGCAGAGCTCTCGAGGGTGAGCTGGAGCGAACCATCGGGCAGATGCGCGGCATCAACTCCGCGGAAGTGCACCTCGCCCTCCCGGAAAATTCGTCGCGTCTACTCGCGAGCCAGCCCGTCGAGGGGTCCGTGCTCCTCAGTGTAGCCGCTGGTGCGCGACCCGCTGCGGAGCAGGTGGAGGCGATCACGTTCCTGCTCGCGAGCGCGGTGGATGGGCTGACGAGCGAGAACGTGAGCGTGCTCGACGACGCTGGGCGCGTCCTCTCCGCCGCGATCGAGCCCAACTCACTCGTGCGCATGGACCGGCGTCGCCTCGAGATGCAGCTCGAGCTGGAGGAGTACCTGGGGCTGCGGGCCGCTGAGCTGATCGAGCCGTTGCTGGGGCCCTCCAATGTGCGCGTGCGCGTGTCGGCGCAACTGGACTTCGAGCAAGTGGAGCGGCGTGTCGAGGCGGTCGACCCGAATCAGCAGGTGCTCACGACCGAGCAGAGATCGGAGATCGAGCCCGGTGACCCCACGCAGGGTGCGGCGTCCACCATCCAGAACAACACCTTCGACGTCACGCGGAGCACCGAGGTGTCCACTCGTGCGCCGGGGGCGATCGAGCGGCTCACGGTCGCGGTCGCCATCAACGAGGCGCTTCCGCGCGCCGGCGACGCGGCGCTTCTCCGCCGCATCGAGGAGTTGGTGAGCAATGCGGTCGGGCTCGACCCCAGCCGAGGCGACGCCATCTCGGTGCTTCCGGTGCCGTTCGAGCCGTTGCTGGTCACGCTCAACGACGGCGGTCCGCCCCCCCCGGGCGTGCTCGACCTGCTGCGCGAGTTCCAACGTCCGATCGTTCTCATCATCGCGCTCGTCTTGATGTTCGTCCTCGCGCTGCGCGGACTCTCGCTCGCCAAGAAATCCGTGCCCGAACGGCGCACGCTCTCGGCAGCGCAGACGCGGCCGAGGATCGGTGGTGCCGACTCCCAGGTCGGGTTCGTCGGCGAAGGCCCGGATACCGTGATGGGTGCGGGTCCGGTGAACCCGTCGCGCGTGGTGCGCGCGTGGCTGGGTGAGGGCTGAGCGCCATGGCAGTAGCCGCCGCGCAACGCCGAAAAGGGGGGGCCCTGAGGGCCGACCGTCTCACGGGGGGGCAAAAGGCTGCCATTCTGGTCATGGCGCTCGGACCCGAGGCGGCCGAATCGATGACGGGCGAGCTGACGCCCGACGAGCTCGAGGCCATTTCCTTGGAGATGGCTCAGCTCGACCAGGTGCCGCCCGAGGTGGTTGCAACCGTCATGGAGGAGTGGCAGGAGTCCGCAGCGACTTCCCACACGACGGTGTTCGGCGGCTTCAAGGCCGCGCGCACGTTCCTCGAGAAGACGCTGGGAAAACAGGAGTCGCAGCCGGTCATGCAGCGGCTCCAGACGACCATGCGCGAGGGGGCGGGGTTCAAGACCCTGCGTCGCGTGGATCCGGAGTCGTTGGCGAACATCCTGCGCTCCGAACATCCGCAGACAGTGGCGCTCGTGCTCGCGCACCTGGAGCCGTCGTTGGTGGCGGAGATCCTCATGCAGCTCCAGCCCCAGCTCGGTGCGGACGTGTTGGTACGCAAGGCGCAGATGGAAAAAGTGCTCCCCGACGTGCTCGAAGTCGTCGAGCGATTTTTGGGCGGCGAGGCATCCACGTCGCTTTCGGCGCCGCTCACGGAGGCGGGCGGGCCTGCCGCGGTGGCCGACGTACTCAACATGGCCCCCCCCGCCGTCGAGAAAGAGCTGCTCGAGGAGATGGCGAACCGGGATCCGGTCCTGGCCGACAAGATCAAGGACCTGATGTTCGTCTTCGACGACCTGAGCAAGCTCGACGAGAAGGCGATCCAGCGGCTCGTCTCCGAGGTGCAGACCAAGGAGCTGGCCATGGCCATGAAGGCGGGGAGCGACGAGTTGAAGGAGAAGATCTTCCGCTCCATGTCGCAGCGCGCGATGGGTACGCTGAAACAGGAGATGGAGTTTCTCGGGCCCGCACGGCTGCGCGACGTCGAGGAGGCGCAGCGGAAGATCGTGGCCGAGGCGCGTCGTCTCGAGGAAGCCGGAGAGATCGTGCTCGGCGGAGGTGACGATGAACTTCTCGTTTGAGCCGCTGACATCGTACCCCGTCGTCGTCGAGGCGGACGCCGAGTCGGGTCTGGGCGCGGGCGGTACCGACGCTGGCGTGCGGGGTGTCCCCGCTGTGCCGGGCGCGCGGTCGGCGGCCGCGCCTGCCATGCCAGCCGACCTCAGAGTGCCCACGTTGCCCGACCTCGATCCTTCGGCGGTCGCGAGGCGGATCGTTCCGCCGCCGTCCGCAGGAGACCGCGAGGCCGAGCTCGAGCAGGCGCGCTCCGAAGCGCACCTCGCAGGTTTCGAGGAGGGACGGCGCTCCGAGGGCGTACGCGTGGCCACTGCCGTCGAGTCGGTGCGGGCGCTCATTTCCCAGGTGGAGCGCGCAGACGAGAAACGCCGCCAGGAGGCCGTCGAGCGCATCGCCATCTTGGCCACCGCGATCGCGTCGCATCTCGTCGAGCGCGAGGTGCGGACTGCGCCCGAGATCATAGCCGACGTCGTGCGACGGGCGGTCGCGGAGTTCCCCGTGACCGACCCGCTCACCGTACACCTCAACCCCTCTGACCTGGCGTTGCTCTCGAGCAGCGGGCTGTCGGGGCCGTCGGTGCATCAACACCTCACCAGCGGGCAGACGGTGCGGTGGATCGCGGATCAGACGGTGCGCTCCGGTGGCTGCCTTGTGGAAGGCGCCGAACGGATCGTAGACGGCAGGTTGTCGCACACGCTCGAGCGGATCTGCGAGGTGCTGACGGATGCCTGAGCTGCTCATGGAACGCGTCCGCGACGTGCCCCGCTTCGTCGTCTGTGGGCGGGTGCAGCGGGTCGCAGGTCTCGTCATCGAAGCGACCGGCGTGGACGCGGCGGTGGGGGACATCTGCCGGATCCGCACCATCGACGGTAGCAGCGGCGTGGACGGCGAGGTGGTCGGCTTCAACGGTGGCCGCGTCCTCATCATGCCCTACGGGGGGCTCGGCGGACTCCAGCCGGGTAGCGCGGTCGAGGTCTTGGGGCGGGCAGGTACGGTGGGCGTGGGCGACGAGCTGCTCGGCCGCGTCATCGACGCACGCGGCGATCCCATCGATGGAAAGGGCCCGATCCGCACGGAGCGTAAGCGCCCGCTCGCGGTGACGCCGATGAACCCGCTGCGACGGAGGAGCATCGACACGCCGCTTCCCACCGGCGTACGCGCGATCGACGGTGCGCTCACCGTGGGGCGAGGTCAGAGGATCGGCATCTTCTCGGGCAGCGGCGTGGGCAAGAGCACGCTGCTCGGCATGATCGCGCGGGGGACCTCCGCCGACCTGAACGTCATCGCGTTGGTCGGTGAGCGTGGCAGAGAGGTGCCCGACTTTCTCGACCATGCGCTCGGGCCGGAGGGCCTGTCGCGCTCGGTTGTCGTGGTCGCAACCGGCGACGAGAGCGCGCTTCTGCGGGCGCGCGCCGCGTGGATGGCAACCCTGATCGCCGAGGACTACCGCGAGCGCGGCATGGATGTGCTGCTCATGGTGGACTCGATCACCCGGGTGGCGACGGCTTGGAGGGAGATCGGCTTGGCGGCCGGCGAGCCCCCGACCACCAAAGGTTATCCGCCGTCGGTGTTTGCCCTCCTGCCGCGGCTGCTCGAACGCGCGGGCACGGACGAGACGGGCACGATCACGGGGGTCTACACCGTGCTCGTCGAGGGTGACGATTTCAACGAACCGGTCGCCGACGCCGCACGCTCGATCCTCGATGGCCACGTCGTCTTGACGCGCGAGCTCGCTACCGCGGGTCACTTCCCTGCGGTCGACGTGTTGCGGAGCGTGAGCCGTCTACGCGAGCGCGTGCTCCCCGAGTCGCTGCACGCCGCGGCACGCGACATCCAGCGGCTCGTCTCCGCCTATCGCGAGAAGGAGGACCTGATCGCGGTGGGCGCCTACCGCGAGGGCACCGATCGGCAGGTAGACCTCGCCATCCGCATGCGGGAGCCGATCGCACAGTTCCTGCGTCAGGCCCCGAACGACCTGTCCGATTGGTCCGCGACCACCGCGGCGCTCGCTGGCCTGAAGAAGACGTCCCTCGAGATCATGGAGTCCCTGGCGTGACCCATCGCACGAAGCTCGACCGCCTCTTGGACCTGCGACGTGAAGAGGTGGACCGGCGAGCGATGGAGCTCGCGATGGCGAGCCAAGCCATGGCCGACGCCGACGAGGCGCTGCGGAAGATGCGGGAGCAGCGCGGCGAGATCGAAGGCGCGATCGCGCGCTCGAGCGGGGAGCGCGTCGGCGGGGTGCTCACGCTCCGCCTCCTCATCGAGCAGCTCGACCGGGGCATCCAGAATGCGCTCACCGTGAGGACTCTGGCTGCGGCGACGGTCGCCGAGAAGCAGGAGGCCTACAAAGAGGCGGAGAAGCGTCGCGAGTCTCTCGAGCGCGTCGTCATTCCCCGGCTGGAGCAGGCGCGTGCACTGGAGCGACTCGCCGAACGGAAGCACGAGGATGAGATGGCGCTGACGTCGTATCGCCTCGGCGGGCACGGTCAACAATGAAGGCGGTGCTGGTCTATGTCGGCGTGGTTGCCGGCGGGGCGGTGGTGGGGGCCGCCGGCATGGCGACGTACAACGCCGTGGTCGTGGGCGTCCCCGCGGAGGAGGCGTTGGGCGCGGAGGCTGCCGCCGATTCCATCGCGGCGGAGGCGCACGAGGGCGAGGCGCCGGACGCCGAACACGCCCCCTCGGAGCCCGGCGCTGAGCCGGGTCCGGAAGCGGATTCCGAGGAGCCCCCTCAGGATGAGTCCGCCCCCAGCGATGGAGGCGCCGCCGCCGCCGCGAACGAAGGGACCGAAGCCCAGCCCCCCGCGCCCGGGGTGGTGGATGCCGACTCGGTCGCCCGAGTGGCGCTCAACTACCAGAGGCTCGCCAGCATCTTTTCCGCGATGGAGCCCGAGGAGGCCGCGGCCGTCTTGGAGCACCTGGAAGACACGCAGATCGAGAGGGTCCTGCTCGCCATGCAGGGCAGGAGCGCCGCTCCGATCCTGGCCGTGATGGAGCCGAGCCGGGTGGCGGCCATCAGCCGCCGCGTGCTGCAGGGTAACCCGTGATTCCTCCGGGTCTGTTGGTCGCCGTCACGCTCGCCTCCGCGCACTCGGCATCCGCCGACGCGCGTCTCGGGGCGGGGACCGGAGCCCCCGCGGGGGGTGCACCGCCCAACGCCACCGAGTCGGCCGACCGGGTCAGCCGCGTACGCGCAGGGCCCTCTCGCGCCGACGAGGCCGCGCCCAACGTGGCAGGGTTCCCCGAGCTGCTGTTGGCCATGGTCATGGGCGCCACCCCGACTCCGCCGTCGGCGCCGACGCCCGCAGTCGACGCGCCGCCGTCCGGTGCCGTGGATGTCGATGCGGATACCGAGCTGGATGGCGGCGCACTCGGGGGTGCGTGGAACGCACACGGACATTCGGCGTGGATGACGAAGGCAGCGGATGCGCCCGCGTTGGCCATGACGGGTTTCGCGCCGTTACCGACCGCAGTGGCCGTCGAGTCGACCGGGGAAGTCGAGTCCCCCGCGCCGATGGTCGTTTCCGACGACGCAGCGTTGGTTGCGTCCGCCCCGGCGCCGGACCTTGCGGCTGGCCTGTCGCGGGACGTTGCGGCGGTCCCGGCGCCCGACGCCGCCGAGCAGGTCGTGGTGGCGCCCCAAGTCCCTCCTGCCGCGATCGACCCGTCCGCTTCGTTGGACCCGACCACCTTGCGCGGTCTCGATCGTGATTTTGTGAGCCGCTTGAACCGCGTCGCCCAGCGGATGTGGAGTGAGCACGGCCGCCGCGTCGAAGTCGTCGAGGGAGTTCGCAGCCAGTTGCGGCAGAACGAGTTGTTCACGCAGGGGCGCTCGGAACCCGGCCCCGTCGTGACGTGGACCACACAGTCGCTTCACACCGTGGGGCAGGCGGCCGACCTCTACGTCGATGGCGGTCCGGTCACGCCCGACGCTGCACTCCTCCTGGCCCGCATTGCGCGGGAGGAAGGATTGCAGACGCTCTACCCCATCGACTCGGGGCACATCCAGGTCGACGGACCGGGCAGCGACATGGGCCCGGAGAGCTTGCTCCCCCGGCGACCCGAGGCGCCCGCGGTGGGCGTAGCCGCTCCCCGTAAGGGTGTGGCCCCGGTCGCCCCTGTGGCGCCGGTTGCCAAGCCTGCGCGCGTCGACGGTGTCGGCGCGCTCGACGACGCGCCGACGCGGCACGATCCGACTCCCTCCCCTGCGTCCGAGACGGCGCAGGGTCCGCTCGCGGACCGCCTCGCACTTTCCGCGACTACGGTGTCGCCGACGGACGCAGCCGCTCAGAACGTGCCGGGGAGTTCGCCCACCGATCCCGGCGCGCGCGTGGCGTTGCTGGCGGCGAGACCGAGCCACGCCGAACCGTCGTCTCCCTCGCCGGCCGCCGCTTCGGCACCGCCCATGGACCCGGCGCGCTTCGAGACCCCCGAGGCTCCGTCTCCATTCAGGAGCGTGCACGTCCCGCTCGATGCGCTCGGGGAGGGTGCGTCCCTGCTGGTGGGCGTGAGGGGCTCGATCGTGGATGCGCACCTGCGCGTCGGCGACCCGCTCTTGGCCGCCGATCTGACGGCCGGGCTACGGGACCTCGGGCAGCAGCTCGCGCGGCGCGGATTAGAGGCCGGCGAGCTCGCCGTGCGCATGATCGCGGACGCCCCCATGGAGGGCCCTCGACCGACGTCGGCCGCGGTTCCGGTGGTCGACCTGCGCGGCCTCCAGGCCGGCGGCGGGTCGGGCGCGTCGTCGTCGGATGCGGGATCGCAGCAAGGGCGCACTTCAGGGTCATCCTACGAAGCGCCCGAGGGACGTGATCGCGGTTCACGTCAACGCAAAGAGACTCCTCAGGAGCGCTCCTCATGATGATCCAAGCTCTAGGCAAGGAGGACTTCCTCCGCCTCCTCGTCACGCAGCTTCGCCACCAGGATCCTCTGGAGCCCTTGGATGCGCAGGATTTCGCCAGCCAGCTCGCCGAGTTCACCGCGCTGGAGCAGCAGATTCACACCAACGAGCTCCTGGAGCAGGAGATGGAGTTCCGCACCTCCGAGATGATCCAGGCCCAGAACAGCGCCGCGATCGGGCTCATCGGGCAGCGCATCGTGACGACGGGCGATCAACTCGAGCTCTCGGCGACCGGCCCGCGCGACGCGTTCGTCACCACCTCGGATGCGGCGGCGGTCCACCTCGAGCTCTTGGACTCCGCGGGGAATGTGGCGCTGGCGATGGACACCACCGTGGCCGCAGCCGGGGTTCATCGCATCGATCTGGGCGCGGCGGCGGCGGGTCTCGCCGCAGGCACCTACACCTTGTCGGTGCAGGTGTTGGGGAACGGCACGGGCGTGCAGGCCAGTCCGTTGTCGAGCGGTGTCGTGCTCGGCGTACGCCCGGGTTCCGCTGGCCCGGTGCTCGTCGTCGGTAACGAGGAAGTGCAGCTGTCGAAAGTTCTCGAGATCACTCACTAGGGAGGTACCCACCATGATGCGATCCCTGTTCGCGGCCGTGTCGGGTCTGAAGAACCACCAGACCCGCATGGACGTGATCGGTAACAACATCGCCAACGTGAACACGATCGGCTTCAAGGCGAGCCGGGTCACGTTCGAAGAAAGCCTCTCGCAGCTGGTGCAGAGCGCGAGCCGGCCGCCGGGTGGGCCTCAGGGCTCCACGGGCGGCACCAATCCCATGCAGGTCGGGCTCGGCATGAGCATCTCCAGCATCGACCAGATCTTCACGCAGGGGAACCTGGAGGCGACGGGCATCACGACCGACCTGGCCATTCAGGGGCCGTCGTTCTTCGTCGTGTCGGACGGCTCGCAGAACCTCTACAGCCGCGCCGGCAACTTCAAGATCGATTCGGATGGACGGCTCGTGTTGGCGACCAATGGCTACGTCGTGCAGGGACGCGTGGCGAACGCCGGCGTGCTCACTCAGGCTGTCGGTGATATCCGGCTCCCGTTCGGGCAGAAGTCCGCGGCGCAGCCGACCGCCAACGCGACGCTGGGTGGCAACCTCGACGCGGCCGCGCTCGTGGGCGATTCCCGCCAGACGTCGATCGCGGTCATGGACGCGCAGGGGGGCGCCCATGACATGACGATCACGTTCACGAAGACCGCAGCCAACACGTGGGACTACGGTATCACGGTCGCGGGCGCCGCGGTGTCCGGCGGTGCTGCCGGGACGGTCACCTTCGACAACAATGGCGCACTGTTGGGTCCGGCGAACACCGCCCTCGCGTTCACCCCCACCGGCTTCACGGCCGCGCAGACGGTCACGGTGGAGTTCGGCACGCCGGGCGACATCGACGGTATCTCGCAGTTCGCGAGCCCGTCGACGGCGCTGGTGCGCGATCAGGACGGATTCCCCATGGGTGATCTCACGGGGATCGGGATCGAGGCGACCGGCATCATCCAGGGCTCCTTCACGAACGGAGAAACCCTGGTTCTCGGACAGATCGCGCTGGCGGACTTCAACAATCCGTCGGGTATGATGCGCCTCACCGACAACCTGTATACGACGTCCGCGAACTCCGGCAACCCCGTGATCGGCTTCAACGGAGAGGGGAGCCAGTCGTATATCACGTCGGGTGCGCTCGAGATGTCGAACGTCGATCTCGCGCAGGAGTTCACGAACATGATCACGACGCAGCGCGGCTTCCAATCGAACGCGCGCGTGATCACCACGAGTGACGAGATGCTCCAGGAGTTGGTGAACCTGCGGAGGTAGTCGCGCCGCTGGCCCGCCCGTGACCCGCCCGCCGCGCCTCCGCGCGGCGGGCGGTCGCGTTCGCGGGCCCCGCGCGGGTCGGAAGTTTCGGCCGCCCGGACCACGGCAGTCCCTGCCGCCCTGCCGTGACCACCGGTGTCGACGGGCATCGCGCGCTCGGTCACGGGTGCCGTAACGCGATATCGCATAAACACATACGCAGGAGGACGGACCTCCACCCCGGTGGCACGCGCCGTGCCCAGTCGGCGGGAACGACTGCGATGCTCAGGCCCGCCGGGGGGACATGTGGCGAACGACAAACAGGAAGTGGATGGGGGAGCGGCGACCGCCGAGTCCGCGACTCGACCGGCCTCCAAGAAGATGATGTTCGTGGCCCTCGGGATCGTCGGCGCAGGGGTCGGCGCTTGGCTCGGCGGCCCTGCGCTCACAC
>JBEBGN010000006.1:0-53417 GCA_040081395.1 Longimicrobiales bacterium
GCGAGCCCCCTCGCGCTCGCACGCCGAAACGTGTTCGACCCGACCGAGGTCGTGCCGGCACTCGCTGGGTCAGCCCCGGCTTCACCGTCCGTCGAGGCCGCCAGGTTCCAGCAAATCAGCCAGCATCTCCGTTTATTAGAACTAGACGCCGAGTTCTATTTTCTTGGCGGCGCGATCCTGTACCAGGTCCTGCCCTGCCGGGGCTCCACGGCTCGCCCCGCGGCGCTCTTCCGGCGCACCCCGCCGCAAGCCGACCCCGTGGCCGCGCTAGCGGGCGCCAATGGATGGGGGGCCGGGTGGTTGGAAGACTCAGTGCGGCGGGTCCTGAAGCCGCTCGGTGGGGCAGGGCGCTACCTGGAGCTCCCACACGTACGCCTGTTCGCGCCGCCGCCGGCCTATGCCTTGGCCATCAAGCTCGCGTCGCGATCCGAAAGCGACCTAGCGGCCACGGAGGACCTGCGCTTCATCCTCAGAATCCTGAACGTGAGCGGCATCGGGGCCGCGCTGTCCCTGGTCGGGAACTACTTCGCCGAGCGCCAGCTCCCTTCGGACACCCGCGACGTCCTCGCGCCACTGCTCCCGCACTGAGGCGAAAGCCGGAACCACTCAGAGGCGGCAACGCAGTGCGTTCAGGGCCGCAGGGCCGCCGAGCGGCCCCCCCTCGGAGGTGAGCCATACCGCACCATCGGGCCCGATGGCCAGCCCCTCGCCCTGGATCTCCTCGAGCGGACGGAGGTTCACGAGCCCTCCCTCGAGAGGAACGAGACGACCCGCCTCGACCTCATAGAACCGGAGCGCGCGATAGGTGCGCACTCCAACCAGGCTCCCGTCCGAGGATGCGCTCGCACCGGTGACCTGATCGAGCAGCTGCTGCGGGCCGTCGGTGAGAACCTGCACCCCCTCCAGTGTGACAACCTCCGCGCGGAGCTCGCCCGGGTATCGATAGACAGTGACCGGGTCGCTGCGTCCCTTCGTGAGCAGGTACACGCGCTCACCCGGAAGCACGAAGATCGCCTCGGTGTCGCGTGGACCATCGGGAAGCCGAACTGGAAACGCGTCGGCCTCGAGCGGGCCGCTCTCGGTGGGGTCCTCGGGTTCGCGTACACGCAGAATACGCGCATCACCGTTGCCACGACGCTCGGCGTTGTCACCCGTGTCGGCGAGATACAGGCAGGTCTCGCCGGCGCAGTCAGCCGAGGCGAGATCCTCGGGGTCACGGGCCGCTTCGCTCATCGTGAACCGCCCGAGCACGAGGCCGTCCGCGTCGAGAGAGAAGAGCTCGGACCCCTCGTCGTTGTGCGTCCATAGGACTCCCGACGAGCGCCCACTCACGGCGACGCCGCTCGTCTCCTGCAAGGCGTCCGGAAGGAGCACCGCCCCCGCCACGGGCGTGCAGTCCGGCCCGGCCGTGGCGATCGGTGCGCAGGCGAGCCCGGCCCCGGCCAGCGCCCCAACCACGACCAGGCGCCGCGCCGAAGGAGGGCCAAACGGGCGGACCCGCTCCGTGATCAGGCTCCAGGCCTGGGCGCCGCGGCCGCGCTGTCGACCGCAGCGAGGACCTCGTCGTACACCGTCGAGAAGATCCCCTGAAACGCCTCCAGCGGGAGCGCGCCCTGGAGCGGCCCGTATCCGACGATCCAAAACGTCGGCGTAGCCCGAACGCCGAGCTGTTGGGCCATCGCTGTGGCTCCGGCCACGCGGTTCATCTGACGGTCCTCGGCGAGGCAGTTGTCGAAGCGTGCCAGGTCGACCCCGGCCTCCCCCGCCCACGAGCGCACGAGCGCCGCGGCGTCGCCGGTGGCCTTCCAGTCCCCCTGCCGCACCCAGATCATGCCACCCAGCGCTTCGTAGAGGGTGGTGCCCTGCTCGAGCGCACACTCCGCGGCTTCGGTGACAGCGAGCGAGTTCTCGAACGATCCCGTGATGAACGGCAAGAACTTCCACTCGATCATGCCGGTGTCGATGAACTGCGCCTTCAAGGTCGGGAAGGACTCCTCGTGGAAGCGACGGCAGAATCCGCACCCGAAGTCCGCGAACTCGATGACCTTGAGCGGAGCCTCGACGACCCCGCGGTTGTAGCCCAGATCGGGCAGGTACGCCGTGGTCATCTGGTTCACGAGGTCGGGAAATCCCTCGATGGTGGTTGCGGGTCCCTCGCCCGAGGGCTGCGAGAGCAGCGCGCGCGTGGTCGCGTCGGTGCTGCCATCCCCAGCGGCCGGAGCCTCGCCACCACCGCAGCCGACTCCGATCAGCAAGATCATCGCCGGGGCTATCGATCGTCGCACGTTCGCCCTCCGAGACTTCATCCGACCTCCAGGTTGAACAACTGGCCGAGCCCCGCGAGGAACGCGGCGAGCCGCGCGAAGTGGCCACTCGCCATCGATAGCCCAATCACCACAAGGATCACGCCCGATACCCTCTGCAGGGGCACGATCCACCGCTTCACCGCGACGCTCGTCGCCAGGAACCAACTCAACCCGGCCGCTGCCGCCACGAACGGAACCCCGAGTCCCAGGGCATACGTTGCGAGGAGTAGCGTGCCCTGGGCCATCGTGGTCTCGAGGCTGGCGTACAATAGAACGGTCCCGAGAATCGGTCCAATACAGGGCGTCCAGCCCGCTCCGAACGCGACCCCTGTAGCGAAGGACCCCAGGACGCCGGCGGGCCGAGCGGAGAGGTGGGGGCGCAGATCGCGGGCCAGGCCAGGAACGCGGAGGAGCCCAAGGAGCAGCAGCCCGAACAGCGCCATGACCACGCCACCCATGCGATGGACCCAGGGGAGCGCCGCAGCCACGCGCACACCCGCGGCGGTGGCCACGAGCCCCAGCGTCATGAACACCACACCGAAGCCTGCCATGAAGAGCGTCGCGTGGAGGACCGCACGTCCGCGCACGCCCGCCGAGGAGGGGGCATCGAGCTCGCCGAGCGTGAGTCCCGACACGAAGGCGAGGCACCCGGGCACGACCGGGAAGACGCAGGGGGATAGAAACGAGAGCAGGCCCGCCGCGAAGGCCAACGGAAAGGAGACCTCGATCTCCATGGTGACCTACAGCGTGAAGTCTTTCAGCAGCGTCTTCTCCTCGGCACCCACCTTCGCATCCACCTCGATCAGGTGCTCGATGCCGCTCCCGTCGAGCTTGTTGCGGAGCAGTTGATCGAGCTGAAAGAGTCCCGCGGAGTTGGAGAGTGCGACGGTCACCGAGACGGGCTTCACATCGCCGCGCTCGATCGAGACGGACTCGACGGCCGCGGCGGACACCGAGTGAATGGAAAGGGATCCCGACGAGAAGGGGATGCGAGAGCGCCCCTTTGCCATGTCGAGCGCGTCCGCGATGCGCACGACCCCCGCCTCGACCGTGAGCGGTCTACCATCCGAACGGTGCGCAATGATGGCGTGCAAGACGTCGGAGCGGACGACGGTCTGTTCGCGCGGCGGGTAGACTGCCGGCAGGATCTCACGCAGCTTGGCGTCGGCCATGAACAGCGAGTACGTCTCGTGGTCGTCTCTGTGGATCGACATGCCGAGATCGTGCAGCAGGGCGGCCAGCGCTACCACCACTTCCGCGTCGTCCGGCTCCATGCGGTAGTTGGTGACGATGCCCGGCTCGACGCCCGCCTCCATGAGCAGCCGCATGAGGCGCACCGCGATGTTCATGACGATCTTCACGTGCACGGGACCGTGGTCGGTCATGCCGAGCCGTTCGACTGCGTTCACGTTCGCAGCAGTCCAGAGCGCGTAGAGGTCGTCGTCGGCGTTCACCAGCTCCATGACCTTTCGGAGCTTCGCGTTGTGACGGTTCGGCACCGTCATGACGATGCGGCGCCCGAACCGGCTCTCCAAGTCGCGGGGGATGTCGCCATCGGCGTTCACCTCGACATCTGCTTCGAATCGTTCTTCGCTCACAGCAGGGACTCCCAGTCGAGGATTTTGTCGGGCGGGTCGAGCGCGACCACAGTGCCCACGATGCGGTCGTGGATCGCCTGGCGGTTGGCGTCCCAATAGATCTGAGCGAACCCGAGCAGGCCGGTGGCGAGGCCGGCCGCGTACCCGCCCGCTCGCTCGAACGCTGCCCACCAGGTGATGGGTTCGCCGTCGAGGCGGAGCACGCGAATGCGAAAGAGCCGCTTCCCGATCGTCTGACCCTTCCACCACGAGAGCATGAGAGTGAAGTAGAGGGAAGCCCATCCAAACCCGAACCCCAGCTCGTCCAGGAAGGACCGGAGCGTGCTGAAGACCCCGCGCCCATCCAACTCGTCCAGTTCGCTCCGGGCCTCGCGCAGGCTCTCCTCGACCCCTTGCACGTCGTCCGCGAGCTGGGCCACGCGCCCTTCGAGTGCACGCATGGTATCCGCCGCGACCTCGGCGGCCAGCCGCGTCTCGAGCGCCTCGCGACGCGCGATGTCCATGTCCCCGGCGCGTCCGGAGCGCAGGAGTGCGGCGTACGCTGCGAGCGCCTCCTCGGTGGTATAGAGCGACACCTCATCGCGGATGGCGATGGCGTCGCGCGACTCGATGGGTTCGACGGCGGGGGCCGGGAGGACACGATCGAACATGGCGGGAGCACCGTCGGCCCAAGGGGCGTCGTCCGGCACGGCGGCGACCAACATCTCGCGCATGTCCTCGGTCGCGATCCCGAGCTCCTGCGAGGCCTCCACCAGCTCGCGCGTAGCCTCCTCGGCCTCGGCGAGGTCATCCGCCTCCGAGAACGCTTGCTCCACGACGACGGAGGCCAGAGTGCCCAGTACGCCCCCGCCCCCAGAGGAGATGCCGGTGGCGGTGACACTCGGCTCCTCGTCGTCGTCATTGGAGCCGCCACCGCCGATGCCCGCGCTGATCCAGACGATGGCCGTGATGACGCCGATGAACACGCCGAGGCACCCGACCGAGCCGCGCATGGCGCGGTTGAACACACTGTTGCGCACGGGAGTGCGCTTGAGCCCCGCGCGAACGAGGAGTACCGCCACGACCACGCCGAGGATGAGCGCGAAGCTCCGCGTCACCGCCGTCAGGATCGAGATGACCGTGAGGTCGACGAGCAGGGCCCCGAGTCGCTTCTCGGGGGGCGCGAGCTTCAGGCCGAGCAGATCCTTGGAGACCTCGAACGCGTCCGGTGTGACGATGCTCCGGGGGTCGCGGCCTGCCGAGGCGGGAGTCATGGTCCCGGGACCGGGTGGTCCTCTACTTACGCCGCGACCACAGGAACCACGCCAGCCCCGCGGCGGCGCCGATGAGGAGCCCGGCGGCGAGAGCGCTTCGGCCCCGGACCGCGGGAACCTCGCCCGCGTGCGCCGGGACGGACGACGCGGAGGCTGGAACGGCGGCTGCCCGCGGGGCGGTGGCCGCGCGCGCCTTCCGGAGCCCGGTGCTCGGTGCCGCGGCGCCCTCGTCGCCCCCCCACCCACACTCGGGGCACGCGATCAGGCCCTTCTCTTTGGCGGTGCGGTTCGGATGCACGGCCTCAGCGCCGCAGTCTGGGCAGGCCACCGCGGCGGAGAGCGGCCGGATCAGCTCGTACAGCGCGCCCTTGGACAGATCGAGCGTCTCCGCGATCTGATTCACGCTCATCCCCGAGCCCCAGTAGAGCTCATTCGCGCGATCGTCGGCGTTCAGGGCGCTCGCGGAGGCGTCCATCGGATCCTGGCTGTGGTGGCTTGACCGACCCACACGGGAGCCTGAACATAGCCTGCCCCCCCTGCCGGCACAGCAACACCTATGTTGATTCCCGTCTCGCACGGCCATCTCGAGGCCGTGTTGAAGGAGCCCGACTCCCCACCTCGGGGAGCGGCCGTCGTGTGCCACCCGCACCCTCTGTTCGGCGGGACGATGCACACGAAGGCTGTCTACCGGGCGGCCCAGGCGTTGAACGAGGCGGGGATCGCGACGGTCCGGTTCAACTTCCGCGGCGTGGGCGCGAGTACCGGCAGCCACGACGAAGGGATCGGCGAGCGCGACGACGCGAGGGCCGCGCTCGATTGGCTGGCGGCGCGCTATCCGGGACTTCCCCTCCTGGCAGGCGGGTTCTCGTTCGGGTCGCTGGTGGCGCTCGCGGTGGGGGCGACCGACGAGCGGGTGCGAGCCCTCCTCGGCCTCGGGCTCCCCGTCCTCCGCGACGAGCGGTACGACTACTCGTTCCTGGCCGACGTGCCCAAGCCGGTGCTGGTAGTGCAGGGGGAGCACGACGAGTTCGGGTCGGGGGAGCACGTCGCCGGGGTGCTCGCACCCCTCGGCGCGCACATCACGCTCGTGCGCGTGCCCGGTTCGGATCATTACTTCACGGACCGCGTGCAGGAGCTGCAGCACGCGGTGCGGGGATACTTCGACCACGGGCCCGGCTCCGCGCCCTTCACGGAGGTGCACCATGCGCGCTCGTGACCGCGTGCTCCAGAGCCTCGACAACGTCTACCGCAGCGCGTTCACTGCGGCCGAGGAAGCGGGGGACAAGGCCGCGATGGACCGGCTCGACATCGAGTATCAGCGGGAGCAGCTCCACTTCGAGCTTCTGCTCGACATCCGTGAATTGCTGCTCCCGGCGGCTGCGCCCACGACCGAGGAGGCCGACATGACCATGGAGAAAGCGACTTCGTTCCTGGAGAAAGCGCAGCAGATCCGCAGGCTAACCCGGCTCGTGCCGTGAAGAT
Organism: Longimicrobiales bacterium; assembly: GCA_040081395.1. Lineage (GTDB taxonomy): Bacteria > Gemmatimonadota > Gemmatimonadetes > Longimicrobiales > Gaopeijiaceae > UBA2982. Next base: position 6,640 of record JBEBGN010000006.1, read on the forward strand.
CTACACGCGTACCGGCGATACTGGGGACACCGCGCTCTTCGGGGGCGGGCGCGTGGTCAAGTCGCACCTGCGCGTGGAGGCCATGGGAGGCGTCGACGAGCTGAACGCGTCGCTTGGGTGGGCCGTCACGCAACTGGCTGACGGTCCAGCGCGCGACCGCCTCGAGTCGCTCCAGCACGAGCTGTTCGCGATCGGAGCCGAGCTGGCGACGCCTCGCGGCCCCGACAGTCGCACGCGGCCGACGACGCCCGACTTCGGTGACGACCGCGTGGCCGCCCTGGAGTCATGGATCGACGAGATGGACCGTGAGCTGACGCCGCTCCGCGCGTTCGTGCTTCCGGGTGGGACCGCCGGAGCGGCCGCCCTGCACCTCGCGCGCACGGTCTGTCGACGCGCGGAGCGCGCCGTGGTGCGGCTCGATGAGGCGGAGAAGGTGCGTGGAACCGTGATCGCCTATTTGAACCGCCTCTCCGACCTGTTGTTCACGCTCGCTCGGGTGGAGAACCGCAGAGCGGGGCGGGGGGATGTGGAGTGGCGGAAGGGCTAGCACCAACCGCCTTGCACCCTGCGCTCTCTTCCAACACCTTGTGGCCGTTGGCCTCCAAAGAACGCTCAACAAGCTCCCAGCATGACCTACATCATTGCCCAGCCCTGCATCACGGTGAAGGACGCCAGCTGCGTCGAAGTCTGCCCCGTCGATTGCATTTACGAAGGCGACGACCAGTACTACATCCACCCCGACGAGTGTATCGACTGTGGGGCGTGTGAGCCGGAGTGTCCGGTCCAGGCGATCTTCCCGGATACGGACGTCCCCGAGGATCAGAAGAGCTTCATCGCGAAGAACAAGGACCACTTCGACAAGTAGGCAGTTCTAGCGACCTCCGGGTCCAACAACAGAGCGGGGGAGGAGCCGATGGCTCCTCCCCCGCTTCTCTTTTACCCGCGTTCGGACGTTGCTTGGGCTATAGACCGAGCTCCCGGATGCGCTCGAGTGAGAGTTCTGTGGGTTGGGACTCGCCGGCCGGAACCAACCGAGGCTCCTTCGCCGCAACCACGTCCTTCTGCTGGCGCACCAGGAGGATCGTCGCCGTCACCGCCGCCGCGCCGAGCAGGCCGAGCGTCAGCTTCTTCATGCGACTCCTTGCTGGAGGTGGGGGAATTCGGCCGCGTTCCGTGCAGGAATCGAGCCAGGGAGCGCCATTTTGTCCGACGACCCTATCTGACTCGTCACCAGAGAGTTACGGTAGGCGCAACCCCCATCCCCCAAGGGAACATCTGAGGCATCTGCGCTACGGTTGGCGGCTGGTCCGCGGCACATGAACAACGATCAGGTGCGCCTCTTCGAGACGGCCCGTTCAGGTGACCCGGTCGCCCTCGCTCGCCTCCTGGTTTCGGTCCCGTCGGTGAACCCTTCGCTCGTTCCCGGCGGCTCGGGCGAGAGCGCGATCGCCGCGGTCGTCGCCGACCTCCTGGCAGGGTGGGGATTCGAGGTCGCGACCCCCGAAGTGGCGCCCGGAAGGCCCAATGTCGTCGCCCGCCTAGAGGGCTCGGGAGAGACGGTGCTCCTGCTGAACGGCCACCTCGACACCGTGGGTGTGGAGGGCATGTCAATCCACCCGTTTGCCGCGCAGATGCAGGGCTCTCGTCTCCTCGGGCGGGGTGCCAGCGACATGAAGGGAGGGGTGGCCGCCCTGCTCGCCGCGGCCTGTCGAATGGCCCGGACCGGACCCCGTCCCGACCTGCTCGTGGTGCTCACGGCGGACGAGGAGCAGGCGAGCCTGGGCATGGAGGCGTTCGTGCGCGGCAACCCATCCGTCGACCTGGCCGTGGTGTGCGAGCCGACCGGGCTCGCGGTGATGCCAGCCCACAAGGGATTCGTGTGGGTGAACGCATCGTTCGAGGGTCGGGCGGCACACGGATCCCTTCCCGACGAGGGCGTCGATGCGATCCGTCACGCGGCCCTCTTCATCATGGCGTTGGATCGTTACCACGCGACGCTTCGATCACGCGCGCGACACCCCCTCCTGGGGTACGGCTCGCTCCATACCAGCACGATCCGTGGGGGATCCGCCCTCTCTGTCTATCCCGACCGATGCGAAGTGCAACTGGAGTGCCGCACTATGCCTGGCGTTTCAGCCGGCCGCGTGCTCGCAGAGTTGGAGAAGGAGCTCGACGAGTTGCGCGCGCGGGAGCCGACGCTACGTGCGGCTCTCGAAGTCACGTTGGCCCGTCCGGCCACGGAGGTCTCCGCGGACTCGCGCGTGGTGCTTGGCCTGATGGCGGCCTGCGAAACGCATCGGATCGAGCCGCGGGTCGAGGGCATGACCGCTTGGGTCGACGCGGCCTTGCTCAACGAGGCAGGGATCCCGGCCGTGTGTTTCGGACCGGGCTCGATGGCACAGGCCCACACCGCGGAGGAGTGGATCGAGACGTCCGAGATCGTCGCCTGTGCCGAGGTTCTGGAGACCTTCGCACGGAGGCTGGTGAGCTGACGCCCAGACACGTGGCTCCTTGTGAATCCCCAGGGGGTCGGCGCCGTAGAGGCGGAGATCACATATTGTGTCGAGACCCGCGGAAGGAGTACCCGCCCCGATGATCGAAGACGACGCCGAGGACGTTGGAACGCCCCTAGGCCAAACGCGCCAGGTGACGATCGACGCGCTCTGCGAGCACTTTGCGAACGACGTCATGCCGGTCGAGGAGTTCGAGCGTCGCGTCGACGTGGCGCACCAGGCGGCGAGCGTCGACGAGCTACGGGAGTTGCTTCGCGATCTGCCCGGCGGGGGGCTGCCCGTAGGCGCGGGCGCGACCGCCCTGCCATCCGTGCCGAGAGGGTACACGGTCACGCGAGCCGAGAACCATGCGGAGAGCGCTTATGCGGTAGCCATCATGGGCGGGACCCGACGGGCGGGGCGCTGGACCACGGCCCGTGTCAACACCGCGATCGCCTTCTGCGGCGGGGCCGAGTTCGACTTCCGAGAGGCCGTTCTCGCACCCGGGGTGACCGAGCTGAGGATCTTCGCCATGTGGGGTGGCGTCGAGGTCATCGTGCCGCCCGGGCTCAACGTCGAGTGTCACGGCGTAGGCATCATGGGCGCGTTCGACCACGCACCGGACCTGAACGAGCACGATCCCACCGCGCCTACCTTGCGCATCACGGGTGTCGCGTTGATGGGTGGCGTCGATGTCGTTGTTCGCCACCCGGGAGAGTCCGCGCGCGACGCGCGGCAACGGCGCAGAGCCGCCCGCCACGAACGTCTGCGCGAGGTGAAGTCCGGAGCGCGCGAGATCGCGGAGGAAGCGAAGCGCCAGCTGCGCCGCCCCGGTAGCGGTCCCGTCTAGCCGACGGTCCGACCCAGGTAGTTCTTCAGCCGCTGCCAGGCATCGAGCGCCGGAGCCGCTCGCACGGCGGGGTCTTCGTCCACGCGCAGCCAGAATCCGTGGCCGACCGCGTCGTAGATGTGGAGGTCGTTCGCGATGCCTGCCGAGCGCGCGGCGGTCTCGAACGCGGCCACCTGTTCCGGCGAGGGCCCGCTGTCGAGACGTGCGAAGGTGCCGTACACCTCGTGGCTCATGCCGCGGAGCACCTCAGGATCGTCCACGAGCGCGCCGTAGAAGATGGCCGTGGCTTCGTGCTCGACGCCGTCCAGCCCAAAGGAAAGAGCGATTCCACCGCCGAAGCACCAGCCCATGGCGCCGACCCGGCCGGTCACGTCGGGCCGCGACTTCAGGTACGCCACGGCGCCGTCCAGGTTCGAGATCACCCTTGGCATGTTGCCGCGCGCCTCCTGCACGAGCGCCATGTTCTCCTCGGCGCTATTGCCGACCCTTCCTGAAAAGAGGTCGACGGCGAGGGTGATGTACCCTTCCGCGGCGAAGTCGTCTGCCACCTGGCGTACACGATCTACGAGCCCGTTCCACTCGTGCACGATGACCAAGGCGGGGAAGGGGCCGGCACCTTCTGGCACAGCCAGGTACCCCATCGCGCTCGGGTCCGCCGCCAGGTACTGGACGTTCGTGCCCTGAAGCGCCCCGCCCTCCCCGAGGATGGCGGGCGGGAGTTGGCCCAGCGCCGTGGGTGCTATGGGTACCCTGGGGCCGTCCGGTACCACGGACGCCGCTGTCTCCCCCTCCGGACGGTCTTCGGCCGGGGCACCGCAGGCCACGAGGGCCAGCGTCAGGAACACATAGGTGCGGCGCATGGCAGCCTCCTGGGGGCGAGAGCTCGTGGCCCGCCAAGGTCGGGGGGGCGGCCGGCATGAGTCAATCCGGCGAAGGGAGGGTGGGAACCGCCCTGGCATGTGCTTTGTATGTACTAACCCCCGAAACCGTGGTCATAGACAACCAGGGCGATCCAGGTCGCCGGAGGCATTCTCGAATGTTTGGACGTGCGCGTGTTGGGCTCCTCTCCGTGGCTATCCTCCCGCTCGGCCTCGGGTTCGCGTTGCAGCCAGAGACGACGACGGTCCAGGCAGGGCCGGTAAGCTACGCCCGTCAGGTGGCGCCGATCTTCGCCAACCGGTGCGCCGAGTGCCACGGGGCGACCACGAAGGAAGCTGGTCTCGATCTGAGCACCTACGAGGCCGCCCTGAAGGGCTCCGAGTATGGCGCGGTCATCGAGGCGGGTAACGCGAGCAGCCTGCTGCTCGAGATGGTGGTCGCCGGCGAGATGCCGCAGGACGCCGATGCGCTCCCGGCCGAGGAGATCGCCCTGATTCGGGCTTGGATCACGGCCGGCGCCACGAACAACTGAGATTGCGTCGCCCCCGGGCCGCGGTTAGACGCCGTGGCCCGGGGAGCGTAGGATGTGGTGAACAGTTCCCGGGTTCAGTGGAGGTTACCACATCATGAAACGCATCATCTTTGGGGTGCTCGCGGGGCTCGCTACCGCGACCACCGTGCAGGCGCAGACCTACACCACGCTGCCGAACGATCAGCTGATCGCGCGCGCCCTGTCGGCGGCGCCGGCGGCCGCGCGCGAGAGCGCGATGGTCGTGAAGTGGGCGGCGGATGGGTCCTATGCGACGATCAAGGAAGGCACAGGGGCGCTCGTCTGCTACGACCACTCGGGCGGTGCGGGTGAACAGCCCTTCGCCGTGCAGTGCACGAACCCCGGCAACCTGCCGCGCGTGCAGCAGAACTACCGTCTCGAGGCCCAGGCCGCTGGGAACCGCGACCAGCTCCGCACGCTGCTCCAGACCGCTGAGGGCAACGGGACGCGCGTGCGGCCCGAGTTCGGCTCGGTCTGGATCTCCATGACGGGTGCGGACCAAGCCAGCGCGCGCACGCACACGACGATCGCGGTGCCCGGGGCCACGATGGCATCCCTGGGACTGCCGGAGAACCGGAACGCCGGCGGCGGTTGGATCATGGATGCGGGCACGACGAGCGCGCACATCATGGTTCCGGGGCAGTGACGGTCTAACTGGCCCCTAGAAGGCGAAGAGGCGCCGGCCCCCGAGGGGTCCGGCGCCTCTTCTGTTTTCCAGCGGATCGACTGCGGTCGGCTACGTCCGGCGGCGCGCGGTGAACGTGCCGGCGGCGAGTCCCCCTGCGATATCGATCGTGCCGGTCATGACGCCGTTCGCGTCCACGGTCGCTGCGTAGCTCACCGGAACGTCCTGTCCTTGGAGGCTGGCAGTGAACCGGATGGTGACGCGCTGGCCATCGACGGTACCGGTAAGGTCGGCGTCGCCCAGCGTCTCCGAGGTGTAGTGCCCCGTGAGCGCCGTGCCGTTCTGCTCGAGCGTCATGCTCGGCATCGTGGTGCCGCCGGCCTCGGTCGTGACCTCCATGGCCCACGCACCCGCGACGTTCACGTTCTGCGCGCTCGCCTGCGCGGAGCCCACCGCGAGCGTGAGGGCGACCGTGAGCAGGCCACCCGCGAACCGGATCCAGTTGCCCTTCATGGACGTCCCCCCTATTTCGTGTTCCCCGGACCCGCGACTCGCGGAGGCCCGTTGGCGCGACCTGAACGACCCCGTCAAGCCGAAAATAGTTCCTCGGGTTCCGGCGTCGCCACCACCTAAGAGGGCAGGAGAAAAGGACAATGAGGCGGTCATGTGCAAAGGGCTTCGCAACAGGGTTCGCGATCATGCTGCTGACGGCGTGCGGAGGCGGGGAGGGCGGGGACACACCGCCACCCGTCGAGAGCACTCCGTCAGCTCCGGAGCCCGGGCCCGGTGCGGCACCGGCGACAGGCGAGTCGACCAGCGCCGCCCCGACCCCCCCATCACAGCCCTCCGCACCGGCCGTGCTCGAGACTCCGGCGTCGTACCGGGTCCAGTTCGAGACGAGCAAGGGAAATTTCACCGTTCAGGTCGACCGGTCCCAAGCGCCCAACGGGGCGGATCGGCTTTACCGGCTCGTTTCCGAGGGCTATTACGATGAGGTGCGCTTCTTCCGCGTGATCGCGGGCTTCATGGCGCAGTTCGGCATCAGCGGCGACCCCGCTGCGAACACGCGGTGGCGCTCCCAGCCGATCCAGGACGACCCGGTGGTCGGTAGCAACACGCGCGGCACGCTCACGTTCGCCATGACCGCGCAGCCCAACTCACGCACCACGCAGGTCTTCATCAATCTGGTCGACAACGTAAATCTCGACCGGAGTGGCTTCGCGCCGGTCGGTCGCGTGGTCGAGGGTATGGACGTCGTGGACCAGCTGTACTCCGGATACGGCGAGGGCGCGCCCCAGGGGAACGGCCCGGCTCAGGGGCAAATCGTGTCACAGGGGAATGCATACCTCGCGCAGAGCTTTCCGCTGTTGGACCACATCATTCGCGCGCGGGTGGCGAACTAGCGGAGGTGGTGTTGCGCTCCGGCACCTCGCGGGGCATGACCGACATCAAGGGAGACTCGCCATGAGGACTTCGCAGCTCGTTCGCGTCGCGGTAGTCGTTGTGCTCGTAGGGTGCGGAGGCGGAGTGGAGAGCAGCGGCGTCACGCTGATCACGGTTCCCACGCCTCCCGCATACGTGAGCGGTGGTGAGACCCTCGTGAAGGTGGAGGTCGGGGCGGGCGTGGACCTGGCCGCGATCTCGGTATCGGTGGATGGAGTGCCCGTAGAGCGCATTGCGCCCGCGCCACCCGATCGGCTGGGCCGCCCGGCGAACGGGTTGCTCGCGCTCGTGACGGGGCTCGCGCTGGGTGACAACGAGATCGTGGCCACGCTCGACGGTGAGGAGGTTGCGATGCTCACCGTGACGAACTGGCCGGTCGAGGGCCCGATCTTCTCGGGTGAGCACCTCGAGCCGTACCTCTGCCTCGCCCAACTCGCGCCCGCGAACGGGCGCCCGTCCGTGTTCCCGATCGGCAATGGTCAGTCGCTCGACGGGCAGGACTTCGGGGAGGACTGCTCGATGGAGACGCGCATCGACTTCGTGTACCGCACGAATGGCGAGCGGGCGGCATGGAAGCCGCTGCTGGCGCCGACGCCTCTCCCCACCGATATGGCGCAGACGACCACGTCAGAGGGGATGACGGTGCCTTTCCTGGTACGCATCGAAACGGGAACGATCAACCGCGCCATCTATCAGACCGCGATCCTCGTCGATCCGGCCGCGCCCGAGCCCACCCCTTGGAGCCCCCCCGCTCCGTGGAACGGTCGGCTGGTCTACACCTACGGCGGGGGCTGCGAGGCGGGCTTCTTCCAAGGCACGTCCACCGGTGGGGTGCTGCGCGATGACATGTTAGGCGCGGGCTACGCGGTCGCCTCGTCGACGCTCAACGTGAACGCGCAGGGCGGATGCAACGATCCGCTGTCCGCGGAGACGACGCTCATGGTGAAGGAGCGTTTCGCCGAGACCTACGGGGTGCCGGTCCATACCATCGGCAACGGCGGCTCGGGTGGCGCGATGCAGCAGCTGCTCATCGCGCACGCCTATCCCGGGATCCTCGACGGGATCCTGCCGACGCTGACGTTCCCGGACGCGGTGAGCTATATGATCGACTCATCGGACTGCGGGCTCCTGCTCCGGCCGTACCTGAACCAGAAGGGGTACGACGAAGAGACCAAGCGGGTGTTCGGTGGCTGGGCGATCTGGGGGACGTGCGAAGAGTCGCTCGGCCCGCGCCCGAACCGCATTGGGCCCGAGGACTGCCCGGAGGTGATTCCGGAGCCCGCACGCTACGACGCCGCGCACAACCCCACGGGGATCCGCTGCTCGATCTACGACGCGATGCGAAGCGTGTTCGGAACGAAGCGCTACACGGAGATCTCCCCGGCGCCGGTGATGGACTTCGGACGGAACCCGCACGACAACGTCGGCGTGCAGTACGGGCTACTGGCGCTGAACGAGGGGCGGATCTCCAAGGAAGTGTTCCTCGACGTGAACGAGAACGTCGGCGCGCGGAACATAGACTCGCAGCCCACCCGCCAGCGCATGGAGGCGGATGCGGCGGTCGTCCAGATCGCCTATGAGACGGGGCGCATCACGAACGGGAAGGGCGGCCTCGCCGTCACGCCGATCATCGAGGAGCGAAGCTATCTCGACCCGACGGGCAACTTCCACACGAGCTACTACTCGTTCGTGACCCGCGAGCGGCTACGTCGCGACAATGGACACGCCGACAACTACGTGCTGCAGCGCCACGCTCAGGGTATGTCGCTGGCCGCCGAGAATCTGGCGATGATGGACCGCTGGCTCTCGAACCTCGCCCTGGACGCATCGCTCGATCCGGTCCCGACGAAGCTGGTACGCGCCAAGCCGGCCGAGTTGGTCGAGAGCTGCTACGACGAGGAGGGAAAGCAGATCGTCGAGCCCCAGACGTTCGATCGACACAACTTGTTCGCGAACACCGCCGGTACATGCAACACGCTCTACCCGCCGCACGCGGGAACGCGCATGATCGCGGGCGCACCGCTCGAGAGCGACATCCTCAAGTGTCAATTGAAACCGCTCGATCGAGCGGACTATACCGTGTCGTTCACCGACGCCGAGTGGACGAGGCTCCAGCGGGTGTTCCCGGCAGGAGCGTGCGACTGGTCCAGGCCGGGGGTGGGGCAGGAGGTGGCGCCGCGAAGCTGGCTCTCCTATGGGCCGTCTCCGGTGAACCGCTACAACCCTCCGGCCTAGCCGCGATCGAGGGTGCCTTCGTATTCCCGGTCGGATACCCTTGCGAGCCAGATGGTGGCGGCGTCCAGGTTGAGAGCGACGTGCGTCATCGGGGCGTTGGGGGTCGCGCCGTGCCAATGCCGCTCCCCCGGCGCGATCGAGACGATGCCACCCGCCGCGATCTCACGCACCGGCTCGCCTTCTTTCTGGAACCGGCACGTCCCTTCGACCACGAGCAGGAGCTGAGTGCCGCTATGGGTGTGCCAGTTCGTGCGTGCGCGCGGGTCGAAGCGAACGCGATAGGCGTTCACGACGGGTGCGTCGCAAACGCCGTCCATGCGCACGAGGGTACCGGAGCCGGTGAAGTTGGCTGGGTCGACGGGCTCCCCTTCGCGGCCGTCGAGGTGGAACACCTGCATGTTGGGGCTCCTTTGGAGGGGTATCGGTGACGGTTCCAGTACTGGAGCGCCATCTCAGCCTGAAGTCCGCGACCGCACTCGTGATCGCGAACATGATCGGTGCCGGCATCTTCACTACGACAGGGTTCCAGGCAGCGGACCTTCGGCACCCCCTGCTCATCTTCGCGCTCTGGATCGTCGGCGGCATGCTCGCGTTGCTCGGCGCCCTCTGCTACGCCGAGTTGGGCGCCATGATGCCCGAAGCGGGTGGCGAATACGTGTACCTGCGCGAAACGTACGGCCCGGCGTTCGGGTTCATGAGTGCGTTCGTGTCCCTCACGGCAGGCTTCTCCGCCGCGATCGCGTCGGCGACCGAGAGCTTCGTCGTCTACCTGGGGACCTTCGTGCCGTTCCTGGCCGAGGGAAGGATGTTCGGCGGCGGTGTCGGCGTGGTGGACGTGGTGGCGGTCGTGATCGTGTGGCTGCTCGTGTGGATCCATCTGCGCCCGGTTCGATCGGGCACCGGATTCAACGATGCCATCACGACGCTCAAGGTGGTGGGGATCGTGGCGATCCTGCTTGCCGCGGCCGCAATCGGGCGGGGGGACGTCGCCAACCTGGTGACGCCCTCGCCGTCGTTCGCCCAGCTCGAGCGCGGCACCATGTTCGCCGCCATGGGCACGTCGCTGATCTTCGTGATGTTCTGCTACGCGGGTTGGAATGCCGCAGCATACGTGGCGAGTGAGATGAAGGACCCGCAGCGCGATCTCCCGCGAGCGCTCCTGCTGGGGACGGGTGTCGTGCTCTTGCTGTACGTGGGCTTGAACGCGGTGTACCTCTATGGCGCCGGCGTCGATCAACTAGCGGGTCAGGTCGAAGTCGGCGTCGTAGCATCGCGTACCCTGTTCGGTGAGTGGGGGGTCGCGCTGGTGACCGTCGTGTTGTGCGCGTCGATCTTGGCCTCGGCCTCGGCGATGACGTTCGCAGGACCGCGCGTGTACTACGCGCTCGGCAAGGACTTCCCGCCGTTCGCGGCGTTGGCTCGCACACGCTCGGGGGGTGCGCCGGCGGTGGCCCTCGTCACCCAGGGCGTGGTGACCTCGGCGTTCATTCTGTCGGGCCGCGTCGATCAGATTCAGCAATACGCCGGATTCACCCTCAGCCTCTTCGCCAGTCTCGCAGTCTCCTGCGTGATCGTGCTGCGGGTACGCGCACCCGATGCGAACCGCCCCTTCCGGGTGTTGGGGTACCCTGTGACGCCGGTGCTCTTTCTAGCGGTATCGCTGTGGATGATGTTCTGGGCCGTCCAGGGTCGTCCGGTGGAGTCGGCACTTGGGCTTGGCACCGTGGTACTGGGTGGAGTGATCTTCGCACTGCAAGGGAGGAAGTCATGATCCGGTCGCTCGTCCTGTCGGCTCTCGCGGCGTCCCTTTCGTTCGCCCCGGCGGCCGCGCAGCTCGGCAGCCAGCCCGCCGAGCGCTGGGCGCTCACGCTCGAGAGCGGCCGCAGACTCGAGTCGCTCGACATCGACAACGTGGTCGCCGCGATCGGCTTGCGACCCGGCGACACGGTGGCGGATATCGGCGCGGGCACCGGCATCTTCTCGGTGCCTATGGCTCGGACGGTCGGCTCTGCCGGTACTGTGTACTCGGTCGAGGTGGACGCCGGCTTCCTGCCACTCATCGAAGCGAAGGCACGCGAGCAGGGCGTGGAGAACATCCGCACCGTGCTCGGTGAGTTCGGGGATCCGAAGCTTCCGGCGCGCGACATTGACGTCGCCTTCCTCCACGACGTGCTCCATCACATCGAGCAGCGCGAGGCGTATCTTCGTGCCCTCGCAGCCTATATGCCGGCTGGAAGCCGTATCGTCGTGGTGGACTACGACAAGAACGTGCCGGGCATTCCTCACGCCAACCAGCCGGAGATGCTGATTGGACCCGCCGACGTGGCGGCTTGGATGTCCAGTGCGGGCTTCGACGTGACGCGCGAGATCGAGATGTTCGACGACAAATTCTTCGTGGTCTACACGAAGCGTTAGCTCACCCGGGCCTTTCCAGCTGCGACGAGCGCCCAACGCACGTCGACGGCGAACGAGTAGGTGAGGGCGACGAGTCCGAGCGCGCTCACTGCTATGGCGACCGCATCGGGTATGATGGGTCCAAGGGCGACCAGGAGCACGACGCCCTGCACGACGCAGACGACCTTACGGCGCAGGCTCGGGGGTAGTTCCGCCGCCAGGGCCGGCCAGAGCCAGCTCGCGGCCACGAATCCGTAGCGCATCAGGCCGATCAGGAGTACCCAGGGACCGATGCGCCCCGAGCGCCAGACCAGCACCGAAAGTGCGAGGATCAGCGCCGCGTCCAGCTCCATGTCGAAGCGCGCGCCGAAGGGGCTCTCCGTTCCGGTCCGGCGGGCCACTCTTCCGTCGAGCCCGTCGAGGGCCATGACGACGGTCGAGACAGCGATGATCCACCAGGCCGCGGCGTCGCCGGGAGGTGGGGGGACCAGGGCCAGAGCCAGGACGGGGACCGCGAGCGCGGCACGAGCCAAGGTGACCCGGTTCGCGCGGCCGATGCCGGGGCCTGGCAGGTCGGGGGGGAGGGCCCTCAGGAGCAGACGTGCCAGGATCACGTACACCACGAGGCCGGCCAGCACGTAGCTGGCAGTCAGGCCGAGAAGCCACCAGGTTGCATCGACTGCCAGAAGTGCGAGGACCAGCGCCACGCCCAGGTCACGGAGCGCGCCGCGCGGCCGATGGGCCGTCGGAAGGCCGCTGCCTCGCTGATCGACTGTCGCCATGGAGCTCACGTTGGATACGAAGATCGCCCGGCAATTCTGGATCCGGTCGCCGGGCGTGGGGGAGATCGTCGCGTCGCCACTCGCCCCGCAGCAAGAGGGGGAGGTTCTCGTTCGGGCGATGTTCAGTGGGATCAGCCGCGGGACGGAGGCGCTGGTGTTCCGCGGCGAAGTGCCAGCCTCCCAGCGCGAAACCATGCGCGCCCCCTTCCAGGAGGGCAGCTTCTCCGGAGCGGTGAAGTACGGCTACTCGAGCGTCGGCGAGGTGCTCGCGGGGCCGGCGGCGCTCGTGGGGCGTCGCGTGTTCTGTCTCTATCCCCATCAGGATTTCTACCGCGTACCCGTTGATGCGGTTACGCTGCTTCCCGACGGACTGCCGCCGGCGCGGGCCGTGCTCGCGGCCAACGCGGAGACAGCGCTGAACGCGGTGTGGGACGCGGCACCGGGGCCCGGCGACCGCATCGTGGTTATCGGTGCGGGTGTGGTGGGTTTGCTGACCGCGTGGCTGTGTGCCCGACTCCCGGCCGCGAATGTGGCGGTGCACGACATCGATCCGAGTCGCGCCCCGGTGGCCGAGGCGCTCGGACTGCGCTTCCTCTCAGAGCCCCCGAAGGGTGCGGACGCGGATCTCGTCGTGCACGCGAGCGGGAGCGAGGCGGGGCTCGGCGTGGCACTCGAGTGCGCGGGCATGGAGGCCACCATTCTCGAGTTGAGTTGGTACGGGAACCGATCCGTATCCGTGCCGCTGGGCGAGGCGTTCCATTCGCGGCGTCTGACGCTCAAGAGCAGTCAGGTGGGGCACCTTCCGCCGCACCGGAGGCCGCGCTGGAATCACCACCGACGCATGGAGGTTGCCCTTCGCCTGCTGCTCGATGCGCGCCTCGACGTGCTCGTGAGTGACGAGAGCGACTTCGACGATCTGCCCACCGTCCTGGCAAAGCTCAGCCGCAACCCGGCTGGGACGTTGTGCCATCGCATCCGCTATCCGCACCCCTGAACCACTTCCCGAACCCGAGAAACGAGATGTACAGCCTGAACGTCAGAGACCACTTCATGATCGCGCACAGCTTCCAGGGCGACGTGTTCGGACCCGCGCAGCGGCTCCACGGCGCGACCTATGTAGTCGACGCCACCTTTCGGCGGCCTGAGCTCGACGCGGACGGGCTAGTGGTGGACATCGGCCGGGCGAGCGAATTGCTTCATTCGCTTCTCTCCGGGATGAACTACCGCAACCTCGACGACGATCCGACGTTCAAGGACAAGAACACCACTACCGAGTTCCTGGCCCGCGCGATCTTCGAGCAACTCGCGCGCGCGGCGCGCGACGGTGAGCTCGGTGCCAATGCCAAGGGTCTTGCATCCATCTGCGTGACGCTGCGGGAGTCGCACGTGGCGTGGGGGAGCTACGAAGGCAACGTGTGACGCTGGAGCTGCACTTCGTCGTTCCCGGTCCACTCGATCAGCTCACTGGCGGATACGTCTACGACGCCCATGTGGTCGACGGGTTCAGACGACTCGGCTGGGCGGTGCACGTGCACAACCTGCCGGGGCGTTTTCCCGACGGTGACGGTGAGGCTCGACAGGCGCTGAACACGGCGCTCGCGGGTGTACCCGCGGGCGCGAGGGTGGTCATCGATGGCCTGGCGATGGGCGGCATCCCCGAGCCCGTCGAAGCGCACGCTCGGCGCCTCCGCATCGTCTCGTTGGTGCACCATCCGCTTGCCGAAGAAACAGGACTGTCGCTCGCGGACAAGCAGCGCTTCGCCGACCTGGAGCGACGGGCCCTCGCGCCCTGTGCCGGGGTGATCGTGTCGAGCGCATTCACCGCGCGCGGGCTCGGCGCGTACGGAGTCGCGGCGGACCGCGTTAGGGTCGTAGTGCCGGGGACGAACCCGGCCCGGCCCGCGATCGGCCCAGGCATGGGTCAGCCGCCGGCGCTCCTGTGCGTGGCGAGCGTGACGCCACGGAAGGGGCACGACGTCCTTGTCGCCGCCTTGGCCCGCCTGAAAGACCTGGACTGGAACTGCATTTGTGCAGGCAGCCTGGAGCGCGACCGTACCTTCGCGGACTCCGTACTCGAGGCCACGCGTCGCGCTGGGTTGGACGAGCGCATGCGCTTCGTCGGGGAGCGCGAAGGCGACCAACTCGAGGCGCTCTACGAGGCGGCCTCCGTCTTCGTGCTGGCGTCGCACTTCGAGGGGTATGGAATGGCACTGGCGGACGCGCTCGCGCACGGGCTGCCGGTGGTGAGCACCACCGGGGGAGCGATACCGTTCACGGTTCCCACCGACGCCGCGTTGCTCGTGCAACCGGGCGATGACGAGGCTCTCTCGAGCGCCCTCCGCTTGGTGCTCGAGCCGGCCTCCTCGCGGCGCGCCCAATTGGCCGATGCGGCGCGCCGTCATGCGGCGACGCTCCCGGATTGGGGGGCGGCGGCCAAGACATTCGCCGACGCGCTCGTGGACCTGACGCAATGACCGAGACGTTCGACGCTGAGTGGCTCGACCAACGCGAGCCGGTCGACCACCGCTCGCGCGCCTCCGCTCCGCTCGAACCCCTGCGGGCGTGGTGGACCAGGCGCCGAGCCTCCACCGTACTCGATCTCGGATGCGGTACGGGCTCGAACCTGCGGTACCTGGCGGCCAAGCTACCGGCGCCTCAGCGTTGGACGGTCGTCGATCACGATTCGCAGCTGCTCGGGCGGGTGCGCACGCCGGACGCGGATGTGAAGGTCCGCAAGGTGTTGGGCGATCTGGCTGTCGTGGGCTTGGCGGAGGTCGAAGGCTCGGACCTGGTGACGGCATCCGCCCTGTTGGACCTCGTGTCCGCTGATTGGCTGCGTACGCTCGTCGACGCATGCGTGGCGGCCCGGTCCGCTGCGCTCTTCGCGCTCACGTACGACGGCACCATCGGCTGGCCTCGGGGCGAGGATGCGGACGACGGGCTCATCCGCGATGCCGTCAACCAGCACCAACGCCGTGACAAGGGAATCGGACCGGCGCTGGGGCCCGATGCGGCTCCCGTGGCCGAGGAGCTGTTCCGGGCCATCGGCTACCAGACTTGGCTGCTCGCCAGCCCGTGGGCGTTGGCGCCGAGCGACGCGGCGCTGTCACGGGCGCTCGTGGACGGGTGGGTTCGGGCAGCGTCCGAGATGGAGCCGCGCGATGCGGAGCGGATCCGCCTGTGGGGTCAACGTCGCCGCGCGGCCGCGGCCGAGGCGGACTTCGCGCTCGTGGTGGGCCATCTCGATCTGCTCGCGCTTCCGCCGGAGTAGGGAGGGCGTGAACACGGAGCGAATAGGGCGGGGGTGGATCGCCACGGCGCGCATCGCCCTGACGGTCGTTGCCATCGCACTCGTGGCCCGATGGGTGGATGCCAGCGAGGTGTGGGTGAGGCTGTCGGACCTACAGGCGAGATGGGTCGCACTCGCGCTGACGATCTCGGTGGCGCAGGTGGCGGTCTTGGCGTGGCGCTGGCGTTTCACCGCGGCCCGACTCGGCATCGACCTCCCGCTGCGAACCGCCCTGGCCGAGTACTACCTGGGGATCTTCGTAAACCAGGTATTGCCGGGTGGAGTGCTGGGCGATGTGGGCCGGGCCTGGCGACACGCACACACGACTACGCTCACTGGGCCAGCGATCCGTGCGGTGATCCTGGAGCGAGTCACCGCGCAGATCGTGATGTGTCTGGTCGCCGTGGTGTCGGTCCTGTTCCTGCCCTGGGCCACCGCGTCGACGCAGGCGTGGGTCCTGGGTACTGCGGTCGTGCTCGCGGGGGTGGCGCTCTGGGCACGCCCACGTCCGAGCGCCTCCGACACGCCCTCGAGTCGCTTCTGGCTCGATGTCGATCGCGCCTGCTTCGCGCGCGACGCGCTCCTGCCCCAACTCCTGAGCTCGGTATTCGTCGTGGGGTCGTACGTTGCAGTGTTCGTCGTCGCGGCCCGAGCGGTCGGTGTTCAGACCCCGCTCGCGGGTATTCTGCCGTTGGTAGCACCCGTGCTCATGACGATGCTCGTTCCCGTCACGGTCGCCGGCTGGGGCGTTCGCGAAGCCGCAGCCGCTGCGCTCTGGGGGTACGTCGGCCTGGCGCGCTCCGAGGGAGCGGCCGTGTCGGTCGCTTACGGACTGCTGGTGCTGGTCTCCAGTGCGCCGGGACTCCTCGTACTCATGCGCGCCCTCTTCGTAGATCGAGGTCGAAGAGCACGTCCTCCCCGAGCGTAAAGCGTCGGCACTCGGGTCGTAGCGCCTGATCCAGACTCACGATCGAGTCGAGGGTGATGGACGGCCGACCAGATCCGATGAGCATGGGCGCGACCGTCAGGTGCAGGCGGTCGAGCAGTCCGCGCTGGAGGAAGCGCGACACCGTGACCCCGCCACCCTCCACGAGCACGCGGCGGAGCCCGAGGCCGCGTAGCCGAGAGAGCAACACCGACAGGTCGAACCCCTGTTCTTCCGACCACGGAACCCGCAGTTCCTCGCGGGACGAGTCGCCCGGAGGCCGACCCCCGCCATCGTCGCGAACTACCACGAGCGTCTGTGCGCCGGTTTCGGTGAAGACCCGCCGTCCGCCGTCGAGGCGCCACGACGGATCGAGCACCACGCGTACGGGGCTCGGTCCTTCGACCAGGCGCACCGTGAGCCGTGGATCGTCCTGCGCTACCGTGCTGGCTCCGACGACGACCGCATCCACGAGCGCCCGCAGCCGGTGGAGGCGCTCGATGTCCCGCGGTCCGGTCACGAAATGCGAGGCCCCGGACTCTGTAGCGATCCGGCCGTCGAGGCTCTGGCCGAGCTGGCCGATGACGAAGTCCGGCGCGATCCGGATGGGGAGATAGAGGTCGAAGAGCTCGCGGGCAGCGTCATCGACATCGGCGGACGCGCGCCACGAGCCGTCTGGCTCGACGTCCAGCCAGACCCCAGGCGTCGCGGGCAGAGCCACCCGCATGCATTCATCCGCGGATCGATCGGAAGGAGAAGCCGCGAGGATGAGCGCCCATGCTGCACGCTCGTCGATCGCGCGCATGCGGGTCGATCCGACCTTGCCGAGCGCATCGAGTGGGAACGCGCCCGTGTCGGCGATGACTTCAGCTAGAATGGCCGCGTAGTGCCGCACTAGTCGCGCGCCCATCTCGGGTGTCGCAAGGCGCGCATCGCCGACGACCCCGAGCGGGTTCAGGTCTCCCGCGAGCCACGCGAAGGACGCTTCGCCCTCCGGCCCCACGCGGCGCAACGACCCCTCTAGGCGCGCTCCGAGCGAAGGGAAGTCGGCGACTGCATCCCGGTCGACGAGGTCCGGGTGGAGGTGCAGCATCATGGCCGTCTCGAGCGCGCCCCCATGAAGTCCATGCTTCCATTCCTGCTCGGGCAGGTCCACGTCGGACGGACGAACGAAGCGGAAGTAGTTGGCCTTCACGACCAGGAGGTCATGCCTTTCGCGGAGCGTCAGGGCGGCGGCATCGATCGCATGGCGATTGCCCCCGTGGCTGTTGAAGAGCACCAGTCGACGCACGCCGACGCGGGCGAGACTCCCGCCCACCTCCACGACGAGACGAATCAACTCCTCCGTCGTCACGCTCTCGGTGGCGGGGAAGCGTGCGTGCTCCAGGCTTACGCCGACCGTCACGGTCGGGAGGGTCCACACGTCGGCGCCGGCCGGAAGTGACTTCAGCGCCCGGTCGAGTAGACCCTTCCCGATGTCGATGTCGGTGGTGCGCGGGAGGTGCGGGCCGTGCTGCTCTGTGGCCGCGAGTGGCAAGATGACGACTGGATCGCGCGCCGCGGCGGCGATCACCTCTTCAGGCGTCAGCACACTCCAGTCCCGAGCACCGGGATGCTGTGGATGCGTCATCGACCCGTCAGTTCCCGGTCTCGAGGCGCGCGTAGACGTCTCCTGAGGAGGCTCCGCCCGCGCCCGCGGTCAGCCATGCGATCATCGCCTCGGGACCCATCCAGTCGTCGAGGGCGAATCGACGTTGCTCTCCCAGCATGACGTTGAAGAGATAGGGACCGAGCTCCTCGAGGCGACGAACACAGTCGGCGGCCACCTCGAGCTGCCCCGCCACGAACTCCACCGACAGCGCGCGCAGCGGCTGGCTCAGCCCAGCCAGCACCTCCGCTTCGTATCCCTCGACGTCGATCTTGCAGAAGCTGGGTCGTCCGTAAGACTCGATGAGGTGGTCGAGCGTCACCACGCGGACCTCGACGGACGTCTCCCAACGAACCCCTCCAAATCCAACGTTCTCCCGCGCCACCGTTTCGCGCCAAGCCGAGGAAAGGGTCGAGACCGTGGGGTGGCGCGCACTGATCGCGAGGCGCGCGGTCCCGTGCGCCGCACCAACGGCATCCGTGCGAACGACGATGCGGTCGTGAAAGCGGACGATGCGTCGCAACCAACGCGCGATGTGCGGCTGGGGCTCGAGCGCGATGACGTTCGCCCCGAGCGCCGCGAAGGCCACTGCCCGGTCGCCGAGGTGGGCACCGATGTCGAACACCAGGTCACCCTCGTGCACGAAGCTGCCATACAGACGGCGAAGCGCCTTCTGTCGACCCGGCCGCCAGTATACGACGAGCGAGCGAACGAGACCGATCCATTCACGCACGGGGTTGGGTGACCCGCCGGGTCAACTGGGGCGAACGACGAGCGCGGCGCGGACTGGATAGTGGTCCGACGGATACCGGCCCTCGGCATTGTGCAGGACCGTCTCGACGAGCGAGACCTCGACGGATCCGCTCACGAGAATCCAATCGATGCGCCCCAGGCTCTCGTCTTCCGGAGGCCCGAACCCTCCGAACGTTTGAGGGGGACCGCGGCGCTCGGCCGCGAGGTCCCACGCGTCCCGCAGACCGTTGCTCGTTGCGACTTGCCATGTCTCGCTCCAACCCGCTCCGGCGTTGAAGTCGCCCAGAACGAGTACGACGCTTCCCGGTGGCAGCGCAGCGACGCGCTCGTGGATCCTCGCCATCCCGTCGAGATGTGCTTGGCCCTCACGCGGCGAGAAATGCGTGTTGAACACCCAGATCTGTCGGGCACTCTCGATGTGGTGGAAGCGCGCCCACGTCACGATACGCGACCCGCCACGCCCGCCACGTCCACCGCGGAACGGACTGCTCGGGGGATCGCCGAGCCAAAACGTGCCCGACTCGATGGGGACCAGCTCAGCATGCCGATAAAAGATCGGCGTCGCCTCGCTCAGCCCCGTGCCGCCGTTGAGTCCGCGGTCTACGCCGACCCAACGGTACTCGGGAAGGGCCTCCTCGAGGAACGCGATCTGTTCGCCGAGTGCCTCTTGCATGCCCACGATGTGGGGAAGAGCGCCGCGGATGGTCTCGGCCACGAGCCCCTTCCTGAACTCCCAGGAGTCTCGGCCATCGTCGATCGCTGACGTGCGGATGTTGAACGTCATGGCATCCAGCGCGATCGGGCCCGCCCGCGGTGGGTCGTCCTGTGCCGATAGACCGCCGGCGGGACCCGAAAGGGCCCACAGCGCGCCTAGGAGGAGGAGTGTGCGTGACGGCATCACGAGGCGAGGCACCAGCTGGAGGAGCACGCGCCACCCATCGTACGCTTCGCCATCGAGTTGCGACACTCTCCTAGTGCCTGCTGAGGACCATGAGCTGGTACCGGATGAAGCCCTCGCCGAGGCCGACCTGCAGGGCACTACCGCCGATCATGTTGCCGTAGAACGGCATGCGAGCGAGCCCGAGCCGCGAGAGCAGCGGGCTGACGGCCGCCGTCAGCCGGTCGCGGAGACGACTTCCTGGTCGCGTGAGCGGCGTGAGGTCGACCGCGCGGTCCTTTACGAGACCATGAGCGGCGGCCGCCTCGATGAATCGGCCCCCCGTGCAGATCGCCGGCACGCGCCAGCCGGCTCGTAGCTCCGCGACGCGTCGGCGCTGCTCCACGGTCAGTGCGTCTTCCCCGACCGCCAAGAAGTCATCGACGACGATGAGTCGACCTCCGGTCCGGAGATGGCGAGCCGCGCTGGCGAAGAACGCCTCGGGATCACTGGAGTGAACGAACGACTCGATGGCCACGATGGCATCCGCCTTCACGGCCAGGTCGATCGATTGGAAGTCGCCGAGCCGAAACGTGCACCGATCGGCCAGCCCACGCTGTCGCGCGAACCGAGTGGCGACGTCCACCTGCCTCGGGCTCACCGTGATGCCGATCAGCCGCGCATCGGTAAAGCGGGAGGCGAGATGGAAGAGCGTGCCCCCCACGCCGCAGCCGTAGTCCACAACGACCGGGCACTCAGCCGCTCGGAGAGCCGCGAGCTCGTCCGCGACAAGGCGGTCGACGTGACCGACGGCATCCCTCGTGGACTCCACGCCCGGAGCCCAGAGGGCGCGATGCATCGACGGAGCGCCCCCGCCCATGAGGAGGAAGCGAACGGTGTTCCGGTCGTAGTAGGCCGCTACATCTGTCGCTTCGGCGACCTCCGCCCCAGAATCGCGGTCCGTCACCCTACGTAGCCGACCGGTGCGTCGATGAGAACGCGATGCTCGCGCAGGTAGGTGTAGGCGCCTCCCAGAGACTCCTCCGTGATGGGAGGGGTCAGGTCAGCCTCGAGTGTGATGCGCTCGGGTAGATACCGGCGGCAGGCCTCGAACTCGGCTTCGTACTCGGGCGTGGGAAAGCGCAACACGAGCGTCGTGGAAGAGCCCCGCCTTTCCGCTGCGTACAGCGGATTGACAGCGAGCACACCGCGAATCTCTCTCGCCGTCGGCACCACGTAACGGCGAAAGAGTGCGGCACGCGGGCTCGCGATCAACGTCACGGACGCCTCGGCGCCGATTTCCGCAGGGGTCACGTTCGCGGTGAGGTCCACGACCCTGCCCTCGATGACGTCGTCGAGGAGGCGCTCGTCGCTGAACAGGCGGGGTTGAACAGGTGCGAAGAGCGCATGATATGCTGCGGGCGTCAGTGTATCACCCGCCGAGAAATTCTCCCCCAAGGCGCTGTGGAGATGGGGCATGACGACCAGGCCGGACTTCCCCACCAGCCGCATGATCTCGTCGGCTAGCATGCGTTTGTGCCAGATGTACGGGAACGCATCCGCGAGCAGCACCAGCGAGAACGCGTCTCGCTCGAAGGGGAGCGGACTGTTGCCGTCGCAGCAGATCGCGGTGGCGCCCGGTGCCGTGAATCGGGTCGCGAGCCAGAGCTTCCAGAAGCCGATGTCGGCCAGAATGGTGCTGTCCGGAAGTGGGTCTCCGGACCGCTGTGCCTGGAGTACCCGAGTGAGGTGGCCAAACCCACCACAGAGGTCCAGAACCCGCCCCTGGAATGGCCAGACTTCCTGACCCAGCGCACCGATGAGGGTTTCCATGGTCAGGAAGACCGGGTCCGTGAACCGGTGGAGGCACCACGTGCCCTCGGCGTCGTCGCAAAGCAGTGCCAACGCCTCCCGGAACGTGGGGTTCGGCCCCTGCACGAGTGACAGGAATCGTCGCTGGCGCGCCGGATCTGTGATGCCCATGAGCTGCACCAGCGCCTCGTCCCGGCGACCCTCTTCGAGGACGTGCAGAGCGCGACGCGTCGCGTCGTCTGCGATCAGGACGGGGATGCCAGCGACCACGGGATATGCGCAACACTCGCAGCCCAACACACCTTCACGGACGTCGCCTCCATCGAGCACCAGGGCGGCATTCTCGACGAGCTCGAGGGCAGTCCCGCAGTAGGGACATCTGAGGAGTTCGAGCAGGCTCTGGTGCATGACGTGTCAGCGCGGCTCGGTCGCAGGTGCGTCGCCGGCCAGAGCGTCGACGAACGTGAGGCCCGCAGCGCCAACCGCGGCCCGGCGATAGTGCTCGCGCCCGAGAACCCGCGCGGCGTCATCCGCGCGCAGGCTATCCACCACCGTGCCGGCCACCTGCGTACGATGGCAACGGAGCGCGCGGAGCTTGGTGCTCGCGACGTGTCGCACATCCAGTACGACTGTCGGAGGAGGCGCCATCGCACCGAACGCGTCGGAATCGATCCCGAAGACCATGCCGAGCGGATCCGCATGGCCCCTCGGGGCCGCGTCGACCAGCGCGCGCATCGCCCCGCGCGGCATGCTCGCGTAGAAGAGAGCAGGGCCCCCTTTGCCGAGCCCGTCCACCGCGGCGGTGGTCCGCTCGTGTACGGCCACGTGGTCGGGGTGCCCGTAGAGCCCGTCCTCATCGAAGGTGACCACCACATTGGGGGCGACGCGTACGATGGTCTCGCGGATGTCGGCTTCGATCAGCGACGCGGCGATCCACGGGAGCATCCCGTCCTGGTGAGAGAGGAGCGTGGCGTCGTGGATACCGATCACACGGACCGCATCTCTCAACTCTCGAGCCCGCATCTCACCCAACTGGTCGGGGGGACCCCCCGGTCCGTGTTCCCCCCGGGTGAGGCACAGGAGCGAGACCCGGACGCCCCGCTGGGCGCACCACGCCAGCAGACCCCCGCACGCCAGGGACTCATCGTCGGGGTGGGCGAACACGGCCAGAAGAGACGGAGCGGTCGTCACAGGACTCCCGCGGCCGCCCGCGCCACCAGGGCGGAGTAGGCCTCCACGTGCGCGTCCACCATGCGTGCCTGTCCGAAGAGCTCTGCCGCGCGCACGCGCACGCGCTGACGATTCAGCGCGAGCACATTCGGCAGACCCGCGACCAGCTCGTCCAGCGTGCCGAACACGCCGCCCGTGACGCCGTGGTCGACGATCTCGTCGACCGGGCCCCCTCGGAGGGCCGCCACCGGCGTCCCACACGCCATCGCCTCCGGCATGACCAGACCAAACGACTCATGCGACTGCACCGGATACAGGAGCGCCCGTGAACGGGCCAGTAGCTCAGCCTTCTCGGTCAGGCCCAACTCGCCGACGTAGACCACCCGATCGCCGTCGACGAACGGGGCCACGACCTGCGTGAAGTACTCGTTGGGCGCCGCGGCCAGCACGAGCCGCATGCTTGCGCGGCGGGCTACGTCGATCGCCTCCAGCACACCCTTGCCTTCCGTGAAGCGACCCAGGAAGAGCAGCTGATCGTCCGGCTCCCCGTGCGGGACGAACGCCCCGAAGTCGACGGCGTGGTGGATCGTGGCCACCACGTCCATTCCCTCGAGGAGCCTCCGCTGCGCCTCCGACACCGCGATGAAGGGCGCCGCGCGCCGGCTCGGGGCTCGCGACCAGAGCGCCGTTTCGGAGGATCCCGGTGCATGATGCACCGTCGTGACCAGGGGCGCGGCCGTGAGCCCGGCAAACGCGAGGGAGATCGGCGCGTACCCGGCCTGGTAGTGGATCACGTCGAACTCGCTCGCCCGCTCGACGGCAGCCGACAGGTTGAGCAGTTCGCAGAGCTCCCACGGCCAGAGGTCCGGGTCCTCGCGATACCCGAGGGGGAAGGTTGCGTGGAGCGTCGCGGTCGTGGCCGAGGAGCCCGACGCGAACAGCGTGACGTCGTGACCCCGAGACACCAGCCCATCGACGAGAAGTGCTGTCACGCTCTCGACCGATCCCGACCGCACCGGTGGAATCGACTGAGCCACCGGTCCCACGATCGCCACGCGCAGGCGCGCGCCATCCGCGTGTGCGCTGCCTTCACCGGAGCCGGTTCCCATGCCAGTCATCCGCAAGCGACCCTGACTAGGTCGTCGAGAACGCGCGAGGCCTCGAAATGATCCCGAGCGATCTCCGATGCGCGCGTCGCGTGCGTGGCGTAGTCGCTCTCCAGGCGCTCGAGTCCGGCGAGCGCCTCCTCCACGGTCGAGAACCCGAGTAGGCCGGCGTCCGACGGCAGGTGCGCGCTCCAGCCGGTATCCTGCACCAGAGCAGGTCTCCCCGCCGCGAGATAGCACGCGGTGCGGTCGCTGAACCAGCCGGAGCGCCACGACACATAGGCATGCTTGGCAATGCCGAACTCCGCCTTGGAGTCCTGGATGAAGCGCCGGTAGTCCTGCGGAGACCTGGACACACCCATCGCTTCCACCGGGGACCAGCCGTGATCGGCGAGCAGGTCCAAAGGCCCGTTCACTGCGATCTCGAATCGCGCGCGCGTGTGGGCCGGGATGTCGAGGAAAGCCATGAACTCCCGATCCTTGCCACCGTCCACGTCGGGGAAGCTCTGGTTCTTCCAAGTCATGACGGTCGTGAAGCGATCGCGCGCGGGCGGAGCTGCCGTACGCCACAGGTCGGTAACCACAGGCTGTCGCGTGGGAAACCAGGTGAACCCGCCGGTCGGCACCTCGCATGCCGGGGTCCCGATGTTGGCTCCAAACGTGAACAGTCGGTCGAAGCCCTCGAAAAATGCGACGTACCACGGCTCGCCCTTCGCGATCGCGAGTTGCGTGAACACAGGATCGGAGTCGATGAAGATCCGCCGCGGTATGGCGGCGTACTCGTCCCGCCAGAACCAACTACCTCCGGATAGGTTCACGAACAGCTCGGCGTCGGCGCAGAACCTGCGCACGGCCTCTCCCGACAAGCCGTGGTGCACGCCGTCGTAGTTCACGAAACTCCAGCTGTCGCCCAGGCCGAACGGCGAAAGCGCAGAGTGGATGTACCGGGTTCCGTACGATGGGTCGGTCGAGATGGCGTCCTGTTCCGGATCGTAGACGCACTCGCCCGTGTCCTCGACGTAGAGGACTTCGTGGCCGAGGGCGCGCAGACCGAGGAGGTACATCAGGGAGCACCATGTGACGCCACCGAACGGATAGCGCGCCACGATCCCCGCGAGGACGATCTTCACGCCCCCACCCGCAAGAGTTGCTCCTCCGTGATGTCATCGAGCGAACCACCCACGGCGAGCCGGGCACACATGCGCCGGTAGAGTGCCGACGTCCGCGTCAGCTCGTCGTGCGAGCCTTGGGCGATCAAGCGACCACTGTCGAGAACCAGGATGCGCGACGCATCGCGGATGGTCGACAACCGGTGTGCGATCACGATGGTAGTATGCGTCGAGCGAAAGCCGCGCAGGGTATCGAAGATCGCGCCCTCCGAGATGGCGTCGACCGCGGACGTGGGCTCATCGAGGATCAGGATCGGGGCGGCCTTGAGGAGCGCCCGCGCGATCCCGATGCGCTGACGCTCGCCACCCGACAAGGTGGCGCCCCCCTCGCGGACCTGGGTCGCATACCCATCGGGGAGACTCGACACGAAGTCGTGGATGCGCGCGGCCCGCGCCGCAGCCTCCACCTCAGAGTCCGACGCGTCGAGGCGGCCGTAGCGAATGTTGTCAGCGATCGTGCCCGCGAACAGCACCGGTTGCTGGGGCACCAGCGCGATCTGTGCACGCAGGGACGCCAACGAGTACCGACTGACGTCGACCTCGTCGAGGAGCACGCGTCCGGAGGTGGGCTCGAAGAAGCGCGGAATGAGACTCGCGACCGTCGTCTTACCGGCACCCGTGAGCCCGACCAGGGCGACGAGCTCGCCTCGCCGAGCCTCGAAGCTCACGCCGGCCAGCACACCTCGGTCTTCGTCGTACTCGAAGCTCACGTCCTCGAAGCGGACCCGGCCACTTGTTCTTTCCGCGTCGAGTCCGGCAGGGTCGTGAATCGTCTCGGGGGTGAGAGCGAAGATCTCCTGCACGCGGTGCGCGCTCGCAACCGCCTGTTGGAGAGATCCCGATGCATGGGCGATCGCGGAGAGCGGGTCGTACACGGCTGCGAGGTACGCCACCACGACCAGGAGCTCGCCCAGTGTGAGCGAGCCCTCGAGCACGTGCCTACCCCCGACGATGAGCACCAGCGCCGTGCCGGCCAGGGTGATCGCCGTCACCGCCACGGAGAACGTCGACTCCTGCCAGGTGAGGCTCAAGCGAGCCCGCATGGTCTCGTCGCCCGATGCAGTGAAGCGCGCCAGCTCGTGGCGCTCACGCGTGAAGCTCTTCACCGCCGCGATCGAGGACAGGATCTCGAACGCGCGCTCGATCAGCGTCGACTCGAGAGCCTTCACGCGCTCGGCGCGATCGAGCATGGTTCGCGAGTAGAAGCGCAGGCAAAGGAAGAGCAACGGCGCGACCGCGAGCGAGAGTAGCGCGAGGCTCCAGTCTAGGTAGAGAAGGACCGCGAACATCACGCCCAGCTTCATCGCCGCGACCAGCAGCGGAAAGAAGCCGCCGAGAATGAGATCGCTCACACAGTACGCGTCAGCATCGAGCCGGTACACCGAGTCCGCGGTCGGCGTCACGACATGGTGGCGGAGCGGCAACGCCTGGAGGTGCGAGAGCAGCTCGCGCCGCAGGGTGTGCACCACGCCCTGGGCGACCCGCGTCTGCATTTGGGTATGCACCATGCGGACGACCTCACCCGCGAGCTGGATGAGCAGCCCCACCAGCACGACCGCGATCAAGAGACTGACTGCGCTGCCGGCGATGGCGGCGGGGGTGAGGGTGGCGAGCACGTCGGGCAGGGGAAGCCCGCTGAGCACGTGATCCACGATCACCTTCAGCGGCCACGGGGCCAGAGCGACCAGCCCGATCTCGAGGACCGACAGCGCGACGATCGCCATGGCCTGCTTCCGATGCGGCCGCAGGAACGCCAGCGTCCAGCGCGCGACGCTCACTCGGGGGCCCTCAGGTCGCGGGCATTGGCCACCGCGCCGTCGGCGGCGCGCCGCCGGCGCGGCTCGAACGCCGATTCGGCGGGCCGTATGGGTCGCGTGCCGATCTCCGGTTCGGCTTGTTGAGCGGCCAGCTGCTCAGGCGCCGTGCGCGCGTGGGAGAGTCGCACCAAGCCCGCGGCACCGACGACCCGCTCGATCGCCCGTTCCAGAACAGAGGCACCACGCACTGCCTGCCAGGCGGCCCGGGCGCCGATGGCGACGATACCTACCGCCGCGACGAGAAGCGTCTCCAGGGGATCGTAGATGAAGATCGACGCGCTCGTGCCCCCGGCGACCAGAATGGCCAGGGTGGTCCCGCGCAGCGTGCCGACGAAGCTCGGACGGAGTCGGCTGCGCACCCGGAGCAGGCAAGCACCATGCTCGTGCTCTTCCACCAGCGTCTGCACATGCAGCCATCCCCAGCGCCCGATCGCGAGGCTGAGGTCTCGATCGGCACGCCAGCCCTCGTCTACTTCGACGGTCTGCGAAGGTCGGGCCGCGCGCAGGACGCCCACCAGTTCGGTGAGCAGCTTCGCTGGCGAAACCCATGCCTCGCTCCAGAAGGACCGCTCGGAGCCGGCACGCGTAACCAAGGAGACTGCCGCGACCAAGTCACGCAGGGTCGGGCGCGGCGCCTTCCAAGGATGACTGGTGCGATGCTTGGCCGCGCCCGCCTGCGGCACGGAAAGACCGCGCAACCTGCCCGCCAACCGCGCGAGGGGTTGGATCACGTGCAGCCAGGTAATGAGCAGCCGGAATCGCCAGCGACCGCCGTGACCCGAGCGTCCGCGTGGCGCGGGAAGTGCGTCGAGGTTCGAGCGCCATGCACACTGGAAGCAGCGGCCGAGTGTGATCGCGCCGCCCAACGTCCCCGCGATCAGTGGCAGCCAGGCGGCGTCCATGCCCGCCAGCGGGCCGAAGATCCCAATGAGGAAGAGAACCAAGGAGATGGCCATCCACGCGGGCGAGTGCGGCAGCCACCGCCACCCGCTCCCCTGCGCGCTGTAGACCGACGGGAACGCGGCCGTGCCCCACACACCCGTGTTCACGCGCTGGTCGGAGCCGCCACGCATGAAGGGCAGGGGGCTATAGATGCGTCCGCGCCACACCAGGTGTCCGCCTAGGAACTTCTCCGGGTGGTGAGCATCGAGCCACGCTTCCGCCTCTCCGTATCCCACTTGCTGACGCCAGTACGAACGGATGCTCGAGCGATGGCGGTGCCAGACGAGTGCCCCGGCCGCGAAGCCGATTCGTAGCTTGCGCGCCTGGAGGCGCCAGCAGATGTCCACGTCGTCCCCCGCGCGGACGTAGACCGGGTTGAAGCCGTCGACCGCGAGGAGCGCAGCACGCCGAAAGGCCATGTTGCATCCCGGCACGTGCTCGGCGACGCGATCGTCGAGCATGACGTGCACCGGTCCGCCGGGTGAGCGCGCCACACACTGCGCCACCCATGGATCGTCGTCGGGCACCACGTTGGGTCCACCCACCCCCACCACATCGGAGGTAAGGAAGGGCTGCACCAGGTAGGTGAGCCAGTCGGGGTCCACGCGCACGTCCGCGTCCGTGTAGGCCACGATCTCCCCTGTGGCGGCGGCCAGGCCCACGTTGCGTGCGGCGCTCAACCCGCCGTTCGGGATATCGATCACCCGCGCGCCTGCGTGCCCCCTAGCGATGGGGCCGGTGTCGTCGCGCGACCCATCGTTGACGACGATGATCTCGACGTCGGGATAAGTCAGGCGATCGAGCGATGTGAGGCACTCGTCGATCGTACTGGCGGCATCGTAGGCGCACACGACGACCGATACTTTGGGCCAGCGTGAGCGAGCGGACTCGGCGAAGGGCACGTCGGCCATGGCTCGGCTGACGGCAGCGAGTGCCGGCTTGGGCTGCCGCTCCTCGTCGACGAGCCCGAACGCCCAATCCTCCACTGGCGTTCCCCCCCGCCACCACTCGTCAGTCCAGGAGTAGGCCACCGCGCCGCACGCGCCCTCCTCGAAGGCGACCCGGATGTGCGAGGCAGTGATCGCCGCCTGGCCGTCGAGTCCCTCGCGGATGCTGTCCCCCCCTGCCTCGGCCAACAGGAGAGGACGCGCTTCCGCCAAGTGTTGGAGGCGCGCGAGATATCCGCGCAGATCTCGTTCGCGATGGAGGTAGACGTTGAACGCACACACGTCGAAGGACCCGAGGTCGAGGTACTCGGTCGGCGGGAAGTTCACATACGTGAGCAAGCTCTCCGGTGAGGCGCTCTTCACGTCGTCGTACAGCTCCCGGAGGAACCGCTCGACCCGGCGCGCCCCGTACCAACGCACGACCCCCGGTGGGATCTCGTTTCCCAACGCGAAGAGGAGTGCGGAGGGGTGAGATCCGATGCGTTTCACCGCCGCGACCGCGTCCCGACGAACGCGTTGGACCAGCTTCCGATCATCGAGGAAGGCGATGTGCTGGGGCCAAGCCAAGCCCGCCATCACGCGCAGATCGTGCTGGAACGCGGCGTCCAGCAGAACCTGCGTCGGGGCGGTGTACGTGCGGACGGTATTGATGCCCGCCGCAGCCATGGATGCGAAGTCCTGGCTGATCCGATCGGTCCGTGGGAACTGCGCGCCATCTTCGCCGGGGGCGAACGTTCCGTACGCGACGCCCTTGATCAGGAAGCGGCGTCCGTCGACCTCGAGAAACTTGCCGTCGACTCCGGGTCGGCCCGCGGCTCCGCTGCTCATGTCACCGCGCTCCGCCACGGGGGTCCTCTACTGCTCGATCCCCGAGGCGCGCTGAGAGATCATGTCCTTGAGCCAGTGGCCAGAGCGGTCCACCTTGGACTGCACGTACCGGATGTTGTGACGGTTGATGCCGCCGAAGATGGGCGTGCGCGAGATCACTTCGATCCCGCACTCCTCGACCGCCCGAACCTTCTGCGGATTGTTGGTCAGCAACTCGACTCGCGAAATGCCGAGGTGTCGGAGGATGCCGACCGCGGCCTCGTAGCGCCGCTCGTC
The DNA here is from genome assembly GCA_040081395.1 of Longimicrobiales bacterium. GTDB lineage: Bacteria > Gemmatimonadota > Gemmatimonadetes > Longimicrobiales > Gaopeijiaceae > UBA2982. The sequence goes on from JBEBGN010000006.1 coordinate 36,449, forward strand.
GGCACCGAATCCGAGCACTCCATCCGCGTCGATCGTGTCGAGGCCCGCTTCCTGGAGAGTATAGGCGCGGATCTTGTTTCCGAGACCGATGCCGCGGCCCTCTTGGGCGAGATAGACGAGTACCCCGCCTCCGCGATTCTTGATGTGCTCGAGGCTTCCCCGTAGCTGCTCGCCGCAGTCGCAACGCATGCTTCCGAAGAGGTCGCCCGTGAGGCAAGCCGAGTGCATGCGCACAGGCACCGGGTCAGGCCACTCCTCGCGGGGGCCGATGAGGACCGCGACGTGTTCCAGGAGGCCGCCCCCCTCGCGAAAGAAGACGACGCGTGAGCTCTCTGCGACGGCGAGCGGCACGGCCGCCTCCGCCACTGGGAGGATCTCGACCTCGGTGCTTGCCGCAGCGAGTTCGACCTCCTCCGCCGAGACGTCGAGGACGACCGCGTCACGCAGCCAAGCTGCGAGGGTGGGGGTGCCGGGCTGTACCTCGACCGCGACGATAGCGGGAAGCAATCCCCCCAAACGGACGAGCGAGAGACCGGACGACTGCGCCCGCGAGGCGGGGGCAGCGCCCAGCCCACGTGAACTCAAACGGGCGATCCGGCGGTCTGCGGCGAGCCCCAAGATCGACTCGGGCCGCTCGTCGGCCGCGAGGGTCAGGCTGAGGTCGGAGCCGCTCTCGTGGGCGCCGATGCCCATCGCTCGACCTCGATGCGTCGTGACCACCAACCGCAAAGGCTCACCGAGGGCCTGGAGCCGGTCGAAGCTCCCCACTCCTAGACCCTCGACCGCGGCCACCAGGGCCCACGGCCGACCTGGAGAGTCCGTGATGCATAGGACCCTACCCTGTCTCAACTCGAAGACTCCACGCTCAGCTTTGTGCGCCATTCGCCCGGGCAGTTATCGTTGGCCGAGTGTAGCCCGGAACCGGGCGTCGTGGGGCGGCAAGCCTAAAGCGATGAGCATAGAGGCGGGTCGTCCCCGACCGGTTCCTGCAATGGCGGGCGCTCCGTGCGTCCGCGCGACTCCGGCCGGTGAGGTACTCACGCGATGGTCAGGCTCGTGGGCGCGTGGGTGCTTGTCAATGGCCTGCTCCTGGCGCCGTCGTGGATTGTCGCGGGGGTGTTCGATACCCCCTTCGCTTGGCTCTCGGTCGAGGCCACCGTCCTGGTGGGGGCGATGGCGCTCCTCCCCGCCCGCCCGTGGGCCCGCGTCCTGGCCTGGGTGGTCGGGGGTGCTGTCGTGCTGCTGGCGATGGCACTCGTCGCCAACCTGGTATTCGAGCAAAGTCTGGGCCGGGCTCTCGACCTGTCCCTCGACCTCTATCTGTTGGACGCGGTCTATCGGCTCGCCGTCGGAAATCTAGGTCGGACAATCACTTGGCTCGCTATAGTCGGAGCTGTAGGCGTCGGCACCGCCTGCGTGGCGGGGCTGGGTTGGCTGCTCTCCCCCCTGCGGGGCGACTCGGTCGAGGAGGGGTGGTTCACCCCCGCTCGGGTCGGCTCGGGGTTCGTGGTGGTCGGGATCGTTCTAGGAGTCGCCGGTTTCGGGCTGCCATCGGTCGTAGCACGCGCTCCGGCACCCGCCTTGGCGTTCGTCTACCGTCAGTCCCTCGAGTTCGGTGCCCGGCGCGAGGAGCGCGCCACATTCTTCGCGGACCTTCAGAACGAGCCGGCGCTGCCCGCTCCTCCGGCGTTGTTGGGACGACTGGAGGGTCGAGCGGTGGTGCTTGCGTACGTCGAGTCGTATGGGATGGCGGCTCTGGACGACCCCCAGTTCGCCTCCGTGGTCCGTCCGCTCCTCGATTCGGCCCAGGGGCGCTTGGACGCGGCTGGTATTCATCAAGTCACGGGCAGCTTCGTTTCGCCGACGCTCGGCGGCCAGTCGTGGTATGCGCACGGCACCATGCTCAGTGGGCTGTGGCTGGAGAACCAGCTTCGCTACGAGCTCTTGCTCACGAGCGAACGTGAAACCCTCGTGGACGACTTCCGCCGAGCGGGTTATCGAACCGCCACCGTGATGCCCGCCATCACGACGCCCTGGCCAGAGGCCGTGCGCATAGGGTACGACGAGGTACACACCGCCCAGAGCATGCCCTACGCGGGCCCGCCTCTATACTGGGTCACGATGCCCGATCAGTTCACGTGGTCGTTCATGGGCGCCCTACTCCGCGACGCGACCGGCCCCGTGTTCATCGAGGCCGGTATGGTGAGCAGTCACGCGCCCTGGACGCCCATCGTCCCACTCGTGGAGTGGGATGATGTGGGCGACGGATCGGTCTTCGAGGCCCAGCGCATGGAGGGCGACCCGCCTGAGGAGGCGTGGTGGGATGTGGACATCCTCCGCTCAGGATATGCGCACTCGCTCGCGTACTCACTGGAGTCGATGCTGCAGTTCACGGAGCGGTACCTGGACGAGCGGACGCTCCTCATCGTTGCCGGAGACCACCAGGCCGCACCGTGGGTGACTGGCTCGTCGTCGCCCAACGTGCCCGTGCACGTGATGGCCCGGGACGCTGCGCTGCTGGAACCGTTCGAGGAGCTGGGCTTCGTGCGAGGAGCCTTCCCGGACGCGTCACAGGCGGTGCATCGCATGGACGAGTTCCGCACTTGGTTCGTGGGCGCGTACAGCGGCAGCGAAGCCCCGCAGCGCTGAGGGACCCAGCGGCGTAGGGCTTCTCCCGACAGGCCGCCCCACCAACCTCCCGACTGCTCGTTGGCCAGGGTGACGGGCACTTTGGTGCCCATAGGCCGATTCGTCGAAGGAGGGCAGCGGAATGAAGAAGTCCACGATGCTCTGGGCGTTCGCGCTCGTGGTCGCCTCGGGGGCCGCGCCGATCGCGGCGCAGCAGAACCCGGTAGCTCGCCAGCAGCCGCGCGGGCTCGGCGTGAGTCCCGTGTTCGAGGGCTGGTACCAGAACCCGGACGGCACGTACACGCTGTCCTTCGGGTTCCAGAACCGGAACACAGAGCAGGTGCTGTCGATTCCGGTAGGTCCGAACAACAAGCTCGAGCCCGGCTCCCTCGACCAGGGGCAGCCCACGCACTTCGATCCGCGTCGGAGCTACGGCGTCTTCGCCGTCACGGTGCCCGCTGACTTCGGCCGCGAGGCCCGGGTTACTTGGACGCTCGAGGCCAATGGCGAGCGGTATGCCATTCCGGGTGGTCTGCTCGCTGCGTACGAGACGGACAACCTGCACGCGCGCGGAACCGATCGGTATCCACCGGCGCTAGTGCTCGCGGGCGGACCGGAGTCTCGCGGGCCGAATGGCGCTCGCGTGGGCCCTGTGTCGGCGCGAGTGGGCGAACCTCTCGCGCTGGAGGCAACCGCCTGGGATCAACAGAACCGGCCCGTCACCCTGCGCTGGTTCAAGTACCGCGGGGCAGGCGACGTCACCTTCGAGAAGCAGGAGATCCCGATCGGGGAGGGCGCGACCGAGGCACGTACGACTGCCATGTTCAGCGCTCCCGGCGACTACGTCCTGTACGTCCGCGCCAACCACAGCGACGCAAACGTGGCTGCCTCCGGACTCGAGCAATGCTGCTGGACGAACGCGTATCTGAGCGTCGCGGTTGCACGTTGACGCTCCCACAACCGCATGAGGAGAGAGATCATCATGAACGGAATGCAACCACGGCCTCGCCATGCAAGCGGACGACTCCTTGCGGCGGGTGCCCTTGCGGCGGCGGCGTTACTCGCGCCACAGAGCGGGTTGCTGGCGCAGGTGACGGAAGGCGAGGGCGACGTCACGTTCTCTCGCGACATCGCGCCGATCTTCCAACAGAGTTGCCAAGAGTGCCACCAGCCGGGCTCGATCGCACCGATGTCGCTGGTGACGTACCAGGACGCTAGGCGCTGGGCCACGCGGATCCGCCAGCGGGTCGCTGACCGGATCATGCCTCCCTGGCACGTGAATCCATACCTGGGCATCCAGGACTTCAAGAACAGCCGGGCGCTCTCCGAGGCCCAGATCGCCACCATCACGGCGTGGGTCGACGCGGGAGCGCCGGAGGGAGATCCGTCGGATCTACCTTCGCCGGTGAGCTTCCCGGCCGGCGACAGCTATCTGACCGCGGAGGAGCTGGGGCCGCCTGATCTCGTCGTGCAAACCACGCCGTTCACCGTACCGGCACACGGCAACGATCAGTGGTGGCGGCCCAAGGTCCCGACCGGCCTGACGACGGATCGGTGGGTGCGCGCGGTGGAGGTGTTGCCGGCGTACCCCGCGGGTCGCAAGGTCACGCACCACGTGCTCGCGACCGCCGTGCAGGACCACAACCTCGGCGGTCTGCTCACCGAGTGGGCAATTGGGAAGGTCGGCGAACAGTATCAGGAAGGTACGGGTAAGCTGCTCCAAGCCGGGAGCGAGGTCGAATTCGAGATCCACTACTTCCCTGCGGGCGAAGAAGTCGTGGATGACCAGGTCTCGCTAGGCATCTGGCTCTATCCCGAGGGGTACGTGCCCGAGCACGAGACCGTACTCCGCATCTTCAACGTGGCTCCGCAGAACACGCTCGAAATCCCGCCTTACTCGACGCCGATGTTCAGCAACGAGTACGTGATGCGCGAGCCGGTGCGCATCCAGAGCTTCCAGGCGCACATGCACCTGCGCGGGAAGGGCATGTCGATGGAGGCGATCTATCCCGATGGACGGAAGGAGATGCTGTCGATCATCGACAACTGGCAGTTCGCCTGGCACAACAACTACATCTACGCCGACGATGCCGCGCCGCTGCTGCCGGCGGGTACTGTGCTCAAGTTCAACGCGTGGTTCGACAACACCGAGAACAATCCCGCGAATCCGCACCCCGGCAACTTCGTCACCTGGGGCGACCGAGCCGCCGACGAGATGGCGCATGCTTGGATTGGCGTGACCACCCTTACACAGGAGGACTACGACCGGCTCGCGGCCGAGCGTCGAGCTCGCCGGAGCGTGAGCGACAACTAGCCCGCGATCCTCTCAGCAGGGGCGCCCGGCCCGCTCTCTCCCGGGTGGGCGCCTCGCGGGGGAACCCGCGGAAGAGAGCGCCCCGGCCAACAGGCCGGGGCGCTTTGCGTCCTGGGCGCCCGGGTTCCGTCTCAGGGCAGGAAGGTTGCCGTCCCGCCGGTGGTGCCGAGCGCGTTGTCCGAGTTTGTCACACTCGTGAGTGTGACCGTTCCCGCGCCCGCGCCGGTCTCGTCACCGAAGATCCCGTTCCCCGCGTTCGAGAGGACCGCCGAAGAGGAGATGGTGCCCGTGAGGTCACCGGCGCCACTCTCCAGCACCTCGATGCCGTGTCCCTTGCTGAAGGGGTCGAGCACCCCAGCCGTGTTGTGGGTCGAGACGGCCTTGTCGATGCGGACGACGGAACTTCCCGTCGAGCTCTCGCGCACGAAGATCCCCGACCCGGTGTTTCGGGCCGAGTAGATGCTGACGAGCGTCACGTCGAGGTTGCCGTCCTCCTTCTCGCGGATCTTCAGAGCACCGTCGGCGCCGTCTCCGTTGCCGATCGTCGTGATCCCGCGCAGCACGGTCACCAGGTCACCGCCGCCGCCGAAGTCGTCGTCCTCCTCGAGATCGATCCCCTCCTCGCCGTTCCTCAGCGCGGCGACGAGCGTCATGTCGACCTTCAGGTCCCCGGCGTTGTTCTCGTTGAAGTCGAACCCCTCTTCGTAGTTATCGGCGGCGGTGGTCAGGAAGACGCGACCGAAGATGCCGCCCGCGTCGTACTCGTCGATGTCGAAGCCGTCGTCCAGGTCGGCGGGGTCGAACTTGCCGTTGCGTGTGAACTGCGTGCCCGAAACATCGATGAACACGTCACCCGCACCGCGCTCGTCGATCTCGATGCCATCGGCCGCGTTGTCGTCGGCCACCGTGCGTCGCAGAGTCAGTCGCAGGTCACCGAGGCCGCCCTCATTCACGCGCAGACCATCGCGGTCCGAAACCGTATAGCCGTTGCGCACGAAGCGCGTGTCGATCACTTCGACGTGGACCGAGGCGTCCGATCCGGCTCCGTTCGGCTGGACGTCGTCTTGGGTGCTCGGGTCCACCTGGTCGTTCACGAGCACGCCGTGGCCGCCGTTGCCGATCACCGTGATGTCCGTGAGGCTCACATTCACCACGCCGGTCGCCGTGCTCGGGACCTCGACGAGTACGCCCTCACCGGGGGCGCCGCGGAAGGTCAGGTGCGCGAGAGCGAGGTCGCCACCGCCGGTGACCGTGAATGCGGCTGCGGAGGCACGTGATCCGTCGACCGTGGCGCGATTACCGTCGATCGTCAGGTCTTGAGGGCCTGTGAAGAGCACTCCGCTCTGAAGGCGGATCGTCCGTACCCGAGGGTGCAGCGCGATCGACCCGATCGACGGGTCGGCATTGGCTGCGGCGATGGCTGCCCGGAACGATCCAGGCCCGTCATCGCGCTCGTTCGTTACGAGGACGTCGACCGAGTGGAACGAGAGGCTCGGAGCAACGACGAGCTCGGAGGGGTCAGGGGCGAGCGGGTCGGCTTCGGTGCAGCTGGACAGACCCAGCGCGATGAGTGCGCCGGCGAGGGTTCTTCTCACGATTCGGCTCCGGCAGGAGTGAGCGGTGCCGGAGTCTGTCGGTGTCGCGCATCGAGTCGGCGACGCCCGGGTCACAACCTCGTGACTGGGTTCGCACGAATCGGCATGCGACGCGAACGGCGGTAGGTCAGCTTCTCGCCGTCTCGACCGCCTGAGCCGCCCACGCAGTCGACGCGCCCTCGTCGCACTTCACCGACACGAGCACATGGTCGAGCGCGATGTGGTGGTCGAGCGGGCCTGCCTTCTTGAGCCCCGGTAGGCCGCACTCCAGCAGCACGGTCGCCACCGTCGTCAGCACGGCGCCGATCGCCACGCCCTCGAACGTGATCACACCTGTGGGAGGCAGTCCCACGATGGGCTGCCCTCCGGTTGGAAGCGGATACGCCTCCGACGTGAGCTTCACCATCATGAAGAACGCCGTGCCGCCGAGGGTTGCGCCCGCGAGCGAGGTCCACGGAATCTTCGAGCGGAGCTTGGAACCGACGGGAATCACATCGTGCTCGAGGGGCACCGAGCTGCGTACCTCGACGTCATTGGGCGCGACGCCGTCCTGTCCTAGCCGGTTCAGCGCCACGCGCGCTTCGGCCGAGGTACGGAAGGCTGCGTGCAGGAGTCCGTCCGCCATGGTCAGGCCTCCTCGCTGGCGGGGTGGAGGGCCGCTTGGTGTGCGGGCTCCTTCCGGTTCTTGATGTGCTCGCCCTCACGCACCTCCCACAACGACACGATCGGCGCGAGCTGGATGAACGTGAAGTACAGGAAGCCGAAGAGCCCGACCGATCCGACGAGGATGCCCACTTCGACCCAGGTCGGCGAGTAGAACCCTTCCGTGTAGGTGAGGCGGGGGAAGGAGAGCGTACCGACCACGATGAGGTATCGCTCGATCCACATGCCGATCAGCACGCCGAAGCCGACGATCGCGGTACCAAGTGGCTTGCGTCCCCATTTGAACGGCAGGATGAGGAACGGGATGATCGTGTTGACCACGATCATGGTCCAGAAGAATCCGGAGAACCGGCCCGAGATGCGTTCGTCGAAGACCATCCGCTCGGCGTGCTCGTTGCCGTACCACACCGTCAGATGCTCGGCGAAGGTGAAGTAGCTCCACAGCATCGCGAAGGCGAGGAACATCAGGCCCAGGTTGTTGAACACCTTGTCGCTGAGATACTCCTGGATGCCGAGTCCCTTCCGGAGCAGGTACATCGCGAGCATGAGCACCGCGACGCCAGAGTAGATGGCGCCGACCACGAAGTAGGGTCCGAAGATCGTGCTGTGCCACATGGGCTGGATGGCCATGGCGAAGTCCCACGACACGATCGTGTGCACGGACACGGCGACCGGGATGATGACCACGGCCATCGTCTTGATGCCGGCCTCGAGCGAGAACCACTGCTGCGGCGTCCCGCGCCAGCCGAGCGCCGCGACGCGGAAGAAGAGCGACTTCAGGCTCTTCGGGTTCTCACGCATCATGCGGTCCCGGATGATCGCGAAGTCGGGGATCATGGGGAGCAACAGGTACATGACGCTGCCGATCAGATACGTCGTGATCGCCAGCACGTCCCACATGAGCGGCGACCGGAAGTTCGGCCAGATGCCGCGTTCCGTGGGGATCGGGACCATGTACCAGAAGATCCACGGCCGGCCCAGATGGATCAGCGGGAAGAGCCCGCCGATCATCAGCGCGAAGGTGGTGATCGCTTCCGCGCAGCGCGTCACGGGGCGTCGCCACTCTGCCTGCGTCACACGCAAGATGGCGGAGATCAGCGTGCCTGCGTGGCTGATGCCGATCCAGAAGACGAAGTTGACGATGTAGAAGCCCCAGAACACCGGGCGCGTGATGCCTGCCACGCCGATGTCGTTGGCGATCTGGTAGCCCCAGGCATAGAAGAGCAATACGACCAAGAGCCCGGTCAGCAGGCTGCCGACGAAGAGCTTGGGTCGGAATGAACTGAGAGGCTTGAGCAGTGCCTCTTCATGGACGCTGGCCGCGGGTCCGGACATGTCAGCGGCCTCCCCGCAGGTAGATCACCGAAGGCTCCGTAGAGAGATCCTCGAGCAGATGTGTCGCACGCTCGGTGCGCGCGATCAAGGCGACTGTGCTTGCCGGGTCGTCCATGTCACCAAAGGTGATCGCTTTAGCCGGGCACGACTGCGAGCAGGCGGTCTGGATCTCGCCGTCCCGCACCGTGCGCTCTTCCTGGTCGGCCAGCTCCTGCGACTCCTGGATGCGTTGCACGCAGAACGTGCACTTCTCCATGACGCCGGCGGGTCGCACGCTCACGCTGGGGTTGAGCTGCCGCTCGAGCGGCGCGTCGAACTCGGGTGCGAACCAGTTGAAGTAGCGCGTCGTGTAGGGGCAATTGTTCGCGCAGTAGCGCGTGCCGATGCAGCGCGCATACACCATCGCGTTGAGCCCCTCGGGCGTGCGGTACGTCGCGTACACCGGGCAAACCGGCTCGCAGGGTGCGTGCCCGCACTGCTGACACATCACCGGCTGGAAGCGGACCTTGATGTCCGGGAAGACGCCTTCGTAGTACCGCTCCACGCGCATCCAATGCATCGCGCGGCCCTTGGCGGCTTCGACCTCACCGACTGTCTGGATGTTGTTCTCGGCGTGACACGCCACCGCGCATGCACCGCACCCGGTGCAGCGGTCCGTATCGATCGCCATGCCCCAGCGCGTCATACGCGGGCCTCCCGGATCTGCACGAGTTGCTGCGGTTCTTGCGGCGCCCAGCCCACCGGAATCAGCTCGGGCTCACCACCGTCGTAGCGGCGGCCGAAGCGGACCATGGAGCCCTCGCCGAGGCGCGTGAGGCGCACGCGGGTCGCGGCCCATGCGGAGGCGGTGGTGCCATCCACCCGCGTTGCGCCTACCAGTGCCATCACGTTCGCGCCGCGACCAGCCGCATAGCGGCCGTTGTCGACATATCCGCCGCCCAGGGGCATCGACAGGACGCCGGGCCGGACCGCGGGATCGATGACCGCGTGGGTCTCGACCGCGCCCACGGACGACTCGAGGCGGACGCGGTCGCCGTCGACGATGCCGAGCTCGGCCGCGTCCGACGGCGCAATCTCCACCCACGACCCCCACATGACGGTCGAAAGTGGATCGGGGTGCTCTTGCAGCCAGGGACGGTTGGCGCCGCGCCCCTCTCCGCTCTTGACCGAAGCGAAAGGCAGGAGCGCGAACCCGAAGCCCGCATCACCATCGAAGAGCGCGCCTGTGGGTTCGGGTGCGGCACCGGTCGGACCCGAAGGCGCCGCGGTAGGCGCGGCATCGCCGAAGATGCCGCCACGGTCCATCGCCGCCGAGAGGTACGCGGTCGCCGTGGCACCGTCGCTCCCCGGAAGCCGCGCGAGGTCTTCGCCGACACGTGCTCGCACCAGGGCCTCGTAGTCGGTCCAGGGGAACCGGGACGCTACGGGGTCCGGAAGCGCGCGCGCCACAGCGAGCAGAATATCCGCGGGGTGGCGCCCGTCGCCCACGGGTTCGACGATCGGCTCGGCCACACCGAACGCGGCGACGCCGACCGACGTCGGCGACTCGTACGCCTCGAAGCGCTCGAGCTCCGTGGCGAGCGGCAGGATCAGGTCCGCCTCGAGGGCCGTGTCATCGCGGAAGCTGCCGAAGACGATCACGGTCGGGATGTTCGCAACGGCTTCGCGAATGCCCCATCCGGCGGGCAGCGCGTGCACGGGGTCGGCATCCGCGACGATGAGCAGCTCGACCGGCTCCCCCGACTCGCCGCGCAGGCGTGCGGCCAGCTCGGCGATGGGCGTGTCGGACGGGTTGTTCGGCTCGACGGTGCGGTTGAGACCGACAGAAGCGGGCGCGAACACGCCCCCTGCGCGGCCGAGGTTGCCGAGGAGCACGTTGAGACCGAACGCGGCGGCCACGTTAGCGAGGCCGTTGGTATGCGCCGCTGCCGAGCCACCGCCGACGACGACCGGGTTCTCGGCCCCGGCGAGTTCGTTCGCCACCGCGACGATGCGTTCCTCAGGGACGTCGCACTGACTCGCGGCGTCGGCCGTGGTGGGTGGGCTGCCCGGGAAGAGCACCCGATAGCGCCGGGCGGCATCCGGAGCGACCGCGCCGGACGCGAGGATGTGCCCCGCGACGGCGCGCGCGAACACGCCTTCCGTGCCCGGGCGGATCGGTAGCCATACGTCGGCGCTGGCGGCCGTGAGCGACATGCGGGCTTCGGCCTGGATGAAGCGACCGCGGCGAGTCGGCCGCGCCCTGCGCATGTCGGCGAACGCACGCGTGTAGTGCACCAGACTGCGACCCGGATCGAGGATCGGCGCGCCGATCGAGAGCACGCAGTCCGCGCGGGCGATATCGAAGAACGGAAGCTCCGTGGAGCCGAACGCGAGCTGCGCGGCGCGACGCTCGACCTCGAGCTCGGGGGCCTCGACGAACGCGGGGGCCGGAGCACCCATGGCGGCGGCAAGCCGACGCCAGAGCCCACCGGTCAGCGACGAGCGGTCGGAAGCCACGATGGCGATACGATTGGCCGGGACCGCGCCGATCGCGGACACGACCTGCGCGATCGCGTCCTCCCAAGCGAGTGCCTCGAACTGTTCGCCGGTGCGCCGCTGCGCTTGCAGGAGCCGGTCGGGGTTGTAGAGCTCCTGGAGGACCGAGTGACCGAGGGCGCACACGCCGCCTCGGTTCACCGGGTGGGCCGGGTTGCCCTCGATCTTCTTGGCGTCGCCATCGACGACGCGCACGACGATGCCGCAACCGGCGCCACACTGGCGGCACACGCCGAGACGCCAGCCGCTTTGGCCAGGCAGCTCGGGGGTCTGACGAACGCGCTGCACGATGAACTCCTCCTCGGGGCTACCGCACCCCTGGAGAATCGTCAGGCCCGCGCCGACCGAGGTCGCCTTCAGGAAGTCCTTTCTTTCCAACCCTCCCCCTTCACGTTGATTCGGGCCGTTCGTGCTCGTACAGCCCGGTGATCAGGTCATCCGACTCTGCGGTCCGTGCGCCGTGGCGCCCGCGGACGTCCTGCGTTGCCGACGATGTCTAGTGGTGACAGGTCAGGCAGTCGATGCTGGCGTTCTGCTCGCGGTGGCAGTCGAGGCACCAACCCATGTTGGCGACGTCGACCGTCTGCTGGGCGACCGTCATCGAAGCCACGTCACCGTGACAGGCGGCGCAGTCGACCCCCGCACGGATGTGCGGGCTGTGCTTGAAGTGCACCATCGCCGATTCGGGGATGACGTTGACCTTCCGCCACACCATCGGCTCACCGTTGCCGTTCGCGTACTGCTCCATGAATGCTTGCACGGCCGGGTGGTCCGTGGCCTGCCGGCGATGGCAGGACGCGCACTCGGCCATGGCAGGGAGACCTGCCTGCGCCTGCGTCTCTACCCCTTCGTGGCACCGGGTGCACGCGATCTCGTTCTCGATGTGCACCGAGTGGTTGAAGGCGATAGGTTGCGGTGGCGGCGGCGGAAGTTCATCCGAGCACCCGGCCGCGAGGAGCGCCAGCGCGCCGAGGCCTAGGGCGACGAGCCGTGGCCGCGCCCGACGCCGCTCCTGCCGAGTCTCACCGCGGTGCTCCTCGATCCCGAAAGCATGAGCCAGGATCTTCCTTCCAGACTGCGCGCGCTCTACGCCGGCGAGACCGAGGAGGTTTGGGCGCGCATCGAGCGCGAGTCCCCCGCGACCTACTGGGAGGAAAACGCCGTGCTCGGCCGGGTGGACACCTACCGGGTGTTGGTCGGCCGGTTGGAACCCATCGCGGGCCGGCGCATCCTCGAGGCCGGTTGCGGCCGGGGACTGCTGGCTCGGCGCCTGGCTGCTCAGGGCGCCCGTGTTACGGCGGTCGACGTATTGGCCGGTCACGTGTCAGAAGCTCGGGAGCGGGGAGAAAATGGAGGACCAACCCTGGCGGTGGCCGACTGCCGGGACCTGATGGCCGTTCGCGGGGCGTTCGATGACATCATCCTCCAAGAAGTGCTGGAGGATTACACGGCGGATGAGACACTCGACCTGCTCCGGGCGCTGGCGCGAGGCGACGCGAGACGAGTCCACCTGGTGTTCCGGCAGCCACAGCAGTGGGGAGGCCTGCTGGCCCCCCTGCTCCCTGCGGCTCTGGTGGCGACGCTCGATCCCGTGGCGGTACTGCGCTCGGTTCACCGTCATACCCCTTATAGACTGGCCCGTCAGGAATCCGTCCGGCGCCGCAGCTACAACGTGCAGGTCGTCGAGCTGGCCCTGCAGGAGGGGCTGGAATACGGTGACCCCTGATTCATACGGCGGGAGACTTTGCGGAGTGAGCCCGCGGGCCGCAAGGGTGTCTACGGAACCCTAACACACGGCCCCCGGGTTGTGCCGCGTGGCGCCTCGTTGGCTCAGGCTAGCAGTGCTGCTCGTAAGCGGCCCTGAGCTCCGCGGCGATCTCCTCGGGGTAGCGCCCCTCGATCTGGTGGCGCTCCATGAAGTAGACCAACTCCCCGTCCTTGAAGAGGGCGACCGAAGGGGAGGAGGGTGGATACCCCGAGATGTAGTCCCGGGCCCGGTCGGTTGCCGCCATGTCCTGGCCGGCGAAGACCGTGGTGAGGACTTCTGGCTTGCTCTCCCCCTGGAGAGAGAGATAGACCGCGGGGCGCATCATCCCGGCGGCGCACCCGCACACGGAATTCACGGCGAGGAGCGTGGTCCGCTTCTCCCCGCCAAGGACCGCGTCCACGTCGGAGGGGGTCCGAAGCTCCTGAAAGCCGATGCGAACCAGATCCTGGCGCATCGGCGCCACCATCATCTCGGGGTAGGGCATAGAGTTCCTCCGCAGTTGCCGCGTCGCTGAAAAGTCACCACGGGTCTCCAGCCTGTCCATCGCGCTACCCGTCGCGAGCGGTGGACGTCGTGGCTCAGGGCCGAAGTGACGTGTATCGTTCCGGGTCGCGTCCGGCCGGGGCAGAGGCCCGCAGCGAGGGCTGGCAACGCCCAAAGCCGCCGCCCTGGCATGTAAAACGTAGTCCGACTTGGGTTTACCATGAAATGGCTCGCGTATCGAGGGGTTCTGGGCCCGGTGGCGGTCATCCTGATTGCCGTGGCCGCGATGCTCTGGTCCCCCCTGGAGCCGCACCGTCCTCCGCTCGAAGAAGAGACCTCGGGCGTGCCGGCTCCTCGGTGGGCCGACGAGGATTGGGCGGTCTTCGAGGGGAAGGTCCGCTGGGCCGTCGGGGAGGGGCTGGACTCCGTGCCGCTCCCCTCGGCCATCGCCGCCATCGGGCGGTCGTTCGTCGGGACCGCGTACCTACCGCAGACCTTGGAGGTCGATGGGCCCGAGGGCCTGGTGATCAACTTCCGGGGACTCGACTGCGTGACCTTCGTCGAGAACTCGATCGCTCTGGCGCGCTTCGTGAAGCTGGGTGGGGGAGCCCTGCTCGCCCGACGGGTGGATGCCGAGATCGCCTACGCGCGGCTGCTCGCCGAGTTGCGCTACCGGGGCGGAGTGCTCGACGGGTACGCGAGTCGACTCCACTACTTCAGTGAGTGGATCTCGGACAATGCCGAGAAGGGCATGCTGGTCGACATGAGCCAGCAACTCGGAGGTGTCCGCGATGTCGAACCCATCGATTTCATGAGCACCCACCCGGATGCGTACAGGCAGCTCGCCGACCCCGCTGTCCTGTCAGCGGTGCGAGCCCACGAGGCCGAGCTGACCTCGCGCGGGAGGACCTTCATTCCGGAGGCCCGCATCGCCGAAGTCGCCGATCAGATCCGGGACGGCGACGTGATCGCGGCTACCAGCACGGTCGCAGGACTGGACATCGCGCACACCGGCCTCGCGCTCTGGGTCGACGGATCGCTTCGTCTGCTGCACGCGCCGCTGGTGGGCGACTCGGTCGAGATCAGCACGGTCACGCTCGCCGAGCGCATCGTGTCGATTGCTGGCCAGGACGGGATCATCGTCGCTCGTCCGTTGGAGCCGAGTCCGTGAGTCCTCTGGCGCTCCTCGCGCTCGCGGTCGCCGCGGCGGGGGGCGCACTCTGGTTAGATCGCATCGCGAATGCGGTAGTGCGGCCCACCCCGCGACTCCCCGAGCGCTCGGTCCCCGAGTCCGGGCTCGCGCATGAGGACCTCGTCATTCCCGCCCACGGGCATCACCTCGCGGGGTGGCTCTTGTGTGCGGAGCCTTCCGCAGTCGACAAGCCACTCGTCCTGCTCGCCCACGGGTGGGGCGCGAACTACGGCACCGTGCTGAGACTCGCCGAGCCGCTCGTGCACGGCGGGCACGACGTGCTCTTGTTCGACATGCGAGGTCACGGCCGCAACCAGGGTGTTCCGTTCGTCACGGTCCGACATCTCCGCGATGACGTATTGGCAGTCGCGAGGTACGCGGCGGAGCGGTTTCCGGATCGACGCTTGGTGCTCGTCGGCCACTCCTTCGGCGGGGCGGCCAGCGTGTTGGCTGCGGCCGCGGGGGCGCGGGTGGCGGGCTTGGTACTCATCGCCACGCCGTCCGACGTGCTCCGCATCACGGCGGAGTTCCTCACCCAGAAGGGGCTACCGGGACCGCTCATGGTGAAGGTGCTCCGGCCGTTCTGGTGGTGGCGGCTGGGGGGTACGTTCCGACCACACTCGGTGGCGCGGCGTATCCGCGAGGTGACCGTGCCGATCCTCATCATCCAGCCGGAGCACGACACGCGCGTTTTGCGTGTGCACGCCGAGCGTCTCGCGGCCGCCGCGGGCACGTCCTTCCATCTGGTGCCGGACCGGGAACACACCGACGTGCTGGGTGCGCCGCTCACGGTACGGCTGGTCAACGACTTCGTGTCGGGGCTATCCGCCTGAGCCGGAGGTCAGGTCAGGAACATCACCACGAGCGCGTTGCCCAGCAGTGTGATCACGGCGATGGAGCACAGGTTGAGCCAGAAGCCCGCCCGGCTCATCTGTGGGATGGTCACGTAACCGGACGCGAACACCATGGCGTTCGGCGGCGTGGCCACCGGAAGCATGAAGGCCATGGAGGCGGACAGAGCCACGGCCGCCATGGGCAGTAGGGGGTCCACTCCAAGTCCTGTGGCTGCTCCTGCGACCACGGGCATCGCCATGGTTGCGGTCGCCGTGTTCGACGTCACCTCGGTGAGGAAGACGATGAGCGTCGTCACGGCTAGCACGACCACGATCGGCGGAACGCCACCCAAAGCGGACACGGTGCCCCCGATCCACGCCGCGAGCCCCGACACCTCCATGCCGCGGGCCAAGGAGAGGCCGCCTCCGAACAGCACCAGCACATCCCAAGGGATGCCCTTGGCGGAGCGCCAGTCGAGGGTGAACTCGCCCCTCCGCCAGTCGACGGGGACCAGGAAGAGTACGAGGGCCGCGATCATTGCGACCGTCGAGTCCTCGACGTTCGGTGCCCAGGTCTCGATGCCGGGGATGGTCACGCCGCCGATCGACTTCTCCGCGCGGAGCACCCACGCCACAGCGGTGAGCACGAACACGACCGCGGTGATCTTCTCCCCGCGGCTGGCGGGGCCGAGCGCGCGTGTCTCGGAGTCGATAACCGCCGCCGCATCGCCTGAGAGTGTCCCCGGTGGGTAGAGGCGCAGCAGGAGCAACCAAGCGATCGGGAGAAGGACGACGGCGACCGGCAGGCCCACCGCCATCCACTGCATGAAGCCGATCTCGACGTCGAGCAGCTCACTCGCCGCTCCGGCGAAGACGGCGTTGGGGGGGGTGCCGATCAGGGTGGCGATCCCGCCGATCGATGCAGAGTACGCTACCCCGAGCATGAGGGCAGTGCCGAAGGAGTACGTGCCGTGGGCGTCCTTGGGCCGGAGCAATTCGCCCACCGCGATCGCGATCGGAAGCATCATAGCCGCCGTGGCGGTGTTGCTGATCCACATGGAGATGAACCCGGTCGCCAGCATGAAGCCGAGCACGAGTCGGCTTGGACTGGTGCCAACGCGGGTCATGATCCCCAGTGCGACCCGCTTGTGGAGTCCCCAGCGCTCCATCGCGGAGGCGAGCAGGAACCCGCCCATGAACAGGAAGATCAACTCGTTCGCGTACGGTGCCGCCGCACTCGGCATGTCCAGCACCCCGAGAATCGGGAAGAGCGCGAGAGGGAGCAGCGCCGTGGCCGGAATCGGAATCGCTTCGGTCATCCACCAGATCGCCATGAGCGTGCCCACGGCGGCGGTCCGCCACCCCGGCGCGCCCAGGGAATCCGGGGCCGGCAGCATCAGGATGGCGACGAAAACGACCGCGCCGAGGATAAACCCGAGGCGCTGAACCGGGCGTTGCCCGGCGAAAGCGGCGCTTGCGTCCACGGCGGCCTCCAGCGAGGGGTCCGGCGCAACAAGTTCGGCCGGAGCGACGCGGGAGTCTGCGCGCGACGCGGCTCCGCTGCAACCGCTGGTGAGGGTCGGTGTACTGGTCCGACCATGGCCGATCCGACGTCGAAGA
>JBEBGN010000065.1:0-15675 GCA_040081395.1 Longimicrobiales bacterium
GGAGACCACTTCACCGTGCGCCAGGTGCGCGCGGAGGATGTGGCCGCGGCCGTCGTCGAGGAGGCCTGGCGCGACTACGACCTCCTGCTTCTCGGTGCGGCGCGCGAGCGCATGCTCGACGATCCGCTCGCGCTTCAGATCGTGCGCACCGCACCCATACCCGTCGTGATCGTGCGTGGCCGGGAGCCCGACCTGCCGTGGAGCAGCGACGAGGAAGCACTGCGGGGCGCGAAGGCGAGCGACGCGGCTCCCGAGTTCCACCGCCTGCTCGTGCCCGTGGACGGGAGCGTATTCTCGCGCTACGCCGCCGAGTTGGCGTTCGCGTACGCGGGTGCCACCGGCGCCAAGGTGCGCATCCTCCACGTACTGTCGAAGGCCTGGCTCACCGAGGGCTCCATTCCGGTCACCGACCGACGCGATCACGAGGCACGTCGGGCTCGTATCGAACAGGCAGAGCAACAGATCCGCAGCGAGATGGAGCCGCTCGCAGCTGCGTACCACGCAACCTTCGCGATCCGCGTTCTGTCGAGCGGCGCCCCGCGAGAGATCATCATCGGAGAATCACGTTCAGGCGACTACGACCTGCTCGTGCTGGGAACGGAGACCAAACTGCTCGGCCAGCCGTTCTTCATTGGCCAGGGAACGGCCGAGATCGCGGAGCGCGCTGGGTGCACGACGGCGATCGTGTTGCCGGGCGCGCGCGGCGCGCTCGCGCCCTAAGACGCTGCAGGCCCGATCCCGAGGACCTGCAGTACCAGCACGACACCGAGCCCGGTCAGGACCACCGCCAGCACGCGCTCCAGCGCGGTGCCCGAAAGCCTGCTGGACATGCGCGCACCCACCCGCGAGCCGACCTGGATGCCGAGCACGGCGGGGATCGCGATCGAGAGGTCGATGATTCCGTGCACGTAGTACATGTACGCACTGGCAGACACGGTGATGCCTCCCATGAGCACGCTGGTAGCGGCGGCGGCCTTCACCGGCATGCGCATGATCGAGTGCATGACGGGCATCTTGATGACCCCGCCCGCGAGGCCGAGCATGCCCGAGAGGACGCCGCCGACGAAGCCCGCTGCCGCGCCGAGGCGGAGCCGCTGCGGGAGGTAGACAACATCCTCCCCGGACGCACGGTCGTGGTACGCTCCGCGCACGCCAAACGGGTCCGCGCCGTCCCGGACGACGGCGCCCGCATGCGACTGGGTTACGATGCGGAGCGCGAGCCCGAGCAGCACCGCCGCGAACACGCCACGCAGAACGGACGGGGCCACCGCCACCACGATCAGCCCTCCGCCGATCGCACCCACGAGGGTGGTCATCTCGAGCAGGAGCCCCAGCCGGACGTTCGGGATGCGATCCCTGAGATACGACGACGTGCCGGCGAGTGAGTTCACGACCACCGACACCGCCCCAGCGGCGATGGCCAGCTTCATGGGGACAGCGAAGAAGCCGGACAGCATCGGCACCAGGAAGGCCGCGCCACCGAGGCCGACTTGCACACCGAGTGCGCCAGCCGCAGCCGCCGCGACGAAGATGCCGACCGTCATCCCGACAGTCGGCGGCGTGAGAGATCCCACCTCCTCCCCCGCCCCCGCCAGGAACGCGGCGAACAGCCCGGTGCTCACCAGCAAGAGGAGAACCACGGAGATCGCGGCGAAGCGAAGATCCCCCTCGCGCCCGAAGCTCGTGCCGATCCAGACGAGCGCCGCAGGAGGCGTCGCGAGTAGGAGGAGGATGCCCAGCGTGGCGACCGCGGCGGGGTCGAGCCGAGCCAATCGCTCGAGCAGATCGGCCGGCGGCACGGAGCCGACCGGAAGCGTTCCGTCGCGGACGAGGGCGAGCATCGCGCCGACCAGTACGACGAATACGCCTACGGCGAGAAAGGAGCGCAGGAAGACCGCGACGCCCGCGGACGGGTCGTGCGGCCGCCGAGTCGCCGGCCCCCCTTCGGCCGTCACGAGCCCGCGGCCAGGACGGTCGGCACCAGGATCGCGATCGTCACCGCGATGGTGAGGATCCCGTAGGTCACGCCCAGGACGAGTCCCAGCACGACGTTTCGGGTCAGCGACCCTCCGTACACGGTGCGCAACGCCATCACGAGGTAGATCAGGGCATACAGGAGAGCGACGGCTTCGACGATCGAATCCAAGCCCGTCCCTTCCGTGGGCCCCGTCACGAGCGCCACCAGCGTGGCCACCCCGAAAACCGCAGCGTGCATGTGCAGCGAGAACACCATGTGTTGGGGATAGGTTCGGCGAGCGTCGCGGCGCGCCACGCCCACCAGAGCGGCGAAAAGCGGAAGGAGCAGGAACACGGCCCGCGGGAGCCAGACACCGACCGCGCCACGAGCGGCAGCATCGAGCTCTGCCTCGTTCTGGAAGCCGCGCTCCGCCAGTTCCCGCTGCACCTCCACTTCCGTGTCCGCACCCACGTTGAACTCGAAGTCGATGGCGCTCCAGCCGGTGAGCGACACGAGCCCGAAGTAGACCACGCTCACCACCAGGTACAGACGGATCGGAGATACCCACCGGGCTCGGCGGCCCTCCAAGTACTCGCGCGTGAGGAACCCGGGCCTCGAGAACAGGCGGCTCATCGACTGGAACGCGCGGCCCTCGAGATTCGTGAGCGCCTGCCATGCGTCGCGTAGGACCATTCCGAGCGACGGATCCAGCGGCTGGTCTTCCTGGCCGCACGCGGCACAGTAGCGGCCCGTCAGGACCAGGCCACAATCGAGGCATGCACGTTCGGCGACAGGCGAAGCTTCGTTCGTCACGTCGGGGTGCACATGCGCGGGCATGACTTGTCGCCTGTGGCGATGCGCATCCTCATGCCGGTTCCGAGGTTCCTTCGTAAGGCTCCATGTGCACGAGCACGTACTCGACGCGCGGCTCCGACCCACGAATCGCCCCCTTCACCATGCCGGAGAGCACGTGCGCTTCGTGGAGGGTCAGTCGCGCGGACGCCTGCACGTGCAAGGTGACACGAAAGCACAGCCCCGCGCGCCGCACGAGGAGCTTCTCGGTGGCGAGCACACCGGGCACGCTCTCCGCCGCGCGTCGCACCGCATCCACCACCTCTTTGCCCGGCGCGCGGTCCATGAGGTCCTGGACCGCAGGGCGCAGGAGCAGCACGCCGTTGACGCCGATCACCGCGGCCGCCACCAGGGCCCCCCAATCGTCCGCGGACTCCCACCCGGACCCGCCCCGGTAGCGCGCCCCGAGGAGCGCGATACCGATGCCGATGAACGCGGCGGCCGAGGTCACCGCATCGCTCACGTGGTGCCACGCGTCGGCCTGCACGGCCCTGCTTCCGATCTCGTTTCCGACCGACCCGACGTGCCGCGCCAACGCGGCCTTGGCCCCCACGACGCCAACGAGTACCAAGAGCGTCCAGGGTGCGGGTGTCAGGTGCGGGGTGCGGATCTCGCGCGCCGCCTGCACGGTGATCAGGAGCGCCGACACCATCAGGATGAGCGCAACGATCGCAGCCGCGAGCGCCTCCGCCTTCCCGTATCCGAACGGGTACTCGTCGTCAGCCTCGCGACCCGCCAGTTGGAGACCGCGCCACACCACCAGAGAACCGAACACGTCGGCGGTCGACTCGACCGCATCCGCGACGAGCGCGTAGGTGTTGCCGACCACACCCGCGACCAACTTGGTCATCGCTAGCACCGCGTTCACGAGGATCGCGGTTTGCGCGGTGCGGATCCCGCGCGCCATCGGGGTCGTCATGGACGTCGCCGGGTCGGGTGGGCCTAGGCCCCGAGGAGGCTGAGCACATCCACTCGAGTCGCGGCCTCCACACCATCCGGAAGCTTGTGGCGCCGAGGGTCCACCGCGTTGGCCAGGATCGCCAGACTGTCGACGAGGCGCGGCCCCGGGCGGCTGAAATACGCCGCCCCGTCCGCGATGTACACGCGCCCGTTCTTGATCGCGGGCACGTCGCGCCATCCCGGCATGCGCGCGAGCGCGGGCAGGTCCTGGAGCGTGCGCTCGACGCTGAAGCCGCAGCAGGAAATGAAGATCACCTCCGGGCGGACGCTCGCGATCTTCGCCCACTCGATGGTCGTCGCGGGCTTTCCGGCCTTGCCGAAGGGGTCGTTGCCGCCGGCCCACCTCACCAACTCGGGATTCCAATGGCCGGCCGAGAAGGGTGGGTCGAGCCATTCGAGGAAGACCACCGCGACGGGTGACCGGCGCCCGCTGGCGGCGGCGATCAGGTTGGCTCGGTCCGAGAGCTCCTTCACCAGATCGGCTCCCCTCGCCTTCACATCGGCGCGCTCCGCCACGACCCGAATCGAGTCGAGGACTCCGTCCAGCGTCGTGGCCTCCAGGTTGATCACTTGCGGGGGCCCGGGCAGCTTCGCCGCCGCCACGTGCACCTCTTCCTCAGACACCGCGCACACGGTGCACAACGCCTGCGTAAGAATCAGGTCGGGCTCCAGCTTTTCGAGCGCCGCGACGTCGAGTTCGTAGAGTGGACGTGACGCTCCTCGCAGTTCGCGCACGGTTCGGTCGATTTCGCCGCTCGACGCTGCCGCCGGAACGAAGGACCGCGTCACGACGGGAAGGGTGCGCACGGACGCGGGGAAGTCACAGTCGTGCGAGATCGCCACGAGCCGGTCCCCCAGCCCCAGTGCGTGCACGATCTCGGTCGCGCTCGGCAGGAGCGAGGCGATGCGCATCACTGGGCGGTCACCGCGAGGGGATGACCCGCTCAACGACCGATCGTCCTCCTCAGGAACGCCAGGGTGCGATCGAGATGTTCGGGCGCGTAGAAAAGGTCGCCCCCGTGTACGGCACCGTGCACGACATCGAAGTACACGTCGAGGCCATCCTTCTCATAAGCACCCTCGAGTTCGTGCGCCTGGTTGATCGGCATCTGCGGATCCTGATCGCCATGCAGGAGAAGGAGGGGCGGGTCCCCGGCGCCCACATGCGCGACGGGGCTCGCGAGTTCGGCGAGAGCGGGCGTCGCGTCCGGGAGCGCGCCGAGCAGGTCGCGGAGCGCGGGCTCACGCACCCCGAGCCCGAAGGGCGTCGACTGCGCGAGGATCGTCTCGAGGTTCGACGCACCGTAGTAGCTCACGATCGCCTGCACGTCGGACGATTCGGTGCTGTTTCCGCCTACGCTGCCCTCGAGCTCGTGGTCCCCGTTGGTGACGCCCACGAGCGCCGCGAGGTGTCCGCCCGAGGAGGTGCCACCGATCGCGATGCGGTCCGTGCGGTACCCGTAGTCGCGGGCGTGCGCGCGTAGGAATCGGATCGCGCCCTTGATGTCGTGTACCATCGCGGGGAAGCGCGCGTCGGTGGACTGCCGGAAGTCCAGGCTCGCCACCGCGAACCCGTTTTGCACGAACACGGGCGGAAGCTGGCCCTTGTTGCCAACGCGCCACATGCCCCCGTGAACCCAGACGAGGAGCGGCGGATTCGTGACTCCCGCCGGCATGTGGATATCCAGCCCGAGCGCTTTCCCGTCCACGGTCGCGTACACGACGTCCCGGTGGAGGGTCTGGGCGGCCGTGTGGGCCGGCGCGCCGAGCGCGGCGAGCAGTACGAGGGCAGCCTGGATCCGTCTCATGCGTCGACTCCTCCGAAGGTCGCGGCGACGACTCTACTCTACTCCGGCGTGAGACCCCGCGCACCCTCGGGAGCCGAAGGCCTCAGTGAACCGCCCAACCGAGCCACCCCAGTCCGCCGATCCAGAGCAGGCGTTGCGAGACTCCCTGGTACTCGGGGAAGGCGCCGAAGAGGGCCGACGCGACCGTGACGAACGCGAGCACGCCGATGTGCTTCCACCGATCGCGCGGGGTGCCTGCCCGCCATGCGCTGATCAGGATTGCGCCGGAGAGGCACACGCCCGCCATGGTCGCGAAGATCGAATGCAAGAACGCCTCCGGCTCGGAGAACGTCACTCCGGTCTCGAACGGCCCCGCGCTGAACATGCCTGTGAGCGCAACCGAAGATCCGTACAGGAGCAGCAGCATGGCCTGCGCCCAGAAGCGCTGCACATGGACGAGATCGCCCGAGAAATGCCAAGCGAGCAGCACTCCGAACCCGATGAACCCTGCGCGCGCCAACCACGCGTACTCGTACTTCTGGGCGCCCAGCTCACTCAGCGTGTTCGCGACGAGGGAGTAGCTGTCGGGCGCGAGCAGGTGCGCACCGACCAAAATGGTGACCAGCCACGCGATCGCTCCGCGTACCGTCACCTCGGCGGTCAGCGACGCGTCACTCAGGGACCGCTTCGTGCTCAGAATCCCCTCTCATCGGCCGTGGGTCCGTAGATCGACGGAATTGGCACGTCGATCAGCCTCAGATACACGCTGAGCTGTCCGCGGTGATGTATCAGATGGCTGAGGTGCATGCGCGTGACGTCGCCGCGCGGCATCGCCATCAACACCTGCGCCCCCATCATCAACTTCCAGGTGAAATCCAAGTCGTCGCCACTGACGGACACGAGCGCGTCGCGCGCATTCCGTACGTTGTCGTCGAAGTTCTTCAGCAGGGCCTCCGTCGTCTGGAAGCTGTACCCTGCACCGCCTGCGAGATCGAGGCTGGGGTGACGCAGCGTCGAGTGGATCCAGCCGGGCATCGACGACACCAACTGGGCGAGGTGACCCAACGGGAACGACTTCTCGTGCGGCTTCCACGACCCTTTCTCCGTCGGCACGCGCTCGAGCAGACGGCGCGTCGTGGCCATCTCGTGGTCGAATTCCTGAACGGGGATCGCAAAGCGCGTCATGCAACCTCCTCCACTTCGGTCGGCATCGGTCAGAGTGTAGTGCCCACGAGGTTGCCGACGACCGCCGTGAGAGCCATGGCGAGCGCTCCCCAGAAGGTGACCCGTACAGCGCCCCGCAACATGGACGCGCCACCGGCCCTCGCGGATAGCGCACCGAGAGCCGCCAACGCGCCCAGTGACGCGGCCGAAACGCTCGACACCAGGCTGGCCGCTGGCGCGACCGCTGTGATCCCTAGGGGAAGCCCCGCACCCACCGCAAACGTGATGGCGGACGTGACCGCCGCCTGCACCGGGCGGGCCTCATGCGCCTCCGTCATCCCCAATTCGTCCCGGAGATGAGCGCCGAGAGCGTCGTGGCGCGTCATCTGCTCGGCGACTTGGCGCGCCAGCGTGCGCTCGAGGCCGCGACCCACGTAGATCTGGGTCAACTCGTCCAATTCTGCGTCGGGCTGTTCGGCAAGCTCCTTAGTCTCTCGCGCGCGGTCAGCGGCCTCGGTGTCCGACTGCGAGCTGACCGAGACGTACTCCCCCGCAGCCATCGACATGGCTCCAGCGACGAGGCCGGCAATGCCACCGAGCAGGACGGCAGCGCGCGACGAGTCGGCCGCGGCGATGCCCACCACGAGGCTCGCGGTCGACACGATGCCGTCGTTCGCACCGAGCACTGCGGCGCGCAACCAGCCGATGCGCTCGGTGCGGTGCTGTTCTGTATGAAGGCGGGACATCGCTACTCGGAGCCTAGCCTCATCGCGCGGAAGACCAAGAGATGCCCCAGCAGCGCCGCCTGCACGAGCACCGTGGGAAGCCAAACATAGGGCAACATGCTCGGCAGCAGGTTCGGAGGCCCGTCGGTGAACAGCTGGAATGGAGTCGGCGTGGCCAACACCGCCACCGCGACGATGTTGGCGAGCAGCACGAGCCCGAGCGCATTCCACGCGATCACCAACTTGCGCGAGGCCCGGCCCTTCGCGAGAAGGATCGCGAGCACCGCCGCGGTCAGGCCGGTGACCACGTCGAAGTTCCGACCCTCGTAGGTCATTTCTACTGGAATGACACCCTCGACATAGAGTCGATGCAGGAGCACTTCGAGGGGGACACGGAACACCTGGTAGCCGACGAGCACCGCCAGCGGGAGCCCGGTCGCGAGCCGCGCGCCGACCCTGGAGAAGGCCAAGAGCAACGTGCAGATGGTGACGATCAACACGACCAACAGACCAGGCGCCGGCATCGGGTCGTAGCGGTCGAGGAGGCCGAGACCCGCGAGCGCGCCCGGCACCACGAGCGACACCGCGAGCAGGAGCGTCACCGTGCCGAGGGTCCTACCCCTCGACTCGCCGGGTCGAGCCGTCCGCAGGATCGCCGCGACGTAGAACGCCGCCACCAGAACGACGATGGCAAAAAAGAGAACGTCCGTGAGCGAAGAGGGCTGCGGCATGGCGCCAAGTTATCCCGGGTCGGGCCGGGCGTGAACTCGTTGGCCCTGCCGAAACCGCCCCCGCTAGAACCGGTGCGTGTAGCTCAGCTTGGTCGCCGCGCGCCGATCGAGGGTACCCCAACCCGCCGCTGTGGCGTCGAGCCAGTTGTGTTGGTAGACCAGGTAGAGATCGTTGCCGGGCGCGAGGATCCAGCGGAAGCGCGCCTGCCACCCGAGGACCCGGCTCACCGAGTCGTACTGGACGTTGTTGATGAGGTAGACGCGGGGATTGAACTGGGTGTCGAGGATCACGCGCCACAGGCGCGTGGTGAAATCGCCCTGCGCCAGTTCGATACGGTTGCGTTCGAAGGCCGCGTTCACGCGGATGCCGGGGCGAGGACGAATGGCGAGACCGACGTTCATTTCGGTCCGGTCGCCCGAAAAGAAGCCGCCCCAACCGAAGCTTCCGTTGAGCGCGATCACACGTCGGTTCGCGGAATTGGCATAGACGCGCCATCTCGTGAAGCCGTAGTCGGTGCCGGCGGGGAGTGTGACGCCTGGGCTGATGTCGAAGTCGTCGTCGAGCAGTTCGTAAGAGGGAGTGACGCCGAACCCACCGCTGTCCCCCGCGTGCGTCGAGACCTCGCTATAGAGGTCTCCCTCGCGCGTCTGAGTGGTGTTGTCCATGTCTGTGAACACGGACAGTGAGGCGCCGAACCTGAACTGGCGGATGATGGGGTGCGCCTCGGGGCGGGGCGCGAAGTTGACGAAGGGTGAGTAGCTCCGAAACCCGCGCCGCCGTACAAACCCGAGTGACGGCGCGTGTTTGGGCTGCACCTCGCTGAACTCGAGACCCCCGCTCCAAAGGTCGTTGGGATAGAACAGCCGGGCCCCGTACGCGAGCGCGTCCCTCACGCTCCCCGACGGGTTCGTGTTGCCGAGCGCGTATCCGCTCAGCTCGAGGTTCTGCGAGCCCAGGAACCGCGAGGTCGCGAGACGGAAGTCGACCCCGGCCGTGTGCCGATCGTCGAGTGCGGTGCCGCGCTCGTGCCTCCAAGTATAGATGCCCCCGAAATACGACTGCGTAAGCATGCGACGCCGCACGCGCAGCACACCGAAGTCCTCACCCGCCACCCCCGCCCCGTCGTCCGAGCCGGTGCGCACGAGCAGGAGGCCCACGTCGTTCGCGCCGGCCTGACCGGTCAGCTTAGCGCCCCCGTCGATCGTCTGAGGCTGGCCGTTCGACCCGAGTCCGATGCGACGACTGAAGAAGGGCTGCACGGGCGCGCCCTGCGCAAAGTCGAAGAACGTGCCTCCCTCGAGGAAGAAGGCGCGCTTCTCCGGGAATTGGATGGGGAAGCGCGTGAGGTTCACCTGCCGCTGATCGACCTCGGTCTCGGCGAAGTCCGTGTTCACCGTGAGGTTGGCGCGCAGATTCGGCGTGATGTTGTAGAAGAGGTCCAGCCCGATGTCGGCGCTCTCGTCGCGCGGGAGCGCGGGGGTCCGTCCCGGTGCCTCGGCGACGTGTCCCGCGGCATACGGGCGCACATCGAGGCCGACCCCCTGGCTCACGTCCTGGATGCCGACCAAGAGGCCGGCGTTCGACATCCTGCGCAGACCCTGGTTCCGCTGATGTCCGGTCCAGAGCGTCTCTTCGCTCTTGCGTCGCACCGTACGCTGGAAGTTGATCCCCCATGCGGGCGCGTTCGGGTCGAAGTTGAGCGTGCGGAACGGAATCACGACTTCGAGCGTCCAGCCGATCTCGTTCCGGTCGACCCGCGCGTCCCAGATACCATCCCACTGCCGGTTGTTCGTGCCACCCGGCCCCATGACGGCATCCGCCATGAGACCGTACGGGTTCATCTCGAAGAAGTAGCCGCTCTGCTGGTCGAGGAACGTGTCCATCGTCCACATGAAGCGGTCGTCGGAGCCGAGCGTCTCGTCACGCCGCATGGTGTTGCCGAGCAGCCGATCGGGTTCGGAGTCGAACGCGGTCACCCCCATGTAGAGGTTGTCGCGATCGAAGACGATGCGGACCTCGGTTCGCTCCGTCGGGGTCCCCCCGAGAATCGGGTCCTGCATGATGAAGTCCGCGGCCGGCACGGCGCGCCCCCAGAACGTCTCGTCCAGGCGGCCATCCAGCTCGAACTCCTCACCACCCTCCAGCCGCACCGCCGTCATGGTGCGGCGGCCTTCGCCGAGGATGGGATGATCGCTGCCCTGCACCGTGGGCTGCGCGGCGAGGGGAGCGGACCCCGCCAGCAAGAGCGCGAGGACCGTGGAGATCACCCGACTGGAGATCCGGGAGGTTGGGCGTCGTCTGGACATCGCGCTCGTCGGAAGCATGGGCAGGGCGGCGCGGCGCGCGGCTCGATGGACGCCGGCGCCGACTTGGCGCCATCAAACTGGTGGCACCAAGAGCACAACGAAGTGCCCTATCGTGTTGAGACCACGAATGCTTGCGCGTTTCTTACAATCGGCGCGCGGGTTCCATTCGAATGCGATACCGCCGCACACCCGAACGGCTCCGGCCCAGCGGATCGCGATCGAAGGTGCGCTTCCAGGCCTCGTAGTCAGGCACGGGATGCTCGATACGCAGAACGAACATGGTCCCTCCGGGCTCAGCGGTGTGCCCGTTCAGTTTCCCGCGGCGCAGCGCGCAGCGCGCGTCGGCGGCTCGCGTCCGGTCAGCACGCGCGTGGAGATGCCGCTCGCCGCCAGCTGATCGAAGGCGACCTGCTGGAGCGCCTCGACCTGGGGCGCCGAGAGGCCCAGCTCGTGGCCCGAACACTCACCCCTGCCGAGCGCGCGCGGATCGATGCCGGTCACGTTGCCGAAGACGACGAGCGCTTCCAGATAGTAGCCGGCGCTGCTCGCGTGATAGCTGTCGAAGGTCCAGAGGTTGAGCTTGTTGGCGTCGATGCCATCATACGGGTTCGTGTCGGCCACACCGGTCTCCATGGCGCGCGTCCACGCTTCTCCGACAGGGCTGATCGGCCTCAGGCCCCGATTGCGCGAGGCCACCACGTCGTACGCCGCCCGCACCTCGCGCGCCATCACGCCGATCGGCTCACCGTGCCACGCGCCATCCTCTGGATACACCTCGTCCGCGCGTGACCAAGTCGCAGTCATGTAGATCTGCGCCGAAGGACTCACATCGCGCAGGAAATCGATCATCTGCTGGCTGGTCGCGAGAAATTTGGTGGTGTCCCTAGGCGCATCCAGATCGAGCAGGCTCTGGCCGTGCATGACGACGATGTTCCACGGACGGCTCGAAAGCTCGGCGCGCTTGTTCTCGAGATGGAACTCGTAGCCGCTCCCCCCGCGCGTCTCGAGATAGACGTCGTAGGCGAGCCCCGCCTGGTCGGCAAACGACTTGAACAGCGCCGGCACGCCACCGATCCCTTCGTTGTTCAGGTCGGTGACGGTGTTCGCGCGCCAGTACCGGACGCCCGAACCCGAGCCGAACGTGAAGCTGTTGCCGACGAAGAGGATCGAGGGCGTCTGCTGGGCTTCGGCCGAGGCGACGCCGAGGACGATCAGCGCGAGAAGGCTCGAGACGAACCTCATGGCAACTCCAGGACGGGGTGGAACGAGGGATACCAACCTAGGGGGCTCCCCAACCACTCGAACAGGGTTCGGGCGTGCGGCTCCCTTCAACGCTTCTCCGCGTCTCTCAACACCCCGCCGAGCAGCATGGTCACGATCGAGATCACGATGCTCCCGAGCAGCGCCGCGACGAATCCCGATACCCTGAAATCGTCGAGCATCCAGTCCGTCAGCATGAGGAGGAGCGCGTTCACCACCAAGGCAAAGAAGCCGAGGGTGAGCACGAGCAGCGGGATCGAGAAGAAGAGCAGGATGGGCTTGAGGAACGCGTTCACGACCCCGAAGACGAGCGCTACGAGAAGGACGTTCCAGAAGCCGCGGCTCATCTCGATGCCGTCGATCAGTCCGGCGGCCGCCGTGAGCGCCAACGCGTTCACGAAGAGCCGAATGAGGAAGTTCTTCATTCTCATCTACCGCTCGACCAGGGTCGCCCCGCCGGAGGCAATCACGACCGGCGCAATCAGCGTCGGAGACCCCGCGGCGATCCGCAGGGTGTAGGAGCCCACGGGGACGTTCAGGAACGCCGTACGCGCTCGGCCACCGAACGAGGTCGACTGGGACAGGTCGATCTGCGGAACGATGTCACCCGCGGCGCCGAAGAAGTACGGGCCGTCCCCCGCGGGGGACTGCGTCGCATCGACGAGCGTGATGGCCGCTGCGGGTATGCCCGTGCGCGGCACTCCCGAACCGTCCACGAGCTCGACGAACACCACGCCCATCCCCGCCGTAGGCGTGACGGCTACCGCCGTGTATTGGCGCTGGACATCGCTTACCCCGACGACGGCGAGGTCCGCTCCCACCGTCCCACCGGTCGCGGCGACCGGCACGTTCCGCGTCGGCCGGTACGCGCCCTTCGACACGACCAGCAGGAGCGACTCGGTCGCCGGAACGTTCGCGACGGTGTACGCGCCATCGGCCGCCGTGGTTGCGTTCAGGCTCGGTGCGCCCTCGATGGTCACGGACGCCCCGGAGACGGCGGTGGTCGTGAAGTAGTCCAGGACGTCGCCGGTCACCGTCACGGCGACCAGCCCCGTGACTCCGTCGGACCCACATGAGATCAGGGCGGATACAGCGGCGAGCGCGAAGACCCTTGGGTGGCGGCACATGGAGTGCCGAAGTTGCTCACAAGGGGGCGGGCGGAGCAAGCCAAGTCCACCCGCCTGGATCGTCCATCCTTCCCCCCGTTACACTAGACCTATGCAGATGTCTTTCGGCCCTGCCCTCCTCCAAGCCGTTCCCCGGGATGGCCTTTCGGTCGCCGCGGACATCTCGATCGTCATCGTGGCGGTCGCGGTCGTGGTACTCGCGATCGTCCTGACCTTGGTCCTCGTGCGTGTCAGCAAGGTGCTGGTCGAGATCAGGAACGGCGTGCGCACGAACCTCGGGCCCGTCGCGGAACGCAGCCGCGGGATCGCCGAGAACGTCGAGTTCATCACGCGGTCCATCCGCACCGACGTCGAGAAGTTGAACGGCTCGGTCACCGCGGTCACGGACAAGTTGAAGCTGGCGTCCGAGCGTATGGAAGAGCGCATCGAGGATTTCAACGCGCTCATGGAGGTGGTGCAGGAAGAGGCGGAGGACGTGTTCATCGACACGGCGGCCACCGTGCGGGGCGTGCGGGCAGGGATGGGCTCGATCGCAGGTGGTCGACGGGGCGCCGCGCCAAACGCCGACCCGGAGAATCTCTTCGACGAGCTCGACGAGGCAGCCCGTTCGGACGCGCCGTCCGACGAGGACGCGGTAGTACCGGATGCGGCACAGCCGGCATCCTCACCCGAGTCGGAGCGCAGCCGCGCGCTCGCCGCGGAGAACGGCTGATCGCACGGTGAGCAGACGCACGGGCATCCTGGCACCCCTGCTGCTCGCCGCCGCTTGGCTGCTCATACCCGAGCCCCTTTTCGCTTGGGGACCGGCCACGCACGTGGCCCTGGGGGAAGCGCTCCTGGGAGCGCTCTACCTGCTCCCCCCCGCGATGCGGGCGATCTTGGAGAAATACCCGCTCCACTTCCTCTATGGGTCGGTTGCGGCAGATATCTCGTTCGCGAAGAAGTACGTACCCGAGGGGCGCCACTGCCACA
Organism: Longimicrobiales bacterium; assembly: GCA_040081395.1. GTDB lineage: Bacteria > Gemmatimonadota > Gemmatimonadetes > Longimicrobiales > Gaopeijiaceae > UBA2982. The sequence continues at coordinate 13,843 of JBEBGN010000065.1, forward strand.
GTTGGTCGGTCGGCGAGGAGATCCTCGGCTCGGCAGATTCAGAGCCCCTTGCTGCGGTCGGGTACGGGTACCTCGCACACCTCGCAGCAGACACCATCGCGCACAATCTCTTCGTGCCCAGGCAACTCCTCCTCACGAGCACCACCCAGGCGGTCGGTCACACCTACTGGGAGCATCGCATGGACATGCACGTGGGCGAAGACTTCCTGTCCCTCGCCCGGCACATCGTCGTGGAGCACGACCATAGCGAAGCCGACTTGCTCTTCGATGACGTGCTCTCCCGCACGCTCTTCAGCTTCCACACGAACCGGAGGATCTTTCGCGGCATGATCCGGTTCTCGGGTCATGAGCGCTGGCAGCGCGTCTTCGGCAAGGTACTCGCGAACTCGCGCTTCGACCTGCCGAACCCCGTCGTCGATCGCTACTTCGAGCTCGCGTTCGATCACACCGTGGGGTATCTGCGCGACCGCGCGTCTTCGCCGGCCGGCGACATGGACCCCGTGGGTGACTTGAACCTTCGTCTCGCCAAGATGGTGCGCCGGCGCGCGATGTCGGACCACACGGCGGACCATCCCGAGGTGTTGAACGAGATGGCAGTGGAATTCTTCCCCCTGCCCTCCGCGCCCCTCCTCTACTGGCCCCAACTACTGGATCCCGACTTCGCGGCGGGAATCACGGCATCGGGCGGGGGGCAACGCGCACTCGCACCCCCACGCGCCGGCAAGAGCCTGACCAAGAGCGGGTAGGTTACCCCAGCGCGGTCCTCAGCAGCTCGCTCACCCGCTTCGGATCGGCCTTCCCGCCGGAGCGCTTCATCACTTGCCCGACGAAGAACCCGACGAGCTTGGCCTCGCCACCCTTGAAGCGGGCGACCTCGCCCGGGTGGGCATCGACCACCTCGCGCACCCAGGCTTCGAGCGCCGAGTCGTCACGCACCTGCACGAGCCCTCGCGCGGTGACGATATCGCCAGGTTTGCCGCCTTCTTCGGCGACTACGCCGAGCACGGTCTTCGCCGACGCTTCGGAGATCGTGCCCGCACTCACGAGGTCGATGATCTCTGCGAGAGCCTCGGGCCGCACGACGAAGGTCGCGGCGTCCTCACCACGCTGGTGCATGAGCGCCTGCGCCGGCCCCATCACCCAGTTCGCGGCCTGTTTCGCCTTCCCCGACGATTTGGCCACACCCTCGAAGTAGTCGGCCCCCTGACGCACCTGTGTGAGCACAGCTGCATCGTATGGCGACAGCGAGTACTCCTGCTCGAAGCGCGCCCTGCGAGCGCGAGGTAACTCGGGGAGCGCCTCCCGCGCCTTCGCGATCGCGGCAGCCGTCACCGCGAGTGGCGGCAGGTCCGGATCGGGGAAGTAGCGGTAGTCGTGGCTGTCCTCTTTGGAGCGCATGCTGCGGAGCACGCTGCGATGGTCGTCCCAGAGCAGCGTCTCCTGCTCGACGCGTCCGCCCTTCTCGACCAGAGCGATCTGGCGCTCGATCTCGACGTCGATCGCCTTTTCGACTCCTGAGAACGAGTTCACGTTCTTGATCTCGGTCTTGGCGCCCAGCTCCTCCTCGCCGTGCGGACGCACCGACACATTCGCGTCCACCCGCAGGCTTCCCTCTTCCATGTTGCAGTCGCTCACATCCACGTACTCGAGAAGCTGCTTCAGGGACGTGAGAAACGCACGCGCGTCCGCCGAGCTGCGAAGGTCGGGCTCGGTGACGATCTCCACGAGCGGAGTGCCCGCACGGTTGAGGTCGACAGCGGTCCCGCCCGCGATGCGGTCGTGAATGGACTTCCCCGCATCCTCCTCCATGTGCGCGCGGCGGATGCGCACGCT
>JBEBGN010000223.1:0-4309 GCA_040081395.1 Longimicrobiales bacterium
CCTCGCGCGCACCGACGCGCCAGGCCTGCGCGAGAAGGCCGCGGTGTACATGGCTGCAGCCGGCCGCACCGCGCTCGAGCGCCGCGCGGACCACGAGGCTCTCAGCTACCTGCGCTCCGCCCTCGAGCGTGCACCCGAGGCTGGCGCGGACGGAGCGAGGATCCGCGCGGAGGTGACCCCACAGTTGGCCCGCGCGCACCAGCACCTCGGGGACTTCGAAGCAGCCGGCACGCTTTGGGACGCGGCGCTCGCGAACGTACCGGCGGAGGCAGTCGAGCATGCCGATCTCCGTCGGGCTCGCGGCATGTGCCACTTCTGGTGCGGGCGCCATGAGGAGGCACACGAGGAGCTCGTGGCGGGCTTGGCGGCCGCGGAGCGCAGCGGCGACCGTGCGGCCGCCGTTCGTCTGCGGATCGCCAGGGCCCACTGCCTCCAAGAGCTCGGACGGGGGAAGGCGGCTGCAGAAACGCTTTCGCCGGCCCTCGAGCTCGCGGAGGCGCTCGGGGACCCTGGACTCCAGGCGCGGGTGCATCGTGCGCTCGCGCTGCTGCACGTCTGGATCGGTCCGCCGGAACGCGCCCAGCAGCACGCGGAGCGCGCGATCGCCCTCGCCCGCCGGGTCGGGGATCTCTCGATCGAGTTTTGGGCCCGGTGGGGGCTCGCCGTGGTCACGGGTATGCGCGGGGACACCGAACAGCTCGCCCGAGCAGTCGAGGAGGTGAACCAGCTGGCCGAAACGGCTCGCTCCCCCGTGCTCCGGCTATGGACGGCGGACATGGCGATCGAGCTCGCGTACTTCCGCGGCGAGTGGGACCAGGGCATCGCCATCGGCAACAAGGCCATCGCCTTGGCCCGCAGCCTCAACCAGCGCACGCTCCTGCCTCGGCTCCTGGTATGGACCTCACAGATCCACCTCGGGCGAGGCCAACTCGACGAGGCCAAGAAGCTCGTGGATGAGGCGGTCGCCGTCGCGGGGCTCGACAAGCCCGGCGCGGCCGTCGACGTGCATCAAGTCGTACCGGTCTACATCGGGCTCGCGTACTACTACGTGGGGCTCGGCGATTTCCGCGATGCGATTGCAGCCGCGGAGAAGGGCCGTGAGATCGCCGAGGGCACCGGGTATGTGCTTTGGGCCATGCATCGTCTGCTGCCCATTCTCGGGGAGGCGTACTTGTGGGCCGGCGAGATCGACAAGGCCGCCGAGATCGGGAGGCAAATGCGCGAGCATTCTCTCAAGGTAGACCACCGGCTCGGCCATGCCTGGGCCGATACCTGCGAGGCCCTCGTGATGTGGAAGCGGGGGAACACAGAGGCTTCCGTCGCGCTCATGCGAAAAGGGGCCACGGCGCTCGAAGAGATCCCGATGATGTGGGACGCGGCCCGCCTGCGTCGCCAACTCGCAGGTCGACTCGCGGAGCTCGGAGCGGTGGACGAAGCCCTGACGGAGCTGCGGCGGACCCACGAGGTGTTTTCGCGCCTGGGCGCCTCGCTCGAGCTCGAGAAGACGCGGATGCAGTTTCGGGATCTCGGTTGCCGACCACCGGCTCGGTCCGTCGCGTCCGGGGTCGCGGGGCTCACGGCTCGGGAGCTGGAGGTCGCTCGGCTGGTGGCCAAGCGAAGGTCCAACAAGGCCATCGGGAAGGAGCTGGACATGTCGGCGCGCACGGCGAGCACGCACCTGTCGAACATTTACCAGAAGCTGGGGATCCGCTCGCGCGGAGAGTTGGCCGACATGATCCGGGAGCATGACGTGCGCTCGCGTTGATATCTTTGGGGCCATGCCAACGACCCCACAGCCGGGCGCGCCGGTAGCCGAGACGGCCATCGAGGTGCGGAGCGGTGAGATCGACTCGTTCGGGCACGTGAACCATGCGGTCTTCCTGCACTACTTCGAGCATGGCCGCTTCGAAGCGCTCGAGGCCGCGGGGTTCCGATGGCCACTACTGCAGGAGAACGATTGGCAGATCTACGTCGTGCGCATCGAGGTCGACTACCTCGCCCAGGCGCGGCGCGGCGAGTCGCTGGTGGTGCGCACGTGGGCAGAGGGCTTTCGGCGCACCTCGATGGTTCTCGGGCAGGAGCTCCTGCGCGATGACGGGGCGGCCGACCCAACCATCATCGCCCGCGCGCGGGTGACCGCCGTCTGGATCGGCCCGGACCGCCGCCCGATGCGCGTGCCGGACTTCGTGCGCACCGGCTTGTCGGGCACGATGGCGTGAAGCGCGTGTTCGTCGGCAACGACGTGGTCGACCTCACGAATGACCGCACCGAGGGCCGGGGGGGCGACGAACGCTTCATTGGTCGCGTGTTCGACGTGGAAGAGCAGTCGGGCATTCGGGGGGCAGGGTCCAGCGACCTCGAGCTATGGAGCCGCTGGGCAGCCAAGGAGGCCGGGTTCAAGGCCATCTCCAAGGCGCTGGGAGCACCGCCGCCCTTCGTCCACCGCGCCTTCAAAGTGCACTGGTCGGCCTCGTTCGACCGCAGCCAAGGCGTCGTGCGCGAAGGAACGGTGCGCTACGGTGAGCTGGTCGCCCAGATCACGGTCGAGTTGCGACCGGGCGCCGTGCACGCCGTGGCAATCAGTGCGGCGGCTTCACGACGGGGCATTCGGGTCGAGCCACGTGTAGTGACGATCGACGAGCCTGGCAGTCGCTGGTCCCATGGGCTGGACGAGTTGAAGCGCTCGTTCACGCCACAGGAGTTGGACGCGGTCTACTCGCGCGAGTCGGCGGCCGTACGCATCGGAGCGCGGGCCGACCTCGCCACACGTCTCGAGGTGAAGGAAGACCGCCTGGAGATCGTGTGCGCACCGGGTGCGACCAGCCAGCGCCCGCCCCGCGTGCTGCTGGACGGGCGTGAGGCCCCCGCGGACGTGTCCCTGTCCCATGACGGTCCCTGGCTCGCCTGGGCGATCTGGGTGGATCCACACTACGGAGAACCCACTTGAACGACCGCGATCTCTTGAAGGCGCTCCTCGTGGCGCGCTCGGTACGCCTCGGGGACTTCACCCTCGCGAGCGGCGCGAAGTCGAACTTCTACATCGACGCCCGCGCGACGACCATGAGTGCGGAGGGTCAGCGACTCGTCGGACGGGTCGCGTACGACCTCATCCGAGCCCAGCGGCTCGACCCCACGCACGTCGGTGGGCTCACCATGGGTGCCGATCCGGTCGCGTACGCCATCGCCCATCGCAGCGCTATCGAGGGTCGACCGATCGATGGGTTCTCCGTACGCAAGCGCGCCAAGGAGCACGGCACCGGGCAGCGCGTCGAAGGGGGCGTGCCCGTAGGTGCTTCGTGCATCGTGGTCGAGGACACCATGACGACCGGCAAGAGCAGCTTAGAGGCAGTCGAGGCGGTCCGGGAGCACGGAGCGCGCGTGATCGGGGTCCTCACGATCGTGAACCGCTCCGCTGATGTCGGCGTGTTCGAGCGGGAAGGTCTACCCCTGCTGTGGATCTTCTCCGGCGAGGAACTGCTCACCGCCGCACGCGGCTGACGCTCAGTCGAGAAGTCGGAGCGGCATCACCAAGCAGAGGTAGTCGGGTACGTTCTCGCCAACTGGCTCCATTGTGGCGGCGCGCTCCGGTGCCTTGAACGAGAAGCGTACCTCGTCCGATGGCATATAGCGCAGCACTTCGAGCAGATAGTTGGCGTTGAATCCGATCTCGATCTCCACGCCTTCATAGCCGACTTCCAGCTCGTCGTGCCCTTCGCCCAGGTCCGGGGTCAGCACGTTCAGGTGCACTCGGCCCGAATCGAACTTGAGGCGGATTCGATGCGTTTGGTCGGAAGCGACGACCGCCATGCGGCGAACAGCTGACTCGAGCGCCTTCTTGTTGACGATGGCACTCTTGTCGTTGTCGCGCGGAATCACTTGCTCATAGTTGGGATAGGTCCCTTCGATGAGCCGCGTATATACTTCGGTCGAAGCGGCCTTGAAGCCGAGGTGATTGTCACTGCGGGCGACCTGAATGGCGTCGCCGTCCTTGAACAGCCGCTGGACCTGGCTGAGGGCCGCGGGCGGAACGATGAAGTCGGCCGAACGCGTGCCGGACGATTCGACGCGTACGGCCATCCTCGCGAGACGGTGTCCGTTGGTGGCGACCATCTTCATCTCGCCATCTCGTAGTTCCCAGAGCACGCCGTTGAGAATCGGTCGGCTCTCTTCCGTCGAAACTGCAAAGGCCGTGCGGTGGATGAGACCGTTGAGGTTGGCTCCGCTCACCGTCAGACCATCGGAGAAGTCGACTTCGGCGATGGTCGGGAACTCTTCCGCGGGAAGCCCGTTCAGCTTGAAGTGACTTCTG
>JBEBGN010000224.1:0-4264 GCA_040081395.1 Longimicrobiales bacterium
GGCCTCGACGGACGGTGAAGCCGGGGCTGACCCAGCGAGTGCCGGCACGACCTCGGTCGGGTCGAACACGTTTCGGCGTGCGAGCGCGAGGGGGCTCGCGCGCAGCTGGTAGGGCCGCAGGCTCCGAAGGGGCCATCGGAAGTGGGGCCGCTCGAGGGGGAGTACCTGGCTTGCCCAGCTCGGTGGCTCTGCTCCCGCAGACGTGGCCAGTTGCTCAGCAACCCCGGCGACGTAGTTCTGTGTGACGGGTGGGAGGTCGGCCAGGTTGGCCTGAGCAAGCGACTCGGCGACATCGTCGGGGCCCAGTCCCTCGACGAGCCGGCGGAGGGTAGCCAGGGCCTCTGCCTGTGTGGAGGCGCCTGCCCGGAGCGCGTTCAGGGCCGCGTCGACAGCGTGGGTCGCGGAGGGTAATGCTCGCGACAGTACGTATGCCGAGACCGATAAGCCCTCCAGACCGGCGAGGCGCTTGAGGGTCGCCTTTTCCTGCGGCGAGATGCGGATCTGCAGCTGCGAGGTTCGCGTCACACTTCAAGGTTCTACGCGGGGTCGGCCGTGTCAATACATCGGTAGTGACCACCCAATAGGGCGTCGAGGGGGATACGGTTCCTTGACGGCCACACGATCTCGGGGTTAGATAGTTGCGTATGACAACGACTGGTGCCGGGGCCGCGCTTCCGATCCTGGATCTGCCCTCGCGGGCCGACCCGAACCTGAGGCTGGATGCGCGGCGCCTGGCCGAGGGACTTTCTGAGCTCCTGCGGGTGATCCAATTCCGGGACCGAGACCGAGTGTGCTGCTACGACATCAGTGCCAGCCAGTGCTACGCGCTCAAGGGGGTCGTCGCGCGGGGGGGGCTGACGGTCAACGAGCTGGCGGCCTACCTCTACGTCGACAAGAGCACCGCCAGCCGGATCGCCAACAGCCTCGTAGACAAGGAGTACGTGGGCCGGGTTGCACACCCTGAGGACGCCCGCGCGGTGCGGCTCGAGCCCACCGATCAGGGACGGGCGCTGTGCGCGACCATCCAGGCCGACGAGGAGCGGGACTACGCAGCGCTCCTGGGGGACTTCGACCCGGCGACCCGGTCCGAGATCCACCGGCTCGTGGCCCGCCTGGGCCGCTGCTTCACCGAGGGGGTCGAGGCGGAGGGGGGGAGCTGCTGCGTGGTGAGGTGATGGTTCATTTGGACTCTTTGTTGCAACTACCAACCAAGGAGGATTCGTGTCTGGTCACACTGAGGGCGCGGTGAGAGAGGCGGTCCGGGAGCGGTATGGACGAGTGGCGACGAGTCAGCCGGGTGCGTCCAAGGACGCGGGGTGCTGCGGGCCCTCCTGCTGTGGCGGCGAGAAGGCAGCGCCGAGCGAGGATGTGAGCCGTACGATCGGCTACACGGCCGAGGACCTCCAAGCGGTGCCCGACGAAGCCAACCTCGGGCTGGGGTGCGGGAATCCGACCGCAATCGCTTCCCTTCGCGAAGGTCAGACCGTGCTCGACCTCGGGTCGGGGGCCGGCATCGACTGCTTCCTGGCGTCCCAGCAGGTCGGCCCCACCGGCAAGGTGATCGGCGTCGACATGACGCCGGAGATGGTCGCGCGGGCACGCTCGAGCGCTGAGCAGGGCGGGTACACCAACGTGGAGTTCCGTCTCGGCGAGATCGAACGGCTCCCCGTGGCCGACGCCAGCGTCGACGTCATCATCTCGAACTGCGTGCTCAACCTGAGCCCCGCCAAAGAGCGCGCGCTCTCCGAGGCGTATAGGGTGCTCAAGCCCGGTGGCCGGGTGGTGGTGTCCGACATGGTGTCCGAGCGCCCCGTGCCCGCGGTGCTCGAGGGCAATCTCGACGCGGTCGCCGCCTGCCTGCCTACCCACCGGGCGCGGTATCTCGAGCAGTTCCGCGACGCGGGGTTCGCAGGCGTGCGCATCACGAGTGAGAAGGCGTATCCCTCGAGTTACATCCTGCGCGATCCCCGCGTGATCGAGTTCATGACCCTGCACCCCGACCAAGCACCGGAGCTGGCTGCGTTCGCGGATTCGATCGCGGGGGCTCACTTCGAGGCGACGAAGTAGCACGCGGCCACCTGGGCTCGCGTACCCGTATGAGAATGACGGCGCCACAAGCGATCCCTAGGTTGGGCCGTCCGCGACGAGGAGTACCTCATGCCCGACGTGAAGTACGATCCCGAGAAGGCGATCGACGTGCGCATGGACTTCGACTCACCGCACGTGGTGACCTATTGGCTGTGGAGTCGCACGGCCGGAGACGCGTGGAAGTTGCTCGCGACGGGGACCGACGAGGATGCTGTGACGAACACGGGCCATCAGCACTCCGTCGGTCCCCTCGAGGCGAAGAGCCAGGTCCGCATCCGCGTGATGTTTTCCGGCAACCCCAAGACCACGTACAGGGCGTGCGTGGTCCTACGGCAGGGCCGGCGGAAGATCCACGTGGACGAGTGGAGCGGAGTGACCAACTCCAAGGGAGTGGCGCTGGAGCAGGATGACCTGAAGCTCGTGGAGCCCCAGTGAGAGCGGTGACTGCGTGGATCGTGACTGCGATCGTGATGGGTGCCGTCACGCGAGAGGTCGACGCGCAGACCCCCTATCGCGTGCCTGATGCCCCCGCCTTCGCATGGCTGTCGGCGACGCCCACCCTCGTCTCCCATCCAACGACGGCCCGGGCATTCGCGGCCTCCCTCGCGACGCTCGTCGACTCCGCGGGTCGCTTTCGCCAGGGGTTTGCCCTCGAAGGCGCGCCCTGGGCATGGATTCCCGGCATGAGCATCCCGATCAGCGAGTATGGGCGGACCCGCCGGTACGTACTCGCGAATACGACGCTGTCGCTGGCCACGCTCGGCGGTGAGGGCCCGGATGGTGACGCGGACCTCGCGCTCGGGCTCCGCACCACCTTCTTCGATCGCGCGGACCCGATGCGCGATCCCGAATTCCAGGGGACCCTACGCGCGGTCCAAGCCGAATGCGGTGCGGACCCCGATCTGGCACGGCGTCGGGTGCTCGAGTGCGCGGAGGCCGGAACGGAGCTCGCCCGAGAGGAGTGGCTCGCCGATCGCTGGAACGCTTCGAGCCTTTCGGCCGCGGTCGTGACCGGTCTGCGCTTCGACGACTCCCGCATCGGCAACGGCCGCTGGTCGGGGTGGGGCGCCTGGGTGAGCGGCGCCCTCGGTGTTGGAACCGCCGGACAGCTCATCGTTCAGGCAGGATACGAGCAACGAGTGACCCCGGGATCCAACGAGCAGAACGCCCTGAGTGCAGGCTCGCGGTTACTGGTAGGATCGAGCACGGTCAACGGCTTCCTCGAAGTAGCCGTGGACGAGAACCTCCAAGGGCCCGCGACCGATGACACTACCGCGCAATGGACCGGAGGCATCGAGCTCCGTGCTGCGCCCAACCTTTGGCTGTCGACCGGCTTCGGGAGCGGGTTCGCGACCGATGCCGCCGATCGCGTGGTGATCGTGGCCAACCTCCGGTGGAGGATCGCCGACGGCCCGACGCTCGGGCCCGACTAGCGCACTCCGGCTAGCGAGGCAGCGCCCGGTTGTACCACCAGACTGCGCGAGACAACTCGTTCATCCCCTGAGTGCGTAGGATGGGCGAACCGATCAGGTACAATCCGATCCCGGCCGCATCCAGACTGATCGCCCAGAACGAGTGGCCGTCGCCATCGAAGAGGTCCAGCGCGACTCCCGTGAGCAGGAGGCCGCCGGCGAGGTAGTCCATCTGGTCCGCGAACCGGTCGCGGCGCGCGAAGCGGCCGTAGTAGTTGAACGCCGTGTCGTTCGTCCGGAAGATGTCCTCCAGAGCGGCCGACCGATCCACCCCCGTCAGGTCGAGTGCGTCGCGCCCGCTCACGACACGCACTTCGCCGGTCCAGCTCGTGAAGAGGCTGAGCGCGCAGGCGTCGTAGGTGCACGAGCCAGGCTGTTGGCCTGCGATCGTTTGCGGGAAGGCCCACAGGGCCGCGGTCGCAAGAAACATCATGAATGCGTTCCCAGGGGTACGCGCTCGAACCATTCGACAACTCCTGCGATCGCGGGACGAAGCGGCAGGCACGCGCGCGGGATCCCGCACTCCGTGTCAGGCTCGACTCCAGTCTACCCAAGGCGGCGGGCTGGGTTGCGCGTCGGGCCTGGCGGCGTATGCGAGCGCGCTTTCTCTTCCCGTCGCTCGTTGCTCTCCTCGAGGAGTCCACGTCCGTCGTGCGCTCTTTCCTCCTGTTTGCCGTGGCCGCGGCCGTGGCTTGCGAGCCGCC
>JBEBGN010000066.1:0-15331 GCA_040081395.1 Longimicrobiales bacterium
GCAAAGGAGCTGGGGGCACCCTTTCTCCGACTGTCGGAAGTTTCTTCTATGTCCATCCAACCTACACCCCCGGAGTCCAATCGACAGAGGGTCGAGATTCTCGGCCGGTCCTTGCCTGGGCCGGCCGCGGCCTTCTACGATCCCGCGGTCACCTTAGCCGAACGGTCTCCCGAGGAAACCTCCATGCGCACGACCGCCCCGATCGCCCTGGCCCTCTTGGCCCTCGCAGCTGTCCTCACGCCCGCTTCGGGCCAGGAAGCGCGCCAGTACATCAACGGCCGCTCGGCGAGCCAGGCGGGTGGGGCGCCCATCAGCGGAGCGGTGCTCGTCGGCAACACGCTCTACCTATCGGGTGTGCTGGGTGGTGGGGCGACCGCGGAGGAGGCCGCGCGCGCGGCCATGAACAGCATCCAGTCCGCGGTCGAGGCAGCCGGCATGACGATGGACGACCTCGTGCAGGTGCAGATCTTCGCGGCCGACCTCGCCGACTACGGCGCGTTCAATACGGTGTACCGCACGTATTTCACCCGCGAGTTCCCCGCGCGTGCGTTCCTCGGCGCCGGCTCGCTCCTGAACAACGCGCGCTTCGAAGTGATCGGCATCGCCGTGAAGCGCTGAGGGCAGCACGCCGGTAGACGGCGTTGCAGCCCCGCTCACAGCGCTCGATCCTGGGGTTCTGGGGTCCTCTGGCGGCGACGTGGTTGATGATGGCGATGGAGGGACCCCTCCTCGCCGCCGTGATCGCCCGGATGGCGGATCCCACGTACAACCTAGCCGCTCACGGAGTGGCTTGGGCGCTGGCGATCCTGATCGAAGCGCCCGTCATGATGTTGATGAGCGCGGCGACCACGCTCGTGCGGGATCGCAGGAGCTACCTCAAGCTCCGTGCGTTCTCGCATGGTTTGATCGCCGCGACGACCGGTGTGCTCCTCGTGCTTCTCATTCCGCCGGTGTTCCGTTGGCTGGCCGACGACCTCATGGGGCTGCCAGCCGAGGTCTCGCGCGTCACGTACTCGGCGCTCTGGTACTTCATTCCGTGGCCCGGCGCGATCGGGTACCGTCGGTTCCTCCAAGGCGTGTTGATCCGGTCGGGACGGACGCACCTCGTCGCGTACGGGACGGTCCTGCGGCTGCTGGCGATGGCTACCGTCGCGCTGGTCGGGTACCTGGCGTTCGATCTGCCCGGCGCGTCCCTGGCCGCGCTCTCGCTGGCGAGCGGTGTCGTTGTGGAAGCAGGGGCGGCCCGCACCATGGCAGGCCCGTCGGTGCGCGCGCTGCTATCGGGTGAGGTCACCGCGGCTGCCGGGTCCGCGATCCGCTACCGGGAGATCGCCGCGTTCTACGCGCCGCTCGCGCTCACCTCGGTCATTGGCTTGGCCGTTCACCCCCTCCTGACCTTTTTCATGGGGCGTGGCGTCGCGCCCATCGAGTCGCTCGCGGTCTTCCCGGTGGTCCACGCACTCTCGTTCGTGTTCCGTTCCGTGGGCCTGGCCTATCAAGACGCCGCCATCGCGCTCATGGGGGAGCGCTTCCGTCATCTCCCCGAGTTGCGTCGGTTCGCGAGGACGCTCGGACTCGCGACTTCGGGCGCGCTCGCGCTCGTCGCGGTCACGCCGCTCTCGCCGTTCTACTTCGAGACGATCTCGGGACTGTCTCGGGAGCTCGCGGCGTATGCATCCACGCCCGTTCTCTTCATCGTCCTCCTGCCCGCCCTCACGGTCCAGCTTTCGCTGCAGCGAGCGATCCTCGTCGAAGCGCGGAGAACCCGGCACGTCACGATCGCGAGCGCGATCGAGGTAGGCTCGATCGCCCTGTGTTTCCTCACGCTCGGCTGGGGTATCCGCGTCGTGGGTGTGACCGCGGCGTTCGCCTCCTTCCTGTTCGGGAGGATCGCGAGCAATGCATATCTCGCGTGGGTGTGCCGGGACGCGCTGGGAGGAGCGGCCCGGTCCGGCTGACCGCTACGGAGCCAGGCGCTGGAGGCCGTCGTAGTCCGGCCGCACGGCGAATCCGACGCACTCGGGATCTCCGGCACCGGCGTCGAACACGACCCTCATCGCCTCGGCGATCTCGGCGGCACGTGACGGCTCGCACATCGCGATGAGTCCCGAGCCCGCGCCGGAAACGGTCACCGCCCACGCGCCCGCGTCGGTCGCTGCGGACATGGCGGCGGCCGCACCCGGGATGAGCGGAAGTCGGTAGGGGACATGCAGGTCGTCCTTCACGCCGATCTGGATGAGGTCGGCGCGCCCTTCGGCGAGCCCTCGGAGGAGCGCCGCGAGGCGGCCCAGAGAAGCCGCGGCGACCTTGTGTGGGACCTTCTTCGGCAGCACGCTGCGCGCAGACTCGGTGGTGAGGCGCGAAGCCGGCGCAGCATACGCGAAGCCCACTGCCTCGGAGAGGCTGAGCCGAATGACCACGGTCCCGTCCGCCGTGGTGGCGACCGCTCGCAGGCCACCGTAGAGACAGGGCGCCGCGTTGTCGCCGTGCCCCTCATGCGCGAGCGTGCGATCGAACGCACCTTGATCCTGGCGGGGAAGGGCGAGCACCGCCCGCGCGAGGTCGTACCCGGCGAGCACCGCGGCCGCCGACGAGCCGAGACCTCGGGCCACGGGGATGGTGCTGTCGAGGACCAGCACCCCGTGCGGTTCGACTCCTTCCTTGCGCAGCTCCGCCAGGAACGTCGACGCCACGAGATCCTCGCCGGTCAGGCCAGCGAGCGTGCCCCGCCTCTGGATCTCGAGGCCGCGGCTGGGGGTCGGCGCGAAGGCCACCTCGAGGTACCGCTCCAGCGCGAGGCCGACGGTGTCGTAGCCCGAGCCCATGTTGGAGGTCGAGCACGGGACCCGAACGCGGGCAGCGACGAGGGGGCGGGTCATGCGGCGTCCAATGCTTCGGCGAGCGCGCCGAGGGTGGCGGAGATGTGCTCCATGTGCTCCTGGGCTGACATGACGGCGGCGATGCCAGGGGGAAGGGGGACGGGACGCCCGATCGCCTTCTCTACGACGTCAGGAAACTTGGCAGGATGGGCGGTCGCCAACACGACCGAGGGGCCCTGGCCGCTGTCGGCGGAGCGTTCGTGCGCGCGCACGCCGACAGCGCCATGCGGGTCGAGCATGTATCCGGTTCGCGCGTAGACATCGGCAATGGTCGCCGCGGTCTCGGCGTCGGTGACGGACAGGCCCGTCACCTCCCGGCGCAGGCGAGCGGGATCGTCCCGATAGAGCCAGCGGATGCGCTCGATGTTGCTGGGATCGCCGACATCCATCGCGTTCGAGCAGGTGGGGATCGAGGGACGCGGCTCGAACGTGTCTGTGGCGAGGAAGTCGGCGAAGGCCCGGTTCGCGTTCATGGCGGCCACGAAGCCGCGGTTCGGCATGCCGGCCCGGTGGGCGATGATGCCCCCCGAGAGGTTCCCGAGGTTGCCCGATGGAACCACGAAGCGGGCGGGTCTCGCGGCCCAACCCAATTGGATCGCCGCGTGGATGTAGTAGAACGTCTGCGGAAGCAGGCGCCCGATGTTGATCGAGTTGGCCGACGTGAGTCCGTGGCGCGTGCGGATCTGCGGGTCGCGGAAGGCTTCCTTGGCGAGGCGCTGACAATCGTCGAACGTGCCCGAGACGGCGAGCGCCCGCACGTTTCCGCCGAGGGTCGTCATTTGGCGACGTTGGCGCGCACTCACGCCGTCGCGCGGGAAGAGCACGACCACGCGGTAGCCTGCGAGCCCGTGGAAGGCGTGGGCCACCGCGCTGCCGGTGTCCCCGGAGGTTGCCACCAGGATCGTTCGCGCGCTGCCTCCCGCCTCGAGTTCGGACATGAGGCGCGCCATGAAGCGGGCTCCGACGTCCTTGAACGCGTGCGTGGGCCCGTGGAAGAGCTCGAGCACGTGCAGTCCGGGCTCGATCTCGACGAGGGGGAGGGGGAAATCGAGCGCAGCTGTGGCGGCTCGCTCGAGGATGCCGGGGTCCACACCGGGAAGCATGCGAGGAGCGGCCCAGCGAGCGGTCTCCGCGAGACCCGCAACCGAGGCCGGCGGCCTTCCCAGGGTCCCGATGGACGTCGGCACGAACAGGCCCCCATCGGGTGCGAGCCCCGCGAATAGGGCTTCGGCGAGAGCGACCGGGCTCCCGCCCCTGGTGCTGACGAACATGGTCATGGCGTGCGTGGCGAGAGTCATCGAGGGGGACGAGGCAGGGCCACAAAAAAAAGCTGGCGCCCCGAAGGGCGCCAGCGCTCACCAACCTGTGAAGGTTGGGGTTACCGCTACTTCCGCTTCGCTTTCTTCCGTGCGGGACGCTTCTTGGCGCCAGCGGCCTTCTTCTTTGCCTTCTTCTTCGCTGCCTTCTTCTTCGCTGCCACGGGAATACCTCCGAGCGCTGAGGGTGCCACAAACAACAGCGACCTGAACGGGATGTATCTACAAGGTATCCGGCACGACGCGCAATAGGGATGACGCCAGTTCCTACTACATGTAGTGTATCCGACGATGCCGGGCACGGTCCCTAGTAGCACTTGGAAAGACGCCGCATGACTCATTCTCCGGAGCAGTTTTTGGCCGAGTTGAGACGGCGAGGCGCGACGCGACTAAGCCGCGTCTCCTTTCGGAAGAACCGCAGCACGGTGTGGTCGCTGACCCAGGGTGGCCGGGTCCTGAACCTGCACACGGCCTACGGATCGGCGTCTCCGGATCTCCTCGACGCCTTCGCCGACCTGCTGCGTGAGAGGGGGTGGGGCATGGCCGCCAAGCGGCGACGCGCGGCCTCGGCCATCCGGTCCTGGCCCCCCCTGGCGGAGGCACTGCGTGAGGTCCGGGCCGAGAGGGGAGACCGCCGGGAATCGGCCTGCTGCGCCACTTCTGGGCAGTCTCGCTACCTCCGGACCCTCTATCGTTACTTCAACCAAACCCGCTTCGAGGGGCGCCTTCCGGACGACCTGCCGCTGCGCCTGAGCAACCGTATGAGGTCCGCCCTGGGCTACATGGTGCCGGGGGAGAGTGGGGGGGCGGAGCGCCGGGTCCGGGAGATCGCGTTGAACCTCGACCTCATGCTCGAAGGGAACGGAGCGGAGCGCATCGACACGTTATTGCACGAGATGGCACACGCCGCGGATTATCTGCTGTCAGGCCATCGCGGACACGGTGCGTCATGGCGCGAGTGGGCACTTCGGGTGGGTTGTCGTCCGGGTCGGCTCTATGAAAAGCCGATTCGGACGCGACGGCGGCGGGCGGCGGCGGTGACCCGTGTTCCGCCGCTGCCGCCGGCGTTGGCGGCGTTCGCCGACTGATTTGCGGTCGGTCCGGAGCTCACGCCGGCCAGAGCCAGGCGAAGGCACCCGCAGTCAGCAACGCGTAGAGGAGACCGTCGAACATCGACTTCAGTGTGCTCACCCAGCTCTGGCTGAACCAGATCGTGCGCTGCATGAGCGCCATGGAATAGCACGCGAACGCGACCGTACCGGTCAGGCGAAACACTTGTAGGTAGTCGGCGCTCGCCGGGACGAAGCGCCCGCCGACGTACGCCACCACGATGCCCACGAGCAGGGTGTAGGCAAACCATTGGGTCAACTGAGAGCCCATGCTGAACACCATGTCGGGCCGCATCACCGTCATCATCACCACCGGGCCCTTCTTGATTCTCTGCTGGTACGTATCGGAACGCATGTTTTCCATGCTTCCCGTGTACGGGAGCATATACTCGCCCGGAGCGAGGTCGAGCGCGCGGAGGGCATCCTGGGCCCGATCCTCGTCGGCGATCGGGCTGTAGTCGTTCCGGTGGTAGGTGAAGAACATGTGGATGATCGAGCTCATGATGAACACGAGCACCGAGGCGATCAGGATCGGCAGCCAGAGCGAAGTGATCGGAATGACCATGGGGCTACCTCGCAGGAGAGGGTGACGCCGAGGGTCACCCTAGAGCGCGCTCGGACCGAAGGCAAGCCGCACCCGCGCGTTCGTGGTCGCCCGCCACTCGGGGCCAGCGCTCCCCTCAGCGCGTGAGGCGCTTCGCCTCCGCCACCACACGGTCTGCGGTGATGCCCAGCCGCTCGTACAGCACCTCGGCGGGGGCCGAGGCACCGAAGCGGTCGAGGCCGATCGCTTCGCCGGTCGATCCGATCCACCGCGCCCAGCCGAACGTCGACGCAGCCTCGATCGAGACGCGCGCGGTCACACTCGGTGGCAGGACGGAGGCGCGGTACTCGGCGCTCTGATTCGCGAAGAGGAACCAACTCGGCATGCTGACGACGCGGGTCGGCAGGCCCTCTAGCTCGAGCCGTTCACGCGCGGCCAGCGCGAGGGCCACTTCGGTGCCGCTCGCGAGCACGATCGCCTGGGGGCGCCCACCCTGCGCCTCCGCCAGTACGTAGCCCCCGCGTCGCAGGCCGTCCGCACTTGCCAGGCTACCCACCCGATCCAGCAGCGGGACCTTCTGGCGACTGAGCGCGAGGAAGGCCGGTCCGTCCGTGCGCTCCATCGCGACCCGCCATGCGATCTCGGTTTCTGCGGCGTCGCAGGGGCGCAGGTCCATCAGGTTCGGGATCGCCCGCAGCGAAGCGAGTTGCTCGATGGGCTGGTGGGTCGGGCCGTCCTCGCCGAGGCCGATGGAGTCGTGCGTAAAGACGTACACGACCGGCTGCTCCATGAGAGCCGCGAGTCGGATGGCCGGACGCATGTAGTCGGAGAAGATGAGGAACGTGCCGCCGAACGGGCGTACGCCGCCGTGCAACGACATCCCGTTCATGACCGCGCCCATCGCGTGCTCGCGAATGCCGTAGCGCACGTTGCGACCCGTTGGGGTTGGCGCGAGCAGGTCCTGCGCGCCGTCGATGTCCGTCTTGTTCGAGCCGGCCAAGTCGGCGGAGCCGCCCACCAGATTGGCGACCCCCGCCGCGATCCCCTGGATCACCTTGCCAGACCAGTTGCGCGTTGCATCCGCCGACTTGGGCGCCGAGAGGTCGGGCACCTTGGCATCCCAGCCGTCGGGCAGGTCGCCGGCCATCATGCGCAGATATTCGGCGGCGAGGTCGGGATGTGCCGCCTTGTACGCCGCGAACGCCGAGTGCCAGGCCGCCTCGAGCTTGGCCCCGCGGCCAACGGCCTCGGCCCAGTGCTTCCGCGCGGTCGGGTCCACCCAAAACGGTTCGAGCGACGGATAGCCGAGGTTCTTCTTGGTGGCCTCGATCTCCTTGGCGCCGAGCGGCGCGCCGTGCGACGCGGCCGTGTTCGCCTTCCCGGGGCTCCCCCACGCGATGGTGGTGCGCAGAATGATGAAGGTCGGCCGGGTCGTGTCGCGCTTGGCCGCCGTGATCGCGGCGTCGATCGCGTCCAAGTCGTTGCCGTCGTCGACGCGCAGCACCTGCCAGCCGTACGCCTCGAACCGCTTCGCGTGATCGATCGAGGTGGCGAGGTCGGTGCTTCCGTCGATGCTGATCCGGTTGTCGTCGAAGATCCAGATCAGCTTGCCGAGCTTCTGATGGCCGGCGAGCTCGGCGGCCTCGTGCGAGATCCCCTCCATCATGTCGCCGTCGGAGCACAGCACGTACGTGTGGTGATCGACGATCGGGTGCCCCGGCCGGTTGAAACGCGCGGCGAGCCAGCGCTCCGCCATCGCCATGCCCACGGACATGGAGACGCCCTGACCGAGCGGACCGGTCGTGGTCTCGATGCCAGGCGCGTGCCCGTATTCGGGGTGCCCGGCCGTGGGGGAGCCCCACTGCCGGAAGTTCGTGATGTCCTCTTCGGAGATCTCGTATCCGCTCAGGTGCAGCAGCGAGTAGAGAAGCATCGACGCGTGCCCGCACGAGAGCACGAAGCGGTCGCGGTCGAGCCACTCCGGATCCTGCGGGTTGTGGCGGAGGTGGCGCTGGAAGAGGACGTAGCCGACCGGCGCGAGCGCCATCGGCGTGCCAGGGTGTCCTGAGTTGGCCTTCTCGACCGCGTCCATGGAGAGGACGCGGACCGCGTCGACGGACAGTCGCTGGAGATCGTTCACGCGACCACGAAGTTCACGAGGCGCTCCTTCACATAGATGACCTTCCGTTCGTTCGTCCCTTCCAGATGTCGCGCCACGTTCTGGTCGGCGCGCGCCGTGGCCACGACGTCGGCTTCGGCCGCGCCCTTTGCCACCGTGATCGACCCGCGCAGCTTGCCGTTCACCTGGACCGCGATGGTCACGCTCGTCTCGGTAGCCTTGGCCGGGTCGTAGGACGGCCAGTTGGCGCCGTCGAAGATGCTCCCGCCGTGCCCGAGCCGTTCCCACAGTTCTTCAGCGATGTGCGGCGCGAAGGGAGCGAGCATCGGCACGAGCGGCTCGATCTCGGTGCGGGCAACCGCGCGGCCCCCCGCGCGGACCACGTTCAGGCATTCCATCAGTGCCGCGACGGCCGTGTTGTACTGGAGCGTCGGGATCTGCTCGGTGACCTGGCGGATGGTCTGGTGCACCTTCCGCTCGACGGCGGGATCGGCGGCGCCATCCTTCGCGGACAGCACGGTCTCCCAGAGGCGGTGCAGGAAGCCGTACGGCCCTTGGATCCCCTCCTGCCGATAGTCCCCTCCTTCCTCGAAGGGTCCGAGGAACATCAGATACGTGCGCAGTGTGTCCGCGCCGTACTCCTCGATGACCGGGTCGGGCACGATCACGTTCCCTTTGCTCTTCGACATCTTGGCGCCTTCCGAGATGATGAGCCCGTGGGCGCGGAAGACGTGATAGGGCTCGTCGAAGTCCAAGTGGCCGAGGTCGTGCAACGCCATGGTGACGAAGCGCGAGTAGAGCAGGTGCAGCACCGCGTGTTCGTGTCCGCCGATGTACGAGTCGACGGGTAACCACTTCTTCGTGATGCCCGCGTCGAAGGGACGGTCATCGAAGTCGGTCGACGGGTAGCGGAGGAAGTACCATGCCGAGTCGAGGAACGTGTCGGACACGTCCGTCTCGCGACGAGCGGCCTTTCCACACGTCGGGCACTCGGTGCGGTACCAGGACTCCACGCGGGCCAGCGGGCTGACCCCCGAGTCGTCCGGCCTGAAGTTCTCGACGCGCGGCAGGACCACGGGCAGGTCCCGATCGGGCACGGGGACCGCCCCGCACGCATCACAATGAATGATCGGGATGGGAGGGCCCCAGTAGCGCTGCCGCGAGATGCACCAGTCGTGCAAGCGGAAGTTGACCTGCCCCTCACCCCACCCCTGCTCGGCGGCCCAGGCCGTGAGCACACGCACGGAGTCGGAGACGTCGGTACCGTCGAAGCGGCCGGAATTCACGAGCGTGCCCGGTCCGACGTACGCCTCGTCGAGCGGGGTGGTCGCGTCCGTGCCGGCTCCGGCCACCACGCGCACGATGGGGAGCTCGAACTGTTTGGCGAAGTCGAAGTCGCGCTGATCGTGCCCCGGGACGGCCATGATGGCGCCGGTGCCGTATCCCATGAGCACGTAGTCCGCGATCCAGATCGGGATCGCCTTGCCCGTCGCCGGGTTGCGTACGTAGCCACCGGTCGACACGCCGGTCTTGGTCTTGTCGACCTTCTGGCGCGCGACCAGGTCCTTCTGGCGTGCCTTGTCGCGATACGCGTAGACCGGTGCGCTCAGCCCCGGGTTGGTGACCTTGTCGACCAGCGGGTGCTCGGGGGAAAGCACCATGTAGGTGGCGCCGAACACGGTGTCGGGGCGGGTCGTGTAGACCTCGATGGTCGTGCCGGTCTCGCGGCCCTTGTCGTCGACGACCGGGAAGCGCAGCCGCGCGCCTTCGCTGCGGCCGATCCAGTTGACCTGCGCCTTCTTGGTCTTCTCGGACCAGTCGATCCGGGACAGGTTGTCGAGTAGCCGCTCCGCATACTTCGTGATCTTGAAGAACCACTGCGCGATGCGCCGCTGCTCCACCGCGGTGCCGCAGCGCTCGCACTCTCCCCCGATGACCTGCTCGTTGGCGAGCACCGTCATGCAGGAGGGGCACCAGTTGACGGGGGCTTCCTTACGCTCGGCGAGCCCCGCCTTGAAGAGCTGGACGAAGACCCACTGCGTCCACTTGTAGTAGTCGGGGTGGGTGGTATCGACCGCGTGGTTCCAGTCGAACATCCCCCCGATCCGCCTCAGCTGTCGCGTGAAGTTCGCGACGTTCGAGGGAATCAGGTCCATCGGATGCTTGCCGACCTTGAGGGCGAAGTTTTCCGAGTGGATGCCGAAGGCGTCGAAGCCCATCGGCTCGAAGACGGTCTTTCCGCGCAGCCGGTGGTAGCGGCCGTGCACGTCCGCGCCCGTGAAGGCATAGATGTTCCCCACGTGGAGCCCCTCCGCGGAGGGGTAGGGGAACATCATGAGGTTGTAGTAGGGGTCCTCAGCCGACCGCAGCTCTTCGAGCGTGAAGCGGTTGGTGCCGCGCTCTTCCCATCGCCGCTGCCATTTGGCTTCCACGGCGGACGGGTCGTAACCGTCCTTCACTTCACTTACCATTCTCGGCGGCGGTTCCCTGGGAAGGCCGGACTCCGGCGGGTCGGCGCGAAAACCTAAGCGGGGGAGCATGGGCGCCCAAGGGCTCCCACGGTGAGCGAGCGGATGGCGGAAACCAAGTCGAAGAAGATCTCCGGGGCGAGCCTCAAGCATGCGTTCCGCGAGATCGTGTGGCCCCGCCGGAAGCTGGTGGCGATCGGCCTCGTCCTGATCCTCATCAACCGCCTCTCCGGCCTCGTGTTGCCGGCGTCGACCCAATATCTGATCGACGGGGTCTCCGAGGGGGGGAATCTCGACCGCCTCTATACCTTGTTGGGGCTCGTGGCGGGGGCCGTGACCCTTCAGGCGATCACCTCGTACTTGCTGGTGCGCCTCCTCTCGGTCGAGGCGCAGCACCTGATCGCGAACCTCCGGATCCAGGTCCAGCACCACGTACTCCGCCTGCCTGTCCGCGTGTTCGACAACACCAAGTCCGGTGTTCTCGTCACCCGCATCATGGACGACGTGGAAGGGGTCCGGAACCTGGTCGGCACGGGGCTGGTGCAGCTCGTGGGCGGCACGATCACGGCGATCGTCGCGTTCGGGTTCCTCGTGCGCATCAACGCGGTCATGACCGCGCTGGCCCTGATCCCATTGGCGGGCTTCGGCTTCGTGACCGCGACGGCCTTCAAGAAGCTGCGGCCCGCGTTCCGCGAGCGAAACATCATCCGCTCGGAGGTGACCGGGCGGCTGACGGAGGCACTCGGAGGCATTCGCGTCGTGAAGGGCTTCCACGCGCTCGACAAGGAGAGCGAGATCTTCTCGGCGGGCGTGATGCGCATCTACGAAAACGTGAGGGGCACACTCACGACCACGAGCCTGGTCACCAGCCTCGGCACCTTCTTCATGGGGGTCGCCGGCGTGCTGATCATGGGCTACGGCGGATTCCTGATCGTGGAGGGCACCCTCACGCTCGGGCAGCTCTTCTCCTTCACGCTCTTCCTGGGCTTCCTGATTGCGCCGGTGCTCCAGATGGCGAACATCGGCACGCAGATGACGGAGGCCTTCGCGGGGCTCGACCGGACCTCCGAGCTGTTGGCGTGGCCGGAGGAGGACGACGATCCTCGCCGCACCGAGACCATGCCGGGGATCGTGGGCCACGTCGCCTTCCAGCAAGTCCATTTCGCGTACGACAAGGACAAGCCGGTCCTGAAGGGGATCGACTTCGAGGCGCCCCCCGGCACCGTGGTTGCGCTGGTCGGCAGCTCGGGGTCCGGCAAGTCGACCATCGCCGGCCTCGCGGCGGCGTTTCTCGAGCCCGACCAGGGGCGCGTGCTGGTGGACGGCGTCGATCTGCGCACCGTGAAGCTCGGGACGTATCGCGAGCAGCTCGGGCTCGTCTTCCAGAGCGACTTCCTCTTCGACGGGACGATTCGCGAGAACCTGCGGTTTGCGCGCCCCAAGGCGACCGAGGCCGAGATCCTGGAAGCGGCCCAGAAAGCGTACGTGACGGAGTTCAGCGATCGCTTCCCGGACAAGCTCGACACGGTGATCGGGGAGCGAGGTATCAAGCTGTCAGGGGGCCAGCGTCAGCGCGTGACGATCGCGCGCGCCCTACTCGCCAACCCGCGCTTCTTGCTCCTGGACGAGGCCACATCGAGCCTGGACACCGAGAGCGAGGCGCTCATCCAGAAGAGCTTGGGTGACCTACTGAAGGGGCGCACCACCATCGTGATCGCGCACCGGCTCACCACGATTCAGCGCGCCGACCTGATCCTGGTGATCGAGGACGGACGCATCGTCGAGCGCGGGAAGCACGAGGAGCTGATCGCCAAGCGCGGGCGCTACCACGAGCTGTATACGGTGCAGGCGAGGATCTAGGGGCGCCTAGGCGCCTACTGCTGGGCCATGCCCCTCGGGAGTAGATCGAACGGATCCTCCGCGCCGGGTGCCCGCGCCTTCAGATCCTGGAGGACGGCGGCGAGGCTCCCCTCGTGTTGCTCGAGCAGCGCGGCGAAATCGGTGAGGCGATTGTAGTAGAAGATGCGCCCCATCAGTGTCGCATTGTTGACCGGCGTGTTGCGGAAGTTCGCGTACGTGAGTGCCTCGAGCTGCGGCGACACCTCGGCGTCGAAGCGCGCCAGCGCTTCTGCAATCACGACATCACGCCGCTCGACTTTCTGGTCGAGGGAGAGGGAAGGGTCGCGATAGAGCCGTTCGAGCTCCTCGATGAACCCGCCCAGGAACACGCTGAAGCGCTGCTCGTCGCGCCACCGCTCCTGGGCGCGTAGGCACTTCACGGAAGCGAGACCGCCTCCCTCGCGCGTACAGAAGAACTGGATGGAGGCGACGCGGCCCACGAACTGGGCGAAGCTCTCGTTGAAGCCGACCTGCCCCGGAACGAACAGATGCTGGTGCGATAGTTCGTGCAGCACGGTCTCAACGACCTCGACCTCATCGGCCAAGAGCACGCTCGACAGGATGGGGTCGTTGAACCAACCGAGCGTGCTGAACGCGGCCGTGGGACGCACCCACGTGTCGTAACCCTCAGCCTGGAGATCGGCTTCGGCCTCCAGCGCGTCCTCGACCGAAAAGAACCCTCGATACGGAACCCGACCTACGATCGGGAACCACCAGGTGACCGGGGCGATCTGGTCCTTCGGGGCTGCTTGCAGGACCAACGCGAGGGTATCGCGGTCGAGCCGCGTGTACATCGTATAGGACTCACCCACGTCGATGCCCAACTGCTCGGCCGCGAAGCGACGTGCCTCGAGCACGTAGGCCAGTTTGCCGCGTGTGTTCGCGTCGGTGGTCGAGTCGGCGATCACCTCGGGAATGGGTCGGCGGGCCCGCAGGATACGAGCTTCTGCAAGGCCCGCCTTGACCACGTAGACCGGAGAGCACGCCACGCAACTGGCGGCGAGGCTGACCGCCGCCAGTGCCAGCGCGGCCCGCAGCCAACGCCGCCGTCTGTGCGGCGGCTGACCGCCGCTATTCGCCTCCACCACCGATAGGCCTCATCAGGGGCACGCCCCCCTCGGTCGGCACGTACACCACGGATCCGGCCGGCAGCGTGGCGAGCTGCTCGATGTAGTGGAAGGTCAGGTACGCCGGGGTGAGGCCCTCGGAGATGATGCGCTGCGCTTCGGCGATGCCCTTGGCTTCCTCGACCGCCTGTAGCGCGCGCTCCTGGATGATGCCGGTCTGGAAACGCTCGGAAGCGACCTGTTGTTCGCGCTGGAGTTTCTCCTCGATGGACTCCCGCACGCGCGCCGGAGCCTGCACGTCGCGGACGAAGACGTCGAGCACCTGGATGCGGTCACCCGCCTTCGCTTGCACCGCGGCGAGCATCTCGGTCGCGAGCTCGCGTCGGTTCGGCGAGAAGATGTCGTTGATCGACTTGGTCGCCACCGCGTCCCGCACGCCATTGCGAACGGCGTTGAGGACGATGCTGTTCTTGATCTGGTTCTCGCTGCCGAGCCGCTGATAGAGGTCGGGCGCGTTGGCCGGGTCGAGGCGGAAGAGGATCGAGACCTCGAGGGCCACGTTGAGCTGCTCGCTCGTCTGCGCTTCGATGTGCTCGATGCCGCCGTCCGGTGGATACGCCTGCTCGCGCACCGACATCTTTTCGATGCTGGCGAGTGGATTGACCAGGTGGATCCCCTGCTCGAGGGGGTCGGTGTCGATGCTACCGAGGAAGTGCTTCACGCCGACCTCCCCGACCGACACTACGGCGAAGCCATTTCCGAGCAGGATCAATACACCCACGGCCATGAAACCGTAGCCGGCGAGCTTGGCCGCGCCTTCGGTGCCGGGCTTGCGCGCGAAGGGGCCCCCCGAGCGGACCGCCGCCCCGATGAGTATCGCGATGATTGCGAGGAAGATCGTGCCCATGCGTTCACTCCATGTGCGAGCGTCTGTGCCGAACTCTCTCCGCTACGAAGCGGCCGACCACGCTCGTCAATCTACCGACCCGCCCGCGCGATACCTATGCTCCGGGCCGTGAGCAACGTCCCCTTCTTCTACCGGGCCTCAACCTTGGCCGCGCGGGCCGTCGCTCCCCTGCTCGCAGATGGAGAGTCCAAGCTCGCGCGGGGCCTGGCGGGGCGCCGGGACGCCCACGAGACCCTGGCGCGGTGGGGCGAATCCGGGCGTGACCCACGTCGGCCCACGGTCTGGGTCCACGCACCGAGCGTGGGCGAGGCCCTTCAGGCCGGTGCGGTGCTGCGCGCGCTCGCCGAGCGGAGGGCCGATCTCCAGGTGGTGTTCACGCACTTCTCCCCTTCGGGCGAGGGGGTCGGAGCGCGTATGGGCGCCCACGTGTCGGCGTACCTCCCGTGGGACCTGCGTGGACCCACGGGGCACGCTCTCGACGCGGTCCGCCCGGACCTGCTGGTGTTCACCAAGACCGAGGTCTGGCCCGTGCTGGTCGAAGAGGCGCTTCGGCGAGGGGTCCCGGTGGCCTTCGTGGCGGGGACGGTCACCAGCAGTGCAGGAAGGCTGCGATGGCCTGCGCGGGCCCTTCTGCGTGCGACCTGGGCGTCGCTCACGCTGGCGTGTGCCTGCTCGGAGGAGGACGCAGCGAGGCTCGTCGCGCTCGGGGTCCCGCGTGCTCGTGTCCGCGTCACCGGGGATCCGGGGGTGGACTCGGCTGCGCTGCGGGCGGCCGAGGCGGATGCCACGTCATCGACGCTCGCGCCTTTCCACGCCGACCGGCGCCCGACCGTCATCGCCGGTTCGACCTGGCCGGAGGACGACGCCGTCCTGCTGCCGGCGCTCGAAGATGTGCGCCGGTCCCTGCCGCAGGTCCGTGCGGTTCTCGCGCCACACGAGCCCACGCCGAGTCACGTGCGGGCGTTGAGCGAGCGGCTTTCCGTGGGGGGCTGGAAGGTCGAGACCCTGGCTACTGTGGAGGGG